>CAMBGF010000019.1 GCA_945866135.1 Bifidobacterium breve
TCATTGATAACGGACTCGACATCGGAAATATCAAGGTGCCCGGTTGCGGGATCAAATTCAATCCACCGAAGTGTGGCGCCACTTTGCTCGGCGAAACGAACCCAAGGTCGCACATTTGCATCATGGTCCAAACGAGAGGCAACAATTTCATCCCCTGGCCCCCAATTTTGCGCAAGAGTTCGAGCAACATCGAAAGTAATCTGCGTCATGCTGCGACCAAAGAAAATACCCTCTGGCGAGGAACCCAGTAAGTCAGCCATCGCGCTTCGGGCGTTATCAACTGCTGCTTCGGCGTTACGTTCGGCCTGGGTTAGCGTGCCTTGATTGGCCAGTGGACCCGTCATGGTTTTGCAGATTGCTTGCCCTACTGAAAGTGGTGTCTGAGTGCCACCAGGGCCATCAAAGTGAGCAACCCCAGATTCTAGGGACGGGAACTGGGAGCGAACGCGGGCTACATCAAAAGTCATGTACTCATGTTAGGGGAAGTTAGTGATTATGAAATCAGACTTTAGGTAAATCCTCTGGGTCGATTTGACCCATGTCGTCCTTACTCTCCAGCAGGGCGATGTGGCGAGATAGCAGGGTTATTCGACGATCCATGTCACCAAATTTAAGGTAGGCGCTCACTGAGAAAAATAGCAATCCAATTGAAACTAAGTAAATGACTAAGTCAGCGCCGCGACCAATTCCAAAAGTATTTGCTATTTCTGTTAGCACATCTGGAAACAAGACGGCGAGCACAATCAGAAGCGTTAAACCCAAGAATGCGATGCGACGAAACGCCCGTGCTTCAGTGGAGGAACGGTGGTGCAAGGCAAACCAAAGTAGGCCAAGAATGATGACCATTAAGAACAGTTGAGCAATACGCATAGTTACCTCAATATCAAGTCAAATAAAATGTTAACGGAATTCCAAAGACTTTGTCCCTTTGCCTTGGAATAGTCGGTGTAAACAATGTGGACTGGGCGCTCACAATAACGAAAGCCACCCTTACTTATTTGGTTCACGATTTCCGTAGCATGAGCCATGCCGTCGTGCTGGAGCTTGATTACCTGTGCCACATTTCGGTTAAATGCGCGCAGTCCATTATGGGCATCAGTTAATTTAAGGCCGGTCAACCAATTTGTGTAGGTAATAGCCATTTTCAAAACTACCCGTTTTGCAAAAGTTAACTCAGTTCGCTCATCCAAGAATCGGGAACCAAAGACCACATCAAATTCATCTTCTCGCAGGGTTCGCACCATCTCCAATGCATCAGTTGGTGAGTGTTGGCCGTCGCCATCAAAAGTCACAAAATACTTGATCTGCGTATTTTCAATTCCGGCTTCGATGCCAGTTTGCAGCGCAGCGCCTTGGCCCAGATTCATGGGATGCCAAATTACTTGCGCACCGGCTTGTAATGCGATCACACCAGAGGAATCAGGGCTGCCATCGTCGATACAGCAGATATTTGGGAAATACTGGCCCAATTCAGTGACTACTTCTGCGAGCACTGAAGCCTCGGCAAACACCGGAACAACTATGAGAGTGTCAGAGTTTTCCTGCAAAAGCGCGGAGTTTCTAGGTATTCCCATTACCCCAGTCTAGGAACACCAGCCACACCAATCACAAGTGCCTAGAAATGGCGTGTGTGTTTACTCACAACCCTGAATTTTCGGGCTTTTTTGCCTAATTAAGTTAGTTTTTTTGCGGTTTAGGGTGCATTCTAAGTTAACCCATTAAAGCCTCACTCGGGGCTCGTTAATCAAGGAGTGCTCATGAGTAGTGCAACCATTCCAGGTTTTGCCGACGCACCCACAAAAAACAAGAGGCTATTGTCGTGGGTGCAGGAAGTCGCGCAGCTCACTACTCCCGATCGCATCCAGTGGTGTGATGGTTCGGATGCGGAATGGAATCGCTTAACCCAAGAGTTGGTTGCTAGTGGAACTTTGACACCACTTAATTCGCAAAAGCGACCAAATTCATTTTTAGCTCGCTCTAATCCAAGCGATGTTGCTCGCGTAGAAGATCGCACTTTTATTTGCTCTATTAAAGAAGAAGATGCTGGTCCAACCAATAATTGGATGGAACCAAGTGAAATGAAAACAATTCTTCGGGAAACTTTCAAGGGTTGCATGCGCGGACGCACTATGTACATTGTGCCTTTTTCCATGGGACCACTGGGCTCTGACATCAGCGCACTAGGTGTTGAAATTACTGACTCTCCTTATGTTGTAATCAGCATGAAAATGATGACTCGCATGGGTAAGGCCGCCCTTGATTTAATCGGCGAAAATGGCGACTTTGTTCCAGCGCTGCACTCAGTTGGCGCACCACTTGCGCCAGGTCAGGCAGATGTTTCGTGGCCATGTAGTGAAACTAAATACATTGTGCAGTTTCCCGAGGAGCGCGAAATCTGGTCTTACGGCTCTGGCTACGGTGGCAACGCATTACTTGGCAAGAAGTGTTTCGCACTTCGCATCGCATCTGTGATGGCGCGCGATGAAATGTGGTTAGCCGAGCACATGTTGATTTTGAAATTAACTTCACCAAAAAAGAAAACTCATTACATTGCAGCAGCATTTCCATCAGGCTGTGGCAAAACAAACCTGGCAATGTTGGAGCCAACAATTCCGGGCTGGACAGTTGAGACCATTGGCGATGACATTTGCTGGATGCGTCCAGGCCCTGATGGCCGTCTGTATGCGATTAACCCAGAAGCTGGGTTCTTTGGCGTAGCACCAGGAACTGGCATGAAGACCAATGCCAACGCGGTTCGCTCGCTGTATGCAAATTCGTTATTCACAAATGTGGCACTCACAGATGATGGCGACATTTGGTGGGAAGGACTAACTGAGGAGCCGCCAGCGCATCTAATTGACTGGAAAGGTAATGACTGGACGCCAGATTCGCCAGAAGTTTCTTCGCACGCTAACTCTCGATTCACCGCACCTGCGCAGCAATGTCCATCAATTAGCGATGAATGGGAAAATCCCGCCGGCGTGCCAATCTCTGCAATCTTGTTTGGCGGCCGTCGCGCCACAAATGTGCCACTTGTAGCGCAAGCGCGTAGTTGGAACCACGGCGTGTTCATGGGAGCCACGATTTCCTCCGAAATGACCGCAGCAGCGGTAGGTGGCCTTGGGCAATTACGCCGCGATCCATTTGCGATGCTGCCGTTTTGTGGTTACAACATGGCTGATTACTGGGGACACTGGGTCAACATGGGTCGCACATTTGCAAACGTGCCAAAACTATTCCAAGTTAACTGGTTTAGAAAGAATGAAGCTGGCGATTTCATTTGGCCAGGATTCGGGGAAAACTCTCGGGTACTTGCTTGGGTCGTAGACCGCTTAGAAAATGACGCCGAAGGCATCGATTCTCCAGTTGGAATTTTGCCAAATCGAGAAGACTTACTCCTAGATGGTTTAGAGATTTCTGAGAACGATTTAGCAGCGCTCTTTGCTGTTGATAAAGGCAGTTGGCTTGCTGAGTGTGATTCAACTGATGAATATTTCGGACAGTTTGATGGCCGAGTACCTGCCGAGCTTCATACTGAATTAGCTGAATTAAAGCAGCGACTGCAAGCCCTTCCCGCCTAGTTTGTTAAGGTAATAAGCATGGCCGAAGATACTCGCACTGATGGTGGCTTGCTCATCGAGGAACGCGTCGAAGAGCAAGTAGAAGCTGGCGATCATGAGCGCTTCGCGCATTATGTTGCGAAAGACAAAATTGTAGAAAGCGCGGTAATGGGCGCGCCAGTTGTCGCACTTTGTGGAAAAGTTTGGATCCCCAATCGAGATCCTGGAAAATTTCCGGTGTGTCCACAATGCAAAGCAATTTTTGAAGGCTTGCCAATGGGTGGAGACAACAGCGACAAATCCGAATGACCGTTACGCCCTGGGCCCCTGAATATCGGCGCATGAGTACCGGCATTGTTGCCCTGGTAAGTGTTTTTGGTTTTGAAGGAATTGCAATTGCGGCTGTCATGCCAGTTGCCGCAACTGACTTAAATGCCATCAGCAACTATGCAGTCACATTTACAAGTTTCACTATGGCCTCGTTGCTAGGTATGTCTTTTGCTGGATTATGGGCAAACAAACTGGGGCTCGCAAAAGTTGTTATTTTTGCAGTCGCAACATTGGCAATTGGTTCGCTAGTTGCTGGCTTTGCGCCAAATCTAGCGGTGCTTACTGTGGGGCGCGCCCTGCAAGGTTTTGCCATGGGTGTGGACTTGGTGACCATGTATGTGGTCATTGGCCGGATGTACCCAGAAGCTCTGCGCCCAAAGGCGCTTGGCATGCTGGCAGCGGCTTGGGTTGTCCCTGGTTTAATCGGCCCGGGGCTGGCTGGATTATTAGTTGAGATCTCTTCCTGGCGCATGACATTTTGGATCGTGCCACTTCTCTTAGTAATTCCAACAATGTTGCTGATTCCGGAACTGAATAAACTTCCACTTGTGCCGTATCTGGCACGACCAGATACGAAGAAGCAAATAGTTGCAGTACTGGTGGCCATTGCAGCACTTGCCCTATTCCAAGGCGGCGCATCTCATGTTGGGCGCTGGTCAGCATTGAACATTTTGCTAATTGCGATCCTTTCCCTCAGCATTGCAGCTTGGGCCACCACGGTGTTAATGCCAAAAGGCTTCCTGCGAATCGCGCCAGGAATTCCAGCAGTAGTTGGAATGCGCGGGGTAGTTGCTGGCACGTTTTTTGCAGCAGAAATTTATGTACCCCTGGCATTGCAAGAAATCCGTGGAGTATCCGTAGCGCTTTCTGGTGGAGTTTTAACCGCAGCGACTATCACTTGGTTCGCTGGTTCTTGGCTGCAGGGCAGTCACCGAATCAAACTTTCTAGGGAGCAAATTTTAGTTATCGGGGTCCTTATGACAACACTTGGAATTGCCCTGATCCCAATTGCTGTTTTTGTTCCGAACTCGATTGGTATGGCCGCACTATTGGCGAGTTTGGTCTGGGGAGTTTCGGCTTTTGGGATGGGAATTTGTTTTCCAACTTTAGGAGTGCTTCTGCTGGATAAGTCTGCGGAGGAAGAACATGCACGAAATAGCGCTGCTTTGCAAATGTCTGATTCTTTCGGCGTGATAATCGCAACTGCAATCGCAGGATCCTTGTTATCGCTGGCAAGCCTTAAGTCCGAAATAACTAGTAATACTTTTACAAGTATTTGGATTTTCTGCGCAATCGTTGGATTAATGTCAATCCTATTTATTCCCCGGACTCAGGTAAAAGTAACGAGTTAACTTCCCTCATGAGACAATGATGCTATGAGCGCATTGCCAATTGAAGACATTCAAGTCAACGTGCTAACTGATGTTCCTTGGATCACTCTGGTCTGGAATGACCCCATTAATTTGATGACTTATGTGACTTACGTTTTTCAGACTTATTTTGGATATGACAAGCCAAAAGCCGAAAAGCTCATGCTAGATGTGCATGAAAAAGGCCGAGCGGTAGTCAGCACCGGCTCTCGCGAGGAAATGGAACGTGACGTGGCTGCTATGCACTCCTACGGACTCTGGGCGACGCTCCAAAAGGATTTATAACGTGTTTGAGTCAGGTCTTAATGGTCAAATTACACTCACTTTAGATATTGCTGAGCGTGAGGTTCTTGGGCAGCTATTTGATCAAGTAGAACAATTACTGGAGGAACTAACTTCCCAGGACACCAGTGATCCACTTGAACTCATGTTGGGCATGAATGGCTCAACTCAAATTTCCAATGATCCGGCGCTTGCTCGACTGTTTCCTGACGGTTACTCCGAAGACGAACATGCAAGTGCAGATTTTCGCAGATTCACTGAACAGGATCTAAGGCAACAAAAAATAGCAGCGTTAAATGATGTGCGAAAAGGGATACAGGCAACCGCAAACCCAGCGGTAGTAAGCGCTCCAGAGGCGCAATCATGGCTTAAGGCGCTAAATGATTTACGCCTAGTTCTGGGAACGCGATTGGAAATATCAGACGACGACGACTTTGATTTTGATGGCGATGAACCAGGCATGCATTTGTATAACTACTTAACGTATTTACAGGGCACGTTGATAGATGCTTTAAACTAAACAAACTAAAAACCCCCTAGTCAATTGACTAGGGGGTTTTTAGTTTTAATTAATTAGTGCATACCTTCAGCTGATGCATATGATGCATCGTCTGCGGCGCTCTTTAGGCGAGCAATCTTGTAGATTGTTAGACCGAAGAGACACTTAGCAAGAATGTCAGCAACGGTGTAACCGACCTGACGTCCTACGAATGCGTTTGCACCTTCGATACCAAGTAGTGGCAATAGGTACGAGATTGGGTACACACCCCAGGTTGCGATAAGCAATAGGCGAAGACGCTTTACAGTTGCGGCTACATCACCTGGCTGCTTGTCTAGAGCCTTTGTCAACTCAACGAACAAGATGTAAAGGATGAATAGGAATGGGATTGTGGAAAGTCCACCCCACAATGCCTTTGTTGCCATGTCTGCAGAAATTTCTCCTGGGTAACCAAGAATAATCATTGCAGCTGAGGCTGGAACAAGCTTTGAAACTAGCGACTTTCGCTGTACTGCTGGAAGTGCAAGTACTGCGATTGTCTCTAGAAGCAATAGCGGAACAGTTAGTAACCAGTCAACATAGCGGTAAGCCTCGTTGAATACTTCTAAGCCTTCATGTGCATGTTTGAAGGAATCGTAGATTCTCCAGTAGTGGTAAAGCGCAATCAACGTTACGGTACCTGAGATTACAATTGCCTGACGGTACTTAGGAAGTACGCGAGCTTGGCTCAAGTAAAGGTAAATGGTCGTGGCCAGCATTGCTGCAAAGCCTAGGGATAAGAAACCGCTGACAATCGTGTATTGCACGTCAGTCAGTAACTTAACGTCATAGATTCCATCCATGAAGTATTACTCCTTTTGTAGGGAACCACCGAGTTGGTTCTAGTTGTAGCTGCACTTGCAACCACAGTTATTGACACTAGCCTGCTCGTCTTGGGCTCGCCTTGCAACCGAAACACGCATTTATTACCGCTAATATTGAGTAAGTCGCATAATTTCAGGGGGAAATATCCAAATATGCTCCAAATTTCTCAGGATTTAGTGGATAAATTACTCGCTCATGCTTGGGCTGATCACCCAGATGAGGCCTGCGGCGTGATTGCTGGGTCTGCTGGAAGTGATATTCCAACCCGTTTTATACCCATGGTAAACGCGGCAAGGTCGCCAACATTTTATGAATTTGATTCAGCGGACTTGTTAAAGCTTTATCGCGACTTAGATGCCAACGAAGAAGATCCAGTTGTCATCTACCATTCCCATACCTCGACGCAGGCATACCCATCGCGAACAGACATTGCCTATGCTGCTGAACCTTCTGCTCATTATGTTTTAGTGTCAACGCGGGAAACTGGTAACGATGAGGGACCTTATGAACTTAGGTCATTTCGAATTTCGGATGGCGAAGTAACCGAAGAAGAGATCGTAATTACTTAGTAATTACTTCAGGCCCAGAGTTGCCCATCAAGCGCGTCCGATGCGGTATCAACCGAACCCTCGTAGGCGCCGGTTGAAAGATACTTCCAGCCACCGTCACAAACTATGAAAACTATGTCAGCTCGTTTCCCAGCTTTTATTGCTTTGTCAGCCATACCAAGCGCCGCATGCAAAATCGCGCCAGTAGAAATTCCAGCAAAAATTCCTTCGCGATTTAGCAATTCACGGGTTCGAGTAAGTGCCTCAAGTGGGCCAACGGAAAAGCGCGTGGTCAATACAGTCTCATCATAAAGTTCCGGAACAAAACCTTCATCTATATTTCGCAGCCCATAAACTAACTCGCCATAGCGAGGCTCAGCTGCAACTATAGAAATATCTGGGCGATGTTCACGTAGGTAACGTCCGGCGCCCATTAATGTTCCCGTTGTGCCAAGACCTGCAACGAAGTGAGTAATGGTTGGACAATCTGCCAAGATTTCCGGTCCAGTGCCACGGTAATGCGCGTCCGAGTTCGCCTCATTACCGTATTGATAAAGCATCACCCAATCCGGATTTTCGGCAGCTAGATTTTTTGCCACTCGAACAGCCTCATTAGAGCCGCCAGCGGCAGGGGAGTAACGAATTTCCGCTCCCCACATATTTAAGATTTGAGTTCGTTCAGCCGAGGTATTTTCTGGCATAACGCAAATGAGTTTGTAACCCTTGAGGCGAGCTGCCATGGCAAGTGAGATTCCAGTGTTACCGCTGGTTGGCTCTAAAATCGTGCAACCCGGAGTCAGAGTTCCATCTGCTTCACCAGCTTCGATCATTGCCAGTGCTGCGCGATCTTTAATTGATCCAGTTGGATTTCGGTCCTCTAATTTTGCCCAGAGCCGAACATCTTTGGAAGGTGACAAATTAGGTAAGCCAACTAGCGGTGTGTTGCCAACCGATTGTAAAAGTGAGTCAAAGCGCATTTGCAAAAATCAGCCACCAGCAACAGCAGGCAGGACGGTGATTGCATCGCCTGGAGATACTGCAGCCGCCAAGCTGCCAGTAAATCGAACGTCCTCGTCATTTATGTAAATATTTACAAATCTGCGCAAATTTCCATCTTCTACGAGTCGATCTGAAATGCCAGGGAACTGAATTTCCAGGTCGGCAATAACCTCGAGCAAATTAGCGCCTTGGGCGGTGACTAATTTTGCATTATTGGTAAAGGTGCGCAAAATGGTGGGAATACTTACGGCTACAGACATTTTTATACTTTCAGCGATGTGGATAGTTTAATTATAAATCAAATTTTAGAGTCTGCGCACTGCAGGAACGTCAGTTGCGAACACTTTGCAACTGACTTACAAATTAGTAATTTGCAACCCAACCTTTAGTTCAGATCGTTCACTTTGTCAGATTACTCTTAACTTATGAATGATCGTTCAATTGGAGTGATGGATTCTGGCGTTGGTGGCCTAACTGTGGTTCGATCAATTTTGGATCAGTTGCCACATGAGCCAGTTATTTACATTGGCGACACCGAAAATAGCCCCTATGGCCCTCGCCCGATAGCCGAAGTACGAGAGCTTTCGCTGCGAGTTTTGGATTCGTTAGTGGAGCGCGATGTAAAAATGCTGGTGATTGCCTGCAACTCAGCAAGCGCCGCAATGTTGCGCGATGCGCGTGAGCGCTACTCCATTCCAGTTATTGAAGTTATCCAACCTGCAGTGCGTCGCGCAGTTAGCGCGACTAGGAGCGGGCGAGTGGGTGTGATTGGAACAGCTGCAACCGTTGCCAGTGGCGCTTACACTGATGCTTTTGCCGCAGCAGCCCACATAAAAGTTGAAAGCCAAGCTTGTCCAAGATTTGTTGAATTCGTTGAATCTGGGATCACAAATGGCGCTGAGTTAACGGCAGTGGCGCGGGAATACTTAGCCCCAATTTTAAGCGCTGATGTGGATACTTTAGTTTTGGGTTGCACGCACTACCCGCTACTCACTGGCGTGATTTCGATGATTGTCGGTGACAACGTGACTTTGGTATCCAGCGCCGAAGAAACTGCAAAAGATGTTTATCACACGCTGGTAGAAAGAAATTTGTTGCGTGATTCAACCCTGCCTGCGCCAAAGCATGAATTTCTGGCAACTGGTGAGCCATTTACGCAATTAGCCCGCCGATTCTTGGGCCCAGAAGTAATCGAAGTTATCTCGCTCTAGGCGTGCAATAGCATTACTAACGTGAACAAGCGCTCAGATGGCCGGTCGGCCGATCAACTCCGAAACGTAGTATTCAATCGCAACTGGCTAGACCACGCGGAAGGTAGCGTCTTGGTGGAATTTGGCGCAACTAAAGTGCTGTGCGCTATCTCGTTTAGCGAGGGTGTTCCGCGCTGGAAAAAGGGTTCCGGTGAAGGCTGGTTAACTGCGGAATATTCCATGCTGCCAAGAGCCACACACACCAGAAATGATCGCGAAAGTGTTAAAGGTAAATTGGGCGGACGAACTCATGAGATTTCACGATTGATTGGTCGAAGTCTGCGCTCGGTTTTGGATATGTCATCACTTGGCGAAAATACGATCATGATCGATTGCGATGTATTGCAAGCTGATGGTGGCACGCGAACTGCTGCCATAACAGGCGCATATGTTGCGGTAGTTGATGCTATTGAGTGGGCGCGCAGCACTGGGCTTATTGCAAAGGATGCGGTGGTTCTGCGTGATTCAGTTGCCGCAGTCTCAGTTGGAATTGTGGATGGCAAGCCTTGCCTGGATTTACATTATGACGATGATGTTCGCGCAGACACCGACATGAATGTTGTCATGACTGGCTCTGGCACGTTTATCGAAATTCAAGGTACTGCAGAGCGGGAGCCATTTGATCGTAATTTGTTGAATGAGCTTTTGGACCTGGCAACAATTGGCTGCGTCGATCTAACCCAAAAACAAAAGCAAGCACTTGCAACACCTCTTCGTCCAAAGAAGTAAGTATGCAATTTGTCCTAGCAACTCGAAATGCTAAAAAGGCAGAAGAACTCCAACGCATTTTGGCAGAGATTTCCCTGGACATTCAGATTGTCACTATTGATCAATTTCCAGATGCGCCAGAAGTTGAAGAAACGCAAGCGACTTTTGTTGGCAATGCTTTGCTTAAAGCCAGAGCGTTATGTGAGTTCACTGGACTCCCGGCCATCGCTGATGATTCAGGACTTTGCGTAGCTGCATTAAATGCAGATCCAGGAGTATTGTCTGCGCGTTGGTCGGGCGCGACGGAAAACGTTGACCAAGCTAATTTGGAATTAGTGCTAAAGCAAGTTGCAGATGCAACAACAGCGAACCGGGATGCAAACTTCACATGCGCTGCAGTAGTAGTTTTTCCTGATGGCACCGAACTTGTGGCACTTGGAATAATGACAGGAACTCTGCTGACTAAACCAGCGGGTGAAAATGGTTTTGGCTATGATCCAATTTTTGTTCCTACTGGCTTTACAAAATCAACAGCGCAACTTTTGCCAGCAGAAAAAGATGGAATAAGCCATAGAGGAAAAGCGCTATTGGATTTAGCTAAGCAGATTGCTAGCTACATTTCTAAGTCTTAATAATGGTGCGGGAGGGGGGACTTGAACCCCCACACCCGAAGGCGCCAGATCCTAAATCTGGTGCGTCTGCCAATTCCGCCACTCCCGCACGTGGGCTCTATTCTGTCAGGAATTGACCTTAAGGTCATAATCGGGATTTAGTATTTATTTCCTTGGCTCAAAACCAACTGGCAATTCCAGTCGATTTTCTGCCATCAGCGCCGCATTGCAAAGTATGTCAAAGGTATTTCCATCCGCCACAATTGTTCCCTGCGACAGGATCACTGAGCGCTGGCAAAGTTCCAGCGCGTAAGGCAAATCATGTGTGACCATCAAAAGTGTCACATCCAAGCTGCGCAAAATATCTGCTAATTCCCGCCGGCTTGCGGGATCAAGATTTGAACTTGGTTCATCCAGCACCAAAATCTCAGGTTTCATAGCAAGCACAGTGGCAACAGCAACACGACGACGCTGACCAAATGACAAATGGTGTGGTGGGCGATCAGCGTAGTCCGTCATACCAACTAGGACTAAAGCTTCCATGACGCGATCCTCTAAATCTGAACCGGTGATTCCCATATTTATAGGTCCAAATGCAACGTCCTCGCGCACAGTTGGCATAAAAAGTTGATCATCTGGATCTTGGAAAACTATGCCAACTCGCTGTCGGATTTCCTGGAGGGTTTCTTTGCTGTCGGTATCTACTTCAAGTCCGCCAACTGCAACCGAGCCAAGTCCTGCCTTAAGGATTCCGTTCAAGTGCATAACTAAAGTAGTTTTGCCAGCGCCGTTTGGTCCAAGTAGAGCAACGCGCTCACCTCGCTTGATGTTGAGGTTTACGCCAAATAGTGCTTGGTTACCATCGGGGTAGGCATAAGCCAAGCCCTTAATTTCTAGGCTTGAATTTGAAGTCATAACGTAACCCACGCAATCATCATTATTGCTATCGCAAGCACAGGTAGAACTAGAGCAATCAGCCAATCCCGCCGCACAACTATTGGTTTATAAAGGTCAATAATAGTTCCGTTGTAACCTCGAGCTAGCATCGCCAAGTGCACTCGTTCGCCGCGTTCATAGGAGCGAATGAATAGTGCTCCCGCTGAGTGCGCTAAGACTTTCCAATGCTTTATTCCGGTAGCCGAAAATCCGCGCGATTCACGGGCCACTTTCATCCGAGCTAAATCGTTTGTAACTACCGCTGAATACCGCAGCATAAAAGTTGCAATTTGAATTAACACAGCAGGAACCCGAATTGCTTCAAGTCCTTGTAGTAAATCTCGGGCCCGGGTTGTGGCAGCCAAAGTTACCGAAGTAATAACGCCAATTGTGCCTTTCGCCAAAATTCCAAATGCGGCCCATAAGCCAGCTTCGGAAAGCGAAATACCAAGCACTTCAATCCTTGGCGCAGAACCAAAGAACGGCATTAATACGGCAAAGATTACAAACGGAATCTCGATAAGCATTCGGCGCAGTACCAACGGGAAATGAAGCTTTGCCAATCCCACGACTATAAACATCATCGTTAGATAAAGCGCGAAGGCCCACACCGCATGAACTGGCGTTAAAACAACTATAAAAATAAAGCCAATTGCTGCGACAACTTTTACTTGGGCCGGTAGATCATGCACTATGGAATGTTTGTGCACATATAAGTGATCCCCAACACCGTGCCCATGAACATGCTCACTTTTAGTGTCTAAAGTGATGCGCTGCGAATCAATGATCACTTAGTTTCGCCAGACTTTGGCGTGCGTACCCAAAAGTAAATTCCGGTTCCAGCAATTCCAACTACTGCCACACCAATTGCGCCACCTAGGAATCCTGAAAGTCGCTCATTTTCAATACCAGCAACGCCGTAGTTTGCTAAAGAACTATCGGCATTAGCAGAATCTACAACCGTTAAATCTAACCCCTGTTCTGCGGTAGCTTTTTGCAAGCCATCAGGTTGGCTAGATGAATAAAAACTAAAAAATCCCGCTACTAGGAACGAAACTAACAAACCAATTAGAAACAGTTTTTTACTAGACAAAGTTACGCAACCACGGATTCTTTAATCAGCAGATTATGGGCAGGTAAGAACTTACGCGCTCCATAAACTAAGTCAGCGCGGGTTGCCAAGATTGCGCCAATTGTCAGTCCAGTGATGATGGCCTCGCCAATTCCAATTAGAACATGCACGCTCATTACGGAAATCAAAACTGAAGCAATGTTGTAAGTTGCATTTCCACCGAGAGAATATTCAAAAACAAAAGCTCCAGCCGAAGCTAAAACAGAAATGAACGCGACGGTAGCAGAAACTCCAATAATCGAGATTCGAGTTTTTGGAAGTAATTTCATCAGGCCAGCAAATAATATTGTGCTCACCACAATTGACACGATTCCCATGTTTAACAGGTTTAAGCCAAGCGCTGATAAACCGCCATCAGCAAAAACTAGGGCCTGCAGGGAAACCACAACAGTCATAACCAAAATAGCAACGTAAGGCCCGACCAATATTGAAGCTAATGCGCCACCCATTAAGTGGCCACTTGTTCCAGCAGCTACCGGAAAATTCATCATTTGAAATGCGAAGATAAACACTGCAACAAGCCCAGCAAGTGGTGCGGTCTGGCTATCAAGTGTGCCCTTGGACTTCTTTAGACCAACAGTTATGGCGCCGGCGGCAATAACGGCTGCGCCTATTGAAACTTGGGCATTTATCAAGCCATCGGGCATGTGCATGGTAACTCCTTATTGCAAACTACTTGCAATAAGAATAACCCACCACAGATGAATGCGCATATCGAGACTAATTCTGCGATTTTGCCATTGCCTCGTAGGCTTGCAGTTATGTCAGGAGCACACCGAATGGGTAAAAAACGAAATGCCGCAGTAATCGCCGCAGAGATCGCCGCCACCCGCAAGAACCTGACAAATACGGTTTCTGACCTGAATAAGTACCTAAAACCAATAAATATGGTGGCCCGAGGCATGGGCCTGGGAAGCAGTTTCTTCGTAACTGAAGAAGGCAATCTCAAAGTTGAGCGGGTAGTCGCAGCAGCAACTGCTGGACTTGGCTTAGTTGGTATTTTTTCGCGTTCCCGTAAAGATTAATCTGCCGCGTGATTTATCGGCATTGCTGCCATGTGGTGTCGGCGGCATAAAACTTCGTAACTTACTAACCCTGAACTGGTCGCAGTATCGCCAACAGCTACTTGGGCACCTTCGGTAACCATTACGCCATCAATAGTTCGCGCATTATGAGTGCCGCGGCGACCACACCAGCACAAAGCCTCAACTTGCAGAATTTGAATTCGATCAGCAAGTTCGAAAAGTCTGGCAGATCCTGGAAATAGTTCCGTTCTAAAATCACTTGCAATTCCAAATGCAAACACATCAATGTCTAAATCATCAACCACATGAGCTAGTTCATCAATTTGGTTACGGGTATAAAACTGAGATTCATCACAAATAAAGAATTCCATTGGATTTGAGCTTGAATTCTCTGCTAAGGCAATTTCAAAAAAGTCTGTTTCATCTGTAACTTCAATTGCTGGAACTTCTAGTCCAAGCCGACTAGAAAGTACGCCAGCCCCGGCGCGGTCGTTTCGCGTGAAAACCATCCCACGTCGACCTCGACTGGCATGGGTGTAATTAACTTGGGCTGCAAGCGTAGATTTACCACAATCCATAGTGCCGGTGAAAAAAACTAATTCCGCCATAACTTCCAAAGTCTTTCTTTATCGCTATTACGTTATTCAGGGAAGTCTAATTCAGTACCCAGTAATCGCAAATATGCCACAGGTTAGGCTGTCCTTATGAGCAAACCCGTAACTAATTCACCGCTCATGTCGGCTATTTTTATCGCAATTACGACAGTTGCGCTAACAGCCTGTTCACCAGCTGGTACTGAGAGTCCATCGGCCACACCCAGCGCATCATTCTCGATCCTCGAAGCTACGCCGTTGCCCGTCTCGCAGGATTACACCTTTTATTTCGTAGCAGAGACTGCGCGTGGACTTCGACTATATAAAGAAGTGCAGACTGTTGATGTTGCCGAAAATGAACTTGGTTTGGATAAAGGACTAAATGCATTAACCATGTTGATTACCGGGCAGTTACCGCCCTTCGATGGTGATCACAAAACTCTTTGGAAATCGGGCAGCAAGGTTATCGGTTTAACGCGCGAGGGCGGCGTTGCCACTGTCGACTTATCGCTGGGACGTTTTGATGTTGACGCCGAATCGGAGCAGCGCGCCATAGATCAAATCATTTGGACACTTACCGCAAATGATCCCACCGTAACTTCGGTGAAATTTACGATTGACGGGCGCAGCGTTGAAACTTTGGCAGGAAAAGTTGATACCACTGCAAGTTTTGTTCCTGGGTTTTCCTATGAGGTTTTAGCCAGCGTTGGAATAGATCAATTGGATCGAAGCGATGTGACAAGTCCAGTTGTTATCACTGGGATGGCTTGCACTTTTGAAGCAAATGTTTCCTGGGAACTATTGCAAAATAAGAAAATAATTGATTCCGGCGCAACGACTGCTGCATTAGCTTGCCCTGATCGATCTGCTTGGAAAATTGATTTGGGTGAGTTAGCTGCTGGGAAGTACACAATTCGAGTATTTGATCTGTCAGCAGAAGATGGCAGCGTAGTAAGTGAAGACGACAAAGACTTCACAGTAAACTAGCGCATTATGAATGGATCGCTGATTGGCTCTTCACTGGTATTAATCCAAACAGATTTTGTTCGGGTGTAATCTAGGATCGATTCGGCGCCAGCTTCTCGGCCAGTACCACTTTGCCCATAACCGCCAAATGGAACCATTGGCGAAATCATGCGATAAGTATTAACCCAAACTATGCCGGCTCGAAGTGAACGAACGAAGCGATGCGCCCGGCCAATGTCTTTTGTAAACACCCCAGAAGCTAAACCGTATTCACTGTCATTAGCCATTGCTAACGCCTCGGCGTCATCCCGAAACTTCAAGACACTTAGAACTGGACCAAAGATTTCTTCTTGAACACAGGCAACAAGTGACCCTTCACAATCCAAAATGGTTGGTTCGTAATAAAAGCCAGCTGCAAAACCTGCAGGGCTCTTGCCGCCAGTAATTAATTTGGCGCCTTGGGCAACACTGCGATCGAGGACGTCTTGGACATGAGTTAGTTGTCGCTTAGTTGCAAGTGGTCCCATTTCAGTTTCTAGATTCTGCGGATCTCCGATTTTGATTCGCTTAGCTTTTGCAACTAATATTTCCATCAGTTGTTTATGAACATTTTCCTGAACTAGCAACCGCGAACCAGCAACGCAACTTTGGCCAGTGGCCGCAAAGATTCCAGAGACGATAGCGTTTGCCGCGCTTTCTAGATCAGCATCTTCAAAAACTATTATCGGTGACTTGCCACCAAGTTCGAGGGAAACTACCGCCAAATTATTAGCTGAGTTAGCGACGATTTCTTTAGCGGTCGCTGGACCACCAGTAAATGCAATTCGGGAAACCAGCGGATGACTTGTCAAGGCTTTGCCACACGATTGACCCATCCCAGTGATGATGTTGACAACACCAGGCGGGAAGCCCGCGTGATCAACGAGTTTCGCAAAATGCAACAGGGGAGCGGGGCCGTCTTCGGAGGCCTTGAGCACTACAGTGCAACCCGCGGCAAGTGCTGGCGCAAGTTTGACAGCTGATAAAAACATTTGAGAATTCCACGGGACGATGGCTGCAACTACTCCGATTGGTTCTCGGCGGGTGTAAGCCTCCATGTTTGGCTTATCAACAGCAAAGTGAGCGCCCTGTAACTTATCGGCCAAACCAGCAAAGTATCGGTAGTACTCAGCAATGTACATAATGACTGCGCGAGTTTCGCGGCGGATCTTTCCAGTGTCCGTGGTTTCTAATTCAGCCAAGACATCAGCGTCGGCTGCCATTAAGTCAGCTAATTTGTAAAGTAACTTTCCCCGAGCACTGGCATTAAGTGTTGGCCACACTCCAGTTGTAAACGCCACATGCGCAGCCGTAACCGCGCGATCAACATCAGATTCATTGGCCATAGGCATTTGCGCCCAAGCGACTCCCGTTGCTGGGTCAAGGCTTTCAAAAGTTTCGGAAGCATCTTCAAACGCACCATTTATGTATTGCTGGAAAACCTCAAGTGCCATTTCTACCCCTTAGGTAATCGCAGTTCTCGCTTATGCGAAAGCCGGCATTACTTCTTCAATAAACAACTTAAGGTTGTCACGCTTTTGCTCATAAGTCATCGCGCTGTCGAGCCAGATGCTGAATTGGTTATAACCCATGTCTTCGTAAGACTTCAGGCGCGCAATCACTTCTGCCGGGGTTCCAACTAAGCAATTCTTGCGCATATTTTCAACGGACAAGTTTGGCTGCGCATCTATCTCAGCCTGGGTTATGGGTTCAATAAAGCCATCCTTTATGGGAGCTTCGGCCTTAAACCATTTGCCAAAGTAAAGAAAGAATTTTTGCAGCGCAGCAGAGCCCTTAACAAGCTCTTCTTCAGTTTTGGCCACATAGGTATGCATCAGCAGCATTAACTTTGGCCGCGGAAGTTCTGGATGCGCCGCGCACGCAGTATTGAATTTGTCCATCAGAATTTGAACCTCGCCATCACCACTTGAAAGTGGCGTGACTTGAACATTGCAACCATTGGCAACTGCAAAATCATGGGTATGCGGATCGCGCGCTGCAATCCAGATCGGAACTGGTTTTTGAATCGCGCGGGGGACAGCAGTAGTTTCTGGGAATTTCCAGTAGTCACCGTCGTGGGTGTAGTTACCAATCAATAATTGCTGAACAGCTGGAACGAGTTCGCGCATTCGTAATCCTGCCTCCATAGCATCAAGGCCCGGCATAAGGCGTTCATATTCAAACATGTAAGCCCCACGCGCAATACCAAGATCCACGCGTCCATTACTTGTCACATCACAAAGCGCAGTTTCGCCCGCTAGTCGAATTGGATGCCAAAACGGCGCAATAACATTTCCAGTTCCAAGACGAATAGTCGTCGTTTTTGCAGCCAAGTAGGCCAAGTTAATAAATGGATTTGGCGCAACTGTGTATTCCATGCCATGGTGCTCACCAATCCAAATCGTTTCCATTCCACCAGCTTCAGCAAGCAGTGTGAATTCCGTCAGTTCGTCGAGCAACTGCTTATGGGATACCGATTCGTCGTAGCGCTCAATGTGAGCAAATAGCGAAAACTTCATGACTTAATCCTCACGGTTTAACGGCAACATTGGGAGCAGAATTAAAAAATGTGCGCAATGACTCACTAACTAATTCTGGCGCAGTCAAAGTCATCATATGGCGATGGCCAGCAAGAACTTTTGCCGATCCATTTGGCGCTAAATCTGCCATTGCCTTGCTCATGGCAGGGGTTGAATTTGGGTCCCCGTCAGCAGTAAAGAACAGGGATGGAACTTTTAGCTCGGCCAAGCGGTTCGCATGGACTGAGTCCGAAGACGCAAAAACCTCATAAGCCATCGCATAACCCTGTGGGTTAACGGCAAGTAATAATTCGCGCGCCAGGTTCGCAGCATCCACATGTTCCCGCTCACTAGGTGCACCAAACCAGCGCTGCAAAGTTTCTTCCAGATTTACACTAACGCCCCCAGCAGATAATTCTGCAGAACGATCACGAACTGCCGCGCTTTGTTCTGGTGTTCTCATAAATACGGCATTCAGCGCGCTCACACTCTGGCACCTTTGCGCAAGTGCATAATCAATTGCGATAAGAGCGCCCATCGAATGCCCAACTATGTGCGCTGATTCAATTTTCAATTCAGTTAACAAGGAAGTTAATTGCTCGGTGTAATCTTCAAGTTCTAGTTTTCGATTTGGTTGAGCGCTGTCACCATGACCCCACATGTCAAAAACTAAAACATCAAAATCTTCGCCAAGATC
>CAMBGF010000020.1 GCA_945866135.1 Bifidobacterium breve
AGCGCGAACTAATTGGCAAATTTGCGCCGGTTTCTTTCGGTGATTTAATTACTGACATTTCGCTATTTCGTCCTGGGCCAGTAAAAAGTGACATGATCACACCATTTCTACGAGCTCGGCAAGGCTGGGCAACTACTGACTATATGCACAAAGATTTAGCACCAATTCTGGCTGAGACCAGTGGTGTTGTAGTTTTCCACGAACAAGTTATGCGAATCCTTCAAGTGATGACAGATTGCTCACTCGAGGCTGCTGATTTGATTCGTCGTCGCATGGGCGATTATGAACAACTCGATGAAATTCGAGAATGGTTTTATTTGGCACTTCGCAAAAAGAAATATGAGCTAGTCGTAATTGAACAAGTTTGGGAAGTTTTACGAGCTTTCGCATCTTTTGGATTCTGCAAAGCCCACGCTGCAGCTTTTGCTCTACCCACGTATCAATCAGCTTGGTTCAAGACGCACCACCCAGCAGCATTTATTGCCGGAGTTTTAACACATGATCCAGGTATGTATCCAAAACGATTAATCGCTGATGATGCTCGTAGCTGTGGTGTTGAAATCTTAGGACTTGATGTAAATACTTCAAGTGATACTTACGTAGTAGAGCGCACAGTTAATGGTGGTTACGGAATTCGAATTCCACTTTCAGAAGTTAAAGGCATTAGCCAGCAAGAAGTCAGTGACATCATTTCGGCTGCGCCTTATCGATCACTAGCTGACTTTGTTTGTCGCGCTAGGGCATCTCGGCCAATTGTTGAACGCATCGTATTAGCTGGCGGCTTTGATGCGCTGCATGGCCAATTAGTTTCTCGGCGAGATTTGCTATTTCATGTCGCAGAGTTAAGTACTCAATTTAAATTCAAAATAACTGCGCGAGTAGCAGCCACAGCGCAAATCACACTGGGCATCACAGAAATTGACTGGGTTCCAGAGCCAACGGGCTTGCCGGCACTGTCGCTAGCAGATCGAGTCAGACATGAAATTGAAGTTCTTGGACTTGATGTCAGCGCTCACATCATGAGTTTCTATCGCGAAATGTTAACGCAATTAAATGTGGTGCCAGCAGGCCACTTACTTCAAGTGCGCTCACAATCCAATGTCTTAATTGCTGGGGTTAAGGTCGCCACTCAGACACCACCAATTCGCTCTGGCAAACGTGTGGCATTTGTTACTTTGGAGGATTCAACTGGACCAGTTGACGCTACGTTTTTCGAGGAGGCACAGAATGAATATGCACCCGCATTGTTTCATTCTTGGTTACTTTTAGTTAGTGGCACAGTGCGTCGAACTGGACCACGCGGGGTATCTATTCTGGCTAATGGGTGCTGGGAACTATCGCAGGTTTATCAACATTGGAAATTTGGAGGTGTTCGCGCAGTGCAGGAATTAATCGGCGCAGCTCCAAAAGTTCAATTAGATCCAGTTGCCCCAATTCAAATTTGGGAACATGCCAGTGGGTTTAGATCCTCGCCATATGCAGATGTGCGACCTGCTGGCAATGACATAGCTCGAGCTATGCGATCAGCCGCAAAGCTGGCACCATGAGCCGATCCCAATTAAATCGGGGAAGCGCAGAGCGCAACCCCAAAGGTGATGATGCAAACTGCAACATTTTGCACATAGATATGGATGCCTTCTTTGCCTCTGTTGAAGTGCGTGAAAATCCCAAACTTGCCGGCAAACAAGTAATAGTTGGCTATGACGGAAATCGCGGGGTAGTGCTCTCAGCAACTTATGAAGCTCGAAAATTAGGCGTGCACTCAGCAATGCCAATGTCGCGCGCACTGCGTTTGGCGCCGCACGCCATAGTTGTTGAGCCAGATCATGGCAAGTACTCAGAGATCTCAGAAAACGTAATGGCGATTTTTGAATCTATAACTCCACTAGTTCAACCACTTTCTGTTGACGAAGCTTTCTTGGATATTTCAGGAGCTCAGAAACTAATGGGATCACCAACCCAAATTGGCGAGATTATTCGAGCCCGCGTAAGCGATGAACAGGGGATTACTTGTTCAGTAGGTGTGGCTTCAACAATGTTCATTGCAAAACTTGCAACTAACTTTGCTAAACCAGATGGTTTGCACGTAGTACCAGCTGACAAAGTCATTGAGTTCTTGCACCCATTACCAATTGGCGCGCTTTGGGGCGTTGGCGAGAAAACAGCCGAGCAACTATCTCGCCTGGGGCTGGTCACCGTAGCGGACATCGCAAACACCCCAGTAAAAACTTTAACTCGCGTAATTGGCCAAGCTGCTGCTGAGCACCTTTACGAGTTGGCTTGGGCACGCGATCCCCGTAAAGTTACGCCAAATCAAGCCGAGAAAAGTATTGGCGCCGAACGCACTTTTGATTCCGATATTGACGACCCAGAGTTATTACTGGCGCAGTTTTTGGATTTGAGCAACAAAGTGGCAAAGCGACTACGAAATGCACATTTTCTTGCCCGCACCATCACAATCAAAGTTAGATTTTCCAACTTCACATCAGTAACTCGCAGCAAATCACTGATTTCATCAACTGACCTTGCTACAGAAATTTATACAACTAGTAAGAATTTATTTGAGGCTATGAATTTGCAACGAGCTCGGGTTCGACTAGTTGGAGTGCGAGCCACCGGTCTGATTCCAACCAACGAATCCGCAATTCAACTGGAGTTATCAGATCGGGATGCCAGCTGGCGAGAAGCGGAGGCAGCTATGGATCAAGTTGCCCAGAAATTTGGTAGCGCCGCCGTTAAACCTGCTCGACTAATTGAGACCGACAATTAGGTGATATTAGGAACAAATTCCCCAAAATCGTAGTTAAATCTTGGGTTTAAGTTTCCGGATTCCCAATCCGGCCGTAGGCTTAAGGAAAGCAGACATATAGCCAAGAATTTAGGAGGCAAACATGGCACTCTCAGATCGCGAACAAGCACTTCTTGAGCAGATGGAACGCGCACTTGCCTCCGAAGATCCAAAATTTGCTTCGGCGCTTCGAGTCCCAATGATTAGTCGAACTGCCCCAAAAAGTATTGGAATAGCAGTTCTAGGTGTGGTAATTGGTATCGGAATATTGATCGCAGCTGTCACTTTGGCTATCCCCGCCCTTGGAGTATTGGGTTTTTTGGCGATTGTGGCTGGTTTTTACTTCGCCCAACTTGGAACTAAAGCCGCAGCAGCTGGGCAGATTCCCACAGCAACAACGAAGCCAGCAACTAATGGTGGGTTTATGCAAGGTCTAGAAGAGCGCTGGGATCGTCGCCAAGACAACGGCTAGTTAGGCGAGCCCGATATAGGTAAGGCATTATTTACACATGACTATTCACAAAGCTGAAATTGGAAATTTTGCCGAAGACTTTATTGTTGGAGATGTTTACCAGCATGCTCTTGGTCGCACCATAACGGAGGCCGACTCAACTTGGTTCACATTATTAACGGTAAATACCAATCAAAACCATTTCAATGAGCACTACGCCAAAATGAATCCAATTGCCGAAGGCCGCATCATTGTAAATTCTGGCCTGACTGTTGCATTGGTTTTAGGTATGTCGGTGCTCGACATGAGTCAGCACGCCGTTGCAAACCTCGGTTGGAATGACATTAAATTGAAAGCGCCAGTTTACGTAAACGACACTTTGTACGCTGAAAGTAAAGTTTTGGAAATGCGAAAGTCATCCTCACGTCCAGATTTTGGAATTCTGACTATGCGAACCCGTGGAATCAACCAAGATGGCACCGAAGTTTTATCTTGGGTGCGCTCGGTAATGATTCCCACGCGAGCTTCGGGTATTGGCCAGGATTATTTCCCAGAAGCAAATACCGGTCCGATCGAATAAAGTTTGCGTAGGTTTTTTGGGTTTGTAGTTACCGCGGGTGCACTTGCACTCGCTGGGCTAGTTGGATATTCCTTAGTTACTTCGTGGTTGTATCCAGAACCTTTAACTATTGAAACAGTAGACGGCCGGGCCTTAATCACAGCGACCCAGCCGGAACTTATTCCATTTTCGCAGCCCATTGATAACAGTGGATACGACGTTAGCTACCCGCAGTGCAAAGGTGGCTTGCCAGAAAAATTTGTCGGTTTTGCCATAGTTGGTTTAAACGGCGGCAAACCGTTCGCTGAAAACAAGTGCTTTTCTAAGCAATGGCAGTGGGCATTAACGCATGACGCAGTTGCTGTTTACATCAATACTGCAGACCCAGGAAATGAATCACCGATTCGTTATGGCAAAAAAATTGCGAACGATACCTTGGAACGATTAAACAAATATGCAATTGCCCCAGGTACACCAATTTGGTTAGACGTGGAAACTTACAACACTTGGACCAGCCCAGATCGTTCAGTTCAACTCTTAACTGAACTCGCAACTGCGTTAACTGCAGCCGGGTATCCAGTGGGTATTTATGCACCGCCAGCGCACTGGTTGGAGATAACCGGTAATGCAAACCTTGCGCTACCAACTTGGCTGGCACTTGGTCCCTATACCGACATCTCAGCTGGGGTAGCAGATTCCAAAGCTGCCTGCTTACAGGGTTCATTTGGTGGGAAAACTCCGGATTTGGTGCAATTTGTCGCGACGGTTAATGGCGTTACCTTAGATCGAAACATTATGTGTGGGGATCCAACTGGCCTTGTTGCCCCCACAAAGTAATAAATTTTCAAATTCACCCCACTTCACTCCACCCTTATTTCATTGGGTAAATTTCAAATATTTGTTAAAGATGAGGAAATTGGGGACTAATTTAGGTTGACAGTGGAGTAAAAGGGAGTAATCTGGGACAACGCGGTGACTCGGGGAAGGGTTGCCAATGTTTTAGGTAGGTGCCCTGAGTTGTTTCTAGGTACGCACACGCCAAAACTTGATGAAAAAGGCCGGGTCATTTTGCCGGCAAAATTCCGTGATCCGTTAAGCACTGGTCTAGTTATGACTAAAGGCCAAGAGCGCTGCGTAGTGATTTGGCCAAATGAGCAATTTCAAGAGTTCGCTGAGAGCTTGCGGCAACGTTCGCAAAATAATGAAAAAGTTCGCGCTTACACCCGCGTATTTTTCTCATCGGCATTTGATGACATCGCAGACAAGCAAGGTCGCGTAACCATTCCTACTTCGCTTCGTGAATGGGCTGGACTTAATCGCGACTTAGTTGTAGTCGGCGCAGATACTCGAATTGAAGTTTGGGACACGTTGGCTTGGAGTCAATACCTTGCGGTACAAGAACCTGGTTTTGCGACTTTGGATGAAGGCGTTATGCCATGACATCTAAAAAACTTTTAAGCGTGTCAACTTCAAATGATGTTGCCTGTGGCCTCTGGCCGTTGGCTAGATCCTGGCGCACCTTCCCCGGTGCCAGGCTCTCCAACGGCCAGGGACTAGAGGTAGCAGCGAGATTTGATGTGGCCTAATGGCGACATTTACCCACGTACCAGTTTTGCAGCAAAGGTGCCTCGACTTATTGGCACCCGCTATCAGTGTCGAGAATGCAGTCTTAGTTGATGCAACTTTAGGCCTTGGCGGTCACGCCGAATCCGCATTAATTGAGTTTCCGAACTTGCGGGTAATTGGAATTGATCGCGATCCAGAAGCGCTAGAGCTTTCTAAAACTCGGTTATCTAGGTTCGCTCCGAGAATTGAGTTTGTCCTAGCGGTTTATGACGATATTGCAGAGGTCTTAGCAGACTTAGACATTGCGCAGGTACAAGGAATTCTGTTCGACCTTGGCGTTTCTTCAATGCAACTTGATAAAGACGAACGCGGCTTTACATATTCCCGTAACGCTCCACTTGATATGCGCATGAATGGCACAGTTGGCCAAAGCGCAGCTGATGTGGTCAATACCTATGACTACGCAAACTTATGCAGAATCCTGCGTGAATATGGCGAAGAACGATTTGCTAGCCGGGTTGCAAATGCAATTATTCGTGAGCGGCAAGCTAAGCCATTTACAAATAGTGATCAATTAGTAGCGGTTGTGCGCGATGCGATACCAGCAGCGACTCGGCGTACTGGTGGAAATCCTGCAAAGCGCACATTCCAAGCACTTCGTATTGAAGTAAACGATGAACTTGCCGTGCTAGAGCGGGCAATCCCAGCAGCTCTTGATTGCCTGGCACTTGACGGCCGCATTGTTGTGCTGTCTTATCAGTCACTTGAAGATCGAATTGTAAAGAATGCACTGCGAGTTGGAACTATGTCGACAACTCCAGTTGACATGCCATTTGTGCCAGACACGGATAAGCCTTGGCTAAAAATATTGACACGAGGATCTGAGCCCGCAAGCGATTTAGAAATCGACCAGAATTCGCGCGCTACCTCTGTCAGGTTGCGCGCTGCCCAGCGCATTGGAGTTGCTGCATGAGCGCTATGCCCGCAAGGACTCCCACACTTAAGCCAATTCCGCGCAAATCTGTCACGATGCGAAAGTTGGCACTCGTTAAACCGATGCTCAAGCCAATTGTCTCGCCAATCGCGCAGGCTATTCCAGTTGGTGTCCCACAAGGTAGAGCGAGTAAGCGAACATTCATTTTCATAATTCTTGGGATGATCATCTCGGGCATGATGGCGTTACTTTACGTAAATACGGTAGCTGCGCAAGCGTCATTCCAAAAGTATGAATTGCAAATTCAACTAAGCCAGATGACTGCGCTAGAGCAATCAATATCGAGCACAGTGTCGCTAAGTGAATCCCCAGGTATGTTGCTGGAAAGCGCAACGACCATGGGAATGGTACCTGCACGAACTCCGGTATTTTTGCGTCTTTCCGATCGTGAAATTTTAGGCACTCCAGTTGTTGCCGCGGCGCAGGTTGTGCCATGAGCATTAATGGCCCACAACTAAGTCAACGGCCAAGACCAGCTCGGCCACAGCCAATGGCGCCACAATATCCAGTGATGATTCCACTTGAAAGTCCGCGTAAGAGAATTAGATTTACCACCATAATATTTCTGCTGATCATGTCGCTTTACGTAACACGGCTAGTTGAAATCCAAATTGTTCGCGGACCTGCCCTTGCCACCGCTTCGCAAAATTCCCGGATCCAAACACTGCTGTTGCCAGCATTGCGTGGCGGCTTTACTGATCGAGACGGTGTGCCAATCGCAATTACTATTTTGGCTCGTAACGTCACAGTGGATCCAAAACTAATCACGGATCCAGTTGGTACCGCGGCAGCGCTGTCCCCAATTCTTGGAATCGACCAAGCCAAAATTATCGAATCCTTAACTGTTGATTCAAGATTTTCATATGTAGCAAAACGAATCACGCCAGAAACTTGGAAGCGAGTCGCGGAACTTGGGATTCCAGGTGTCTTTAGTGAGCCAACCACTAATCGTGCGTATCCAAATGGCACCCTCGCCGCGAGCATAGTTGGTTATGTCGGCGCGGAAGGCACTGGTCTTGGCGGCTTGGAATTTGGGCTCAACAAACAACTCAGTGGCGAGGATGGAAAATTAACCGTTGAGCGAGTAAATGGGCGCGAGATCCCTGCGAGTGAAAGACAAAGTATTGACCCAGTTAATGGGCTCTCAGTCCAGCTCACAATTGACGCCGATCTTCAAGCAACTCTTGAACGATCATTGCAAGATCAAATAGTTGCAACTGGCGCAGAAGGTGGCGTTGCCGTAATTGTGGAGCCAGGAACTGGCAACATTTTAGCTCTTGCAACTTATCCAACTTTTGATCCGAACACCCCGTTTGATTCCTCAGATTATGACAAACGTAATTCAGCAGTTACTGACGTTTTTGAACCTGGGTCAACGAGCAAAGTTATGACTATGGCTGCCGTGATTGAAGAAGGTGGCGCACGGCCAGAAACGCCATTCACAGTCCCAAATCGACTTTCCCGCGGTGGTACTTCTTTTAAGGACTACAACGAACACGGAAACTTGCAATTAACACTTGCTGGTGTGTTAGCTAAGTCGAGTAACATCGGAACGATTTTGGCATCTGAAACTATTGGTGAGAAAACTTTCTATAAGTACCTCCAGAAATTTGGCATAGGCGAATCAACTGGCATGAATTTTCCAGGAGAAAGTGCTGGCTCACTTCCAGATATTGAAGATGAAAGCCAGTGGTCAGATACAACTTTCCCAACTTTGGCATTTGGGCAAGGATTATCGGTGAACGTTGTGCAAGCAGCGAGTGTCTTTGCCACGATTGCAAATGATGGCGTTCGAATGAAGCCACGCTTGATTTCAGGTTATTCAAATTCGCAAGGGGTATTTGAGCCAAATGCATTAAGCGAAGGCCAGCGGGTAGTCAGCGCAGAAACTGCAAAAACTGTGCGCGAAATGCTTGAGGGTGTTGTTTCAGAAGATGGCACGGCCCGAAGTTTGCAAATCCCGGGATACCGAGTTGGGGGTAAGACTGGAACTGCCAATCGATATGATCAAGCAACTGGCGGTTACAGCGGATACACCTCGTCCTTCATTGGAATGGCGCCAGCTGAAAATCCAGCATTTGTTATGGCGATCAGCGTACATAATCCAAAGACCAGTACTTACGGAAGTGTTGTTGCAGGTCCAGTGTTCAAAAAAGTTATGACCTACGCGCTAGCCAACAACAAAATTCCACCGTCTACTTCCAAGCCGCCTAAGCTCCCAGTTGAATGGTAGGAGCTTTACCCAATGGACCTTCGCCCAGTAAAGATTAATTCCGCACTTTCCGAGTTGGCGACACTTGTTTCGGGAAGCTGCAAGGGGGATGCAACTGTCACTGGAATTACGCATGACTCTCGATTAGTGCGACCAGGGGATTTGTATGTTGCACTCCCTGGTGCCAATACTCATGGAATCGAGTTTGTAGATCAGGCAATGAGTAATGGCGCAGTGGCAATCGCAACTGACTCCAAGGGGTATGAAGTTCTAGAAACTAAAGCATTGCCTTGTCTGGTACTAAACGATGCTAGGAAAGATATGGCAAAGTTGGCAGCCACAATTTACGGTCACCCAGAAACGAAACTTAAAATCGTTGGCGTAACGGGGACGAACGGAAAAACTACAACTACGCACATGCTGCGTTCAATGTTTCTTGATTCTGGCGCCCATGTTGGCGTGATTGGAACATTAGGAACTTTCTTGGATCTGGATTCAATGTCGACTGCCCGCACAACACCAGAATCCACCGATTTGTATGCTGTCCTAGCAGTCATGGTTGAGCGTGGCATCACTTTGGTATTCATGGAAGTTTCCAGCCATGCGCTGGAATTAAATAGAGTTCTGGGTTTGCAATTTGATGTTGCTATTTTCACAAATCTGACACAGGACCACTTGGATTTCCATAGCACGATGGAACATTACTTTGCTGCTAAAGCTAAATTATTTACTTCAAGTTTCGCCAAAACAGCTGTGGTCTGCGTCGACGATGACTGGGGCAAAAAGCTTTTTGCTCAAATAGAAATCCCGGCAATCTCAATTGGCACAACTGGGGATTGGAAAACTCAACTTGCCAACTCAAATTCTGCTGGATTCACTACCCAAGAAATTCAGCGCTCAGATGGTTCGCAGATCTCTATTGCGGTAAACATGCTGGGCTCCTACAACGCCATGAATGCAAGTTGCGCTTTAGCAGCAAGTGAAATACTCGGTCTGCCATTAGCGCAAGGTATTGAATCGCTTGGAAACATCAGAGCAATTCCTGGTCGACTCGAAAATGTTAAGACTGCAAGTCCGGCCGCGGTATTTGTGGACTATGCCCACACTCCAGACGCCGTGGCTACTGCGCTTAAAGCAATTAGCGATTCTGGTGTTGGTCAACTTATAACGGTAATCGGATGTGGTGGTGACCGAGATGCCATGAAGCGACCAATTATGGGTCGCGTCGCCGCACAGTTATCGAACGTTGTCATTATTACTGATGACAACCCTAGATCAGAAGATCCTGCCAAAATCAGGCGCGAGATGATGGCAGGAATAGATTCTAAGTCAACTAAAGTCTTTGAAATCGATAATCGACGTGAGGCAATTGCAATGGCGCTGCGAATGGCCCAGCCAGGTGACGCCGTTGCCATACTTGGTAAAGGTCACGAAACTGGGCAAGAGATAAACGGCGAGATATTTCCATTTGATGATCGCTTGGTAGCAGCGCAGGAGTCCGAACTTGCTTGATTTAACGCTTGCCCAAGTTGCTCAAATAATTGATGGAACTCTAATTGGTAAATCAAATATTCGAATTACGGGAATCTCCACTGATTCTAGAACTACTAAACCTGGTGATCTATTCTGCGCAATTGTTGGAGAACGCACCGATGGTCATGACCACTTGAGCCAGGCTAAAGAAAATGGCGCAGTCGCATTTCTAACTTCGCGAGAAGTTAATGGTAATCAAGTAATTGCTCCAGCTAGTTCCAGTGAACTTGATTGCGTTATTTTCGCATTAGGAAAACTTGCAACACACATCCGGAATCTAATGACAAATGTCGAAGTAATTGGGGTAACCGGATCTTCGGGAAAAACTTCAACTAAAGACATGATCGGACAGGTGTTATCGCACGCCGGCCCAACGCATTCACCGATTGGTTCACCAAATAACGAACTTGGTTTGCCACTTACCGTCCTTGATGCTCCACCAGGCATTCGCTATTTAGTGGCTGAGATGGGAATGCGCGGATTGAATCACATTTCTTTACTTTGCGACATCGCCCGTCCAACAATCGGCGTTGTAACAAATGTTGGGCAGGCTCATATCGGTGAGGTTGGAAGTATTGAAGGCATTGCAAAAGCAAAGTCAGAGTTAGTTCAATCGTTGACTGATTCGGACGTTGCAATTTTGAATGCGGATGATTCCCGCGTACTTGCTATGCGCAACTTAACTAAGGCAACCGTTTTTACTTACGGATTATCCGATCAGGCTGACATCCAGGCGCAAAACTTGGAGTTAACCAGTAATGGCAATTATAAATTTGATTTGGTTTATCGTGGCTACCGAACATCAGCGAGTATTCCAATCTTGGGTGAACATAACGTGATGAATGCGCTGGCGGCAGCTGCTGTTGGTATCGCGGTAGGAATGGAACTTTCGCAAATTGTTGAAGCACTTGCAGGTCTGCACCAATTAAGTAAGTGGCGCATGGAAGTACACAACTTGCCAGGTGACATAACGATAATTAATGACGCGTATAACGCAAATCCAGAATCAATGGCTGCCGCACTTGATACTTTGCGAAAGATTCCTGGCCGGGCAAGGACTTGGGCAGTCTTGGGAATGATGCATGAACTTGGCCCGCAAAGTGCTGACCTGCATCATGATGTCATTGCTTATGGCGCACGAATTGGGATTTCACATTTAGTAGTAGTCGGAGCAAATGGACAAATCTATGGTGTCCCTAAACTTGCTGACCCAGCGCAAAAAGCGGTGTGGTTACCCGATTTTCAAGCAGCAACAGACTACATTTGCAATGAAGTCAATTCTGGGGACGTCGTCTTGTTTAAAGCCTCACGGTCTGAACAATTTGAAGTGCTGGCATCAGATGTCCAAGCTTGCCTGCAAAAGAAGTGGAGCCAACAGTGAAGCTCGTAGTGCTTGCCGGCGGCCTTGCAACTTTGTTCTCGCTAATTGGAACCCCGTTACTAATTAATTTTTTGCGCCGCCGCGGTATTGCGCAAGCAATTCGAGAATCAACAATTGACATTAACTATCCAGAGCACGGAAGTAAACGTGGCACGCCCTCGATGGGTGGAGTTGCAATTGTTGGTTCGGTAGTCCTTGCCTACTTCTTGGCACATTTAATCATGATGCGCCCACCAACAGTTTCTGGATTACTAGCAATTTATTTGATGTTTGCTTTGAGTCTGGTTGGTGTTGCTGACGATTACTTAAAGATTTTCAAGCAACGAAGTACTGGTATTCGAGCAAGAACTAAATTACTGGGTCAGGCGATTGCGGCGCTTTCATTTGGATACCTAGCTATGCAGTTTCCGGACGAGGCAAACAATATGCCGATCAGTAACGCAATCTCGTGGGTAAGAGACACGAATTGGATTTTACCTTCGGCAGTATTAATTCTTTGGATTTGGTTTCTGGTAACTGGTATTTCAAATGGCGTAAATCTCACCGACGGACTTGATGGCCTTGCAACAGGGGCAGCGCTCGTAGCATTCATTGCTTACACCGTCATGTCCATCTGGCAATATGGCCAAAGTTGTTTTTGGGGAGAAATCCCGAGGTGCTACACAGTTCGCGACCCCCTTGACCTTGCCGTGTTCGCGGCTGCGTGCGCAGGAGCTTGCTTTGGTTTTTTGTGGTGGAACTCCAGCCCAGCGCGAATCTTTATGGGAGACACCGGCTCCCTTGCTTTAGGCGGTGGCTTGGCTGCCCTGGGATTAATGACTCGAACAGAACTCTTACTTGTACTAATTGGTGGCTTGTTTGTTTTGATCACACTTTCAGTGATCACCCAAGTGGGAGTGTTTAAAGCAACCGGACGTCGGGTATTTCGGATGGCACCGCTGCATCATCATTTTGAGTTGAAGGGCTGGCCCGAAGTGCAGATCGTTGTCCGCTTCTGGATTATTCAAGGACTCTGTGTGGGTGCTGGAATGGCATTGTTTTACGCCGAATGGGTGCGTCAGTAAAAATTATGGCTTCCCTTGATATTTCGCAATTAACAAGAACTAGTGACTGGACTAGTGTTCGTGTTTGCGTAGTGGGACTTGGTATTGCTGGCTTTGCGGCAGCCGATGCATTAGTGAACTTAGGCGCGCAGGTAATTGTGATAGATGCTGCATCCAAAGAGCGTCAACAGGAGCGCGCAACGATATTGGAAATTCTTGGCGCTGATGTTCGCCTCGGCAATGACACGCAGTTGCCAACTGAAATTGATCTACTCATTTTGTCGCCAGGGGTATCGCCACTTGCACCTATAGTTAAGGCCGCGCAACTTGCCCAGTTGCCGATCTGGGGCGAACTTGAACTTGCTTGGCGCTTAAGAGATCCAAAGCATCCCGCTCCTTGGTTGGTTGTAACTGGTACAAACGGCAAAACCACCACGACATTAATGTTGGAGTCGATTTTGTTAGCGGCTGGAAAGCGCACAGTCGCAGCCGGAAATATCGGTAGGTCCCTCGTTGAAGTTGTCATGGACCCAACGCCATGGGATGTGCTGGCAATCGAAGTTGGCGCTCCGCAACTTCCGTTCGTGCACACTATGTCGCCACAGGCTGCAGTTTGCTTAAACTTAGCTTCGGATCACATCGATTTGTTTGGCTCTTTCGAGGCTTATCGCGATGCGAAAGCCCGGATTTATGAACGTTGTCAGGTAGCTGCAATATTTAATGTGGCAGATGACGAAACGATTCGTATGGTTGAACAGGCCGAAGTTGTCGATGGTTGTCGGGCGATTGGGTTTACCGCAGGAATTCCAGACATTTCAATGGTCGGAATTGTTGAGGAATTTCTTGTTGACCGCGCATTTCTCGATAATCGAAAAGATGCTGCATTTGAACTGGCAGAAATTGCGGACATAGCGACTCCAGCGAAGCACAATATTTTGAATGCTTTAGCAGCGAGCGCGTTAGCTCGCGCGCACGGAATTGATGCTCGAGCAATTCGAGATGGCTTGCGAGCTTGGCAGCCAGCACCACACCGAATCTCTCAGGTCGCAATCATTAACGAGGTGGATTATGTAGATGATTCCAAGGCAACAAATACCCACGCGGCCGCGACATCATTAACGGCGTATGAATCTGTGGTTTGGATTGCTGGTGGCATGGCTAAAGGTCAAGATTTTGATCAACTAGTTTTAGATACCGCTCATCGAATGCGCGCTGTTGTACTACTTGGAGTTGACCAAGAACTAATCGCTGCAGCGCTTATGCGACACGCACCGAATGTCCCAATTCATCGCATAACGACAAAGGAAACTAATGTAATGGAGGTAGTTGTAGGCATGGCAGCAAGCTTGGCCCAGGCTGGCGACACTGTTCTTCTTGCTCCCGGCTGCGCTTCTTGGGACATGTTTACCGATTATGCGGCTCGCGGAGATGCATTTGCAGCAGCAGTAAAGGCGCTTTCCCAATGACAACTAATCGCCCAGTTAAAGATCGTAAATTCGAAGGCGGCCTAGCGGCTCGCCTGGAACACCCAATGGTGCATTACCAAATTTTGCTCGGTGCCACTGGTTTCTTGCTCACCTTAGGTGTCGTTATGGTCGCTTCATCTTCTAGTGTTTTTTCGTATCAGCAAAATGATGGAAACTCTTGGGCGCTAGCAACTAGGCAACTTATATTTGCTGCTCTCGGAGTTTTCTTAATGATGGCAGTTTCTAAAATGCACGTGGACTCTATTCGACGTTGGGCCAACTTATTTATGGTTGGCGTCGGAATCTTGTTAGTAGCAGTTCTCATAATTGGAACTGCGCGTTATGGACAAAAAAACTGGATTGAATTTGGTGGTCCATTTCGAATCCAACCTTCAGAGTTTGCAAAATTAGCAGTGGTTTTGTGGGGCGCAGATGTTTTGGATAAAAAATATCATTTACTTGAGCAGCGCAACCATCTGCTTGTCCCGCTAGTACCGGTTTGTTTAACAGTTTTAGTTTTAATCATGCTGCAAGGTGACTTAGGAACAGCAATGGTCATGATGCCAATCATGGCTTCGCTACTTTACTTTGTTGGTGCGCCGCGAAAATGGTTTGCTGCTATGGCAGTAGCTGCGATAGCAGCGATTGCGGCGCTATCAATAGCAGCGCCATATCGAATGGCCCGATTCACTTCTTGGCTGGATCCATTTGCTGATGCGCAAGGAACTGGATTTCAAGTAATTCGAGGCCAGCAGGCACTCGGATCTGGTGGCTGGTGGGGAGTTGGCCTAGGTGGTTCGCGAGAAAAATGGGGAACACTTCCTGAGGCGCACACTGACTTCATCTATGCAGTAATCGGCGAAGAACTTGGAATCTTGGGAACCATGACTGTGATGATACTTTTTGTTATTATCGCAATAATTGGCTTGCGAATTGCTCGTAGCACTAACGAAGCCTTCATTCAGATCGCCGCACTTGGGATCATAACTTGGCTAGTTGTTCAAGCACTTGTAAACATCGGCGCAGTGCTCGGCATCCTTCCAATCACAGGTGTGCCACTTCCGATGGTTAGTTATGGCGGATCTTCGCTGATTCCAAGTTTGGTTGCCATGGGCGTATTAATGTCTTTTGCAAAGCACGAAGCCCTGATCCAGAGTAAGCGTCAATAGGTTTTTTAAATTATGAATTGGAAGATTTTGTGAACATAGTACTTGCAGGCGGAGGCACTGCAGGTCACATCGAACCAGCACTAAATTTGGCTGATCATTTAAAACTTATTGATCCTGATATAAATATCACGGTGCTAGGCACAGCTCGCGGACTTGAAGTTGATTTGGTTCCAGCCAGGGGATACAAACTGGAATTGATTCCGGCAGTGCCGTTACCCCGAAAGCTAAGTGGAGATTTAGTGACCTTGCCTACTCGGCTGCGCTCGGCAATTCAGCAAACACGTAACTTACTTACAGACTTACAAGCAGACGTCGTAGTTGGTTTTGGTGGATATGTTTCGATACCGGCGTACTTAGCTGCGCGTGGACTAATTCCAATCGTGGTTCACGAAGCAAATGCCAGAGCTGGTTTAGCGAACCGAGTTGGCGCGAGATTTGCTGCTGCGGTAGCAGAAACTGTGCCAGGAAGTTTGCCACGCGCACAACTTATCGGGATCCCACTTCGCAAGTCGATAGAGAACTTAGATCGAGCAAAATCTCGTAACCAAGCTCGCGAGTTTTTTGGGATTGCCAAAGATGCGAAAGCGATTTTGGTTTTTGGTGGATCACAGGGCTCAGTAAAACTCAATTCGGTTGTTAATGATTGCTTGAACAATGGCAGCCTGACGCAATTTGCTGTGATTCACATAGTCGGTCAAAAGAATGAGTTCCAAAATCCAGCTTCTTCGAGTTATTTTCCACGCAACTATCTGGATCGAATGGACTTGGCATATTCTGCCGTTGACTTTGTGATTGCGCGGGCAGGCGCTATGACGATTGCTGAACTAACTGCCGCCGGATTACCAGCATGTTTTGTGCCACTTCCTATCGGAAATGGCGAGCAAAGTTTGAATGCCCAGCCCGTAGTAATGGCAGGTGGTGCATTGCTGATTTCAGACGTGGAATTCACCGCGGACTTTGTGGCGAAGCAAGTTTTACCGATTTTGCGAGATGAGGGCGCCTTGGCCGCGATGGCAAAGGCCAGCGCAGCGCTAGGGCACAAAGATGCCGCGGCAGCCCTTAGCGACCTAGTTCTATCTGTAGTGCGAAATACTTAAGTCATGACTTACTTGAACAGTCGAGTACACATCATTGGTGTCGGCGGCGCCGGAATGAGCGGCATCGCGCGGGTACTACTAGCTCGGGGGATTGAAGTTTCGGGAAGTGATGCCAAGGACTCCAGACGCTTACAGGCATTAAAACCGCTCGGCGGCCAAGTGTTTATCGGTCATGATGAAAATCAATTAGAAATATCGGGCACCTTGCCATCCTGTGTTGTAGTTTCCACGGCAATTGGTACAGATAATGCTGAAGTTCTTAAAGCAACCCAGCTTGGTATCCCAGTTATTAATCGAGCTACCGCGCTAGCCGAGTTACTCATTGGATCAACCACGATTAGCGTGGCTGGAACTCATGGCAAAACCACTACAACTTCCATGGTCACCGTTATTTTGCAACATGCTGGGAAAGATCCATCGTTTGTCATTGGTTCTGAGATGAATGAATCTGGCAGCAACGCGCACCAGGGTTCTGGAGAACTATTCGTTGTTGAAGCAGATGAAAGTGATGGCACATTTTTAGTATTGCCGACAACTTTTGCCATAGTCACAAACGTTGAAGCAGATCACTTAAATTACTGGGAAACTTATGCAGCCATTGAAGAGGCATTCGTGGACTTTATGGTGGGCACTAAAAGTAATGGCGGCTCATCTATAGTTTGCGGCGATGATGCTGGCGCCCAGGAAGTTGCTAAGCGCGCCAAAAAACTTGGGGCAAAAATAATCACTTACGGGCAAGGGACCCAAAACGATGCGGTTTTGACTTTGCTTCCAAGTGGGTCAGTTGGCTCGGAATTCACAATTCAATACCGCGACCAAACTCATGGGCCAATTAAATTACTGGTTCCTGGTGTGCATAACGCACTCAATGCCACGGCTGCTTTCATTGCAGCACTTGAGCAAGGCTGCACCTCGCAAGATTGTGTCGCAGGTCTTGAAGGTTTCACTGGAACCCACCGCAGATTTGAGTTCCGCGGCGAAGTCAATGGCGTGCGAGTTTTTGATGATTACGCGCATCATCCGACAGAAATCGACGCCGTATTGCGCGCTGCTCGAACTGTAGTTGGGTCTGGCCGAGTGCTGGCAGCATTCCAAGCACATCATTACTACCGCACGGCGCTTTTTTCGAAAGAATTTGGGCAAGCACTTGGCTTGGCAGATTTCGTGGTTGTGCTGGAAGTATTTGCCCCAGGTGAAACGCCAATTCCAGGTGCGTCCGGCAGCACTATGGCTAACAATGTTCCACTTACGCCAGAGCAAGTAGTTTTCGAACCTTCTTGGTCGCAGGTTGCGGGGCATCTAACTAGCCATGCCCAACCTGGCGACATAATCATGACTCTTGGAGCTGGCGACATTGGAATGATGTGTCCCGAGATTCTCGCATTGCTGGATGCGAAGTAACACGATGTCACAAACAGTTCGCTCAGCGAAACCAAAGAATGTTCGTAAATCAAAAACTCCGTGGTTAATTTGGCTAATACTTGTGCTTGCAGTTTCTGGTTGGTGGATTCTCTATCAATCAAAATGGTTTATCGCGCAAGGTGTCACTGTGACTGGTAACTCGCGCTTAACGGTTGAACAAATATCTGCAGTTGCGGCCGTTCCAATTGGAAATTCCTTGATGTCAATAAATACTGCTGCGATGACTGAGCAGTTAATGGAGCTGACAGAAATCAAAGTTGTAACGGTTGAGCGAGGCTGGCCGCATACTATTTTGATTCAAGTGACGGAGCGAACCCCAATTGCTGTTGCTGCCACGTTAAGTGGCTTTAATTTGATTGACTCCGAGGGTAAGAATGCGGGACGGGTGGCCGCGCCACCACCGGGACTCTTAGTCATCTCGGCTGTGCCAGAAAGTAAGGCAATGCTTGGTGCGATAAACACTTTGGCAGTTATCCCTGCGCAGTGGCAATTGATCGAATTAGCAGCAGCGACGCAAGACAACATAGTTGCCACCTTGGGCAGCGGCGCCGTGATCACATTTGGATCCAGTGAGCGAGCAGCAGACAAAGTAGAAGTCGCACAAGCTTTATTGGAAAAGGGGTACTCCGTGATAAATGTGAGCGCACCCGACGCCGCTACAGTTGTGAAATAACGCGGCCACAACTTCTAGTTCGACAAAGTTCGACACGCCAGCGTTCAATCAACTAAATTTCATGGACTTGCCCGTAACTTGTATCTGCACTTAGTTGACATAACTTTAACGCTCTAGATGAGGTTGAGAGTTGTTTACCAAGTGGAAGCAACAAAATTCAACACTTAGATTTTCTAGAAAAACTCCGAGAGAGGCAAGCATCATGGCTGCACCACAGAATTATTTAGCTGTTATCAAAGTCGTTGGTATTGGCGGCGGCGGTGTTAACGCAATCAATCGAATGATTGAAGCCGGGCTAAAAGGTGTGGAGTTCGTTGCCATAAATACTGATGCGCAGGCGCTGCTTATGAGTGATGCTGACGTCAAACTTGATATTGGTAGAGATTTAACGCGCGGCCTAGGCGCGGGCGCAGACCCAGAAGTTGGTCGCCAAGCAGCAATGGATCACCGCGAAGAAATCGAAGAAGTGCTTCGCGGCGCAGACATGGTTTTTGTTACCGCAGGTGAAGGTGGCGGAACTGGGACAGGTGCGGCGCCAATTGTTGCAAAGATTGCTCAAGATAT
>CAMBGF010000021.1 GCA_945866135.1 Bifidobacterium breve
TATTCGCCGCGGGCGAGCAGCCGTTGTCGGCCGTGAAGACAACGAGGGTGTTCTCCGTCAGACCCTGCTTTTCCAATGATGCCATCAGGCGGCCGACGTCATGGTCGACATGGACCATAAAGCAATTATTAAAAACGTTGAACTTTCTGTGGCACTTGGGGAATGGGTCTGCATCATTGGACCAAACGGCGCCGGAAAATCATCATTTTTGAAAGCCTTAGCTGGAATCATCGAATCCACAGGTGATATTTTTATTGATGATGCGGACTTGCGCCATCTTTCCGAACGAGACCGTGCTTGTTGGGTTGCTTATGTGGCGCAAGAGCCAATTATGCCGGTTGGAATGAAAGTATTTGACTACGTTTTACTTGGCCGAACTGCGCACCTCAAGATGTTGGCAACTGAGTCGCCAAAAGATCTAGAAATCGCACACTACGTAATTAATGAACTTGAATTAGCAGAATTCACCGACCGTGATGTCGCCACTTTGTCTGGTGGCGAGCGTCAGCGGGTAGCAATAGCACGCGCCCTAACGCAAGCAAGTCCGATTGTTCTTCTCGACGAGCCAACAACAGCGCTCGACGTTGGCTATCAGCAAGAGGTTTTGGAGTTGATCGATCGACTCCGAATGGAAAAGAAGATCGCTGTCATTTCGACGATGCATGATTTAACTGTGTCTGGTCTTTATCCAGATAGATTATTGCTTTTATCGCACGGTGAAATAGTTGAATCAGGAACTGCCCAAGAGGTTCTCACTGCAGAAAATATTGCAAAATACTACGGCGCACAGGTGCGAGTTGTTATGCACGAATCAGGACCAGTAGTTATTCCTGATCGAAAAAGAAAAGTTTAATTCAAAATTATTTAGGGCTGGCTGAAACAAAAGGTGGTCTAGCAACCACTACTTCTAAGTCTCTGCCGCGGACATCAACGAATAAAGTGTCACCAAATGCAACTGATGGCGCAAACAATCCCAGGGCAATTCCCTTTTGCAATGTTGGTGAGAAAGTTCCACTTGTTGTCTCGCCGACAACTTCGCCAGCAGCATTCTTTACTTGCATGTGACTACGCGGAATTCCTTTACCAACTGCGAGTAACCCTGCAGCCAGCCGAGTTGCGCCAGCAGCTTTTTCGGCAAGAAGTGCGTCGCGACCAGAAAAACTTGGTTTGTTCCAGCCAACTGCCCAGCCCATTCGCGCTTGGACTGGGGAAATTTCTGTGCTGATGTCTTGACCGTGAAGTACGTAGCCCATCTCAGTGCGCAGCGTATCTCTGGCACCAAGTCCACAAGGCAGTACGCCAAATTGTGAACCAGAACTCAATAGCTCATTCCAAAGTGGCACCAGACCTGAGTTCTCGATAACTAATTCATAGCCATGCTCTCCGGTGTAACCAGTCCGACAAATACTGACTGCGAAATCATTCCAACGCGCATCCACAAATTCCATATACTCGTGGTCAGTTGCGAATCCAAGTGCTGCTAATAACTCTGCAGACTTTGGTCCCTGAACTGCGATGATGCCCTGGGTTAAGTGATTGTTTTCGATTGTTATTCCGGCAGGTGCGAGCTTCTCTAGGTGCGCCACAACTGTGCTGGCATTTCCGGCATTGGGAATGAATCTGATCTCATCTTTGCTGACTAGATAGACAATTAAGTCATCGATTATGCCGCCGGCGTCGTTGCAAAGCATTGAGTACTGTGCCTGGCCTGGCTGGATTCGATCAATGTCGTTGGCAAATACACTGTTGGCGAATTCATATGCCCCAGTGCCCAAAATGCGCACTTTACCCATGTGCGAAACATCGAAGAGGCCAACAGCATTTCGAACCGCATTATGTTCAGCTACGGTGCCAGTGCTGTATTCAATTGGCATATCCCAGCCGCCAAATGGGCCCATCCTGGCTCCGAGGGACAAATGCGTTTCATGTAAGGCGACTAAGGACATAATCAAACCGTACTAGTACCGTTTGATATGTACCACCCCGACCAATCATTACTCGCCTAGTAAAACCGGAGTCCACGATGACTATCACCGTCACACCAATTGTTCCTTCGCTCAGTTACAAAACTGGGAATCCGCTCACTGCTTACGTAAATGCGGTTGTAGTTGGTTTATCAAGTGATGGTCAGCTTTCGGTCGTATCGGATTCAATTCCAAAGGCAGCGGCTACCAAAATAGCCGCGGCATTCAAAGACGTCGGAGCCACTGGCGCGCTAGATGAAATCACCCGGATACCGGCTGGCTCACTTGCTGATGCCGAAGTACTCGTAGGTGTAGGCCTTGGCAGTGCCAAAAATGAAATGTCGCAGGAACGTCTTCGCCGGGCGGCTGGAAGCGCGGTGCGAAGTCTTGGTGGATTTAAAAAAGTAGCTATCGCGATTACGGTGCAGGGCCCACTTGAAGCTGGCGCACTTCTTGAAGGCGCAGCTTTTGGTTCATATTCATTTACTGAACACCGTTTCGCAACGTTAAAGAAAACTAAGTCGCCAGTTGCCTCAATCGCATTGTTTACTTCCAAAACTCGAACCAGCGAATACCGAGACGCATTAGCGCGTGCCCAAGTGCTTTCAGAAGGAATCAATTTTGCGCGGAATCTGATTAATGCTTCACCGCTACATTTAGCGCCGGCCGATCTTGCTCGGGAAGCAAAGGCATTTTTGTCAGGAACAAAAGTTAAAGTTGAAATCCTTGACGAGAAAGCACTTGCTGCTGGTGGCTACGGCGGAATTTTAGGAGTGGGTCAAGGATCTACTCGCCCACCACGTTTGATTCGTATGGAATACCGTCCAAAAGATGCCACCAAGCACGTTGCTTTAGTTGGCAAAGGCATCACCTTTGATACTGGCGGAATTTCACTTAAGCCACCTGCAAACATGCACCACATGAAAGATGACATGTCGGGCGCCGCTGCAGTCATATCCACGATTCGGGCAATTGCAGATCTGGAGCTTGATATTGCAGTCACTGCTTACGCAGCTTGTGCTGAGAATATGCCTGGTGGTGGCGCGCAGCGACCAGGGGATGTAATTACAACATACGGCGGTCGCACTATTGAAGTACTTAACACTGACGCTGAAGGTCGCCTTGTTATGGCAGATGCGCTAGTGCGAGCTGCTGAAGATAAGCCTGATGTTGTCCTTGACATAGCAACTCTTACTGGCGCTGCCGTAGTCGCATTAGGTCTTCGCACTGCTGGAGTCATGGGCGATCAAGTTGTGCGCGATGGCGTTAAAGCAAGTGCCGATCGCGCTGGTGAGGAATTTTGGACTATGCCACTTCCCGAAGAACTTCGCCCAGAACTTGATTCTTTAGTTGCTGACATAGCCAACATTGGATCGCGCGAAGGCGGAATGCTTTCCGCGGGCTGGTTCTTGAAGGATTTCATTGCAGAGGGTCTACCTTGGGCTCACCTAGACATCGCTGGACCGGCATTTAACCCGGGCAGCCCTTGGGGTTACACCCATAAAGGCGCAGTCGGCTTTGGAATTCGAACCATGGTTGCCTTTATCGAAGATGTGATGGAGGGAACAGTCGAACTTTAATTGGTTCGACTAGACCCGGAACATATTCGTGCTTAGAAGCGTGAAAGACTGTTCTATAGGCGCTATTGCACAGCCCTATTCGGCGGAGGATTAATGCACGATATCGTGATTTTAGGTGGCGGAAGTGGCGGTTACGCGTGTGCGCTTCGCGCATCACAGCTTGGACTCTCAGTTGTCCTAATTGAACAGGACAAGCTAGGTGGCACCTGCCTGCATCGCGGCTGCATCCCGACTAAAGCATTGCTGCATGCTGGTGAAGTTGCTGATACTGCGCGCGAAGGCGAGAGCATCGGTGTGCAAAGCACTTTCAATGGCATCGATATGGCCAAAGTCAACGCCTATAAAGATGGAGTGATCGGTCGCCTTTACAAAGGTCTGCAGGGTTTAGTTAAAAGTCGCGACATTACATATGTTGAAGGAACTGGAAAACTAGTTGCAACAAACGCAGTTGAAGTTAATGGCAAGCGCTATGAAGGTAAAAACATTGTTCTGGCAACTGGCTCTTATGCGAAATCACTACCTGGCTTAGAAATTTCCGGACGCATTATGACAAGTGATCAAGCACTATTAATCGACTATGTGCCCAAGAGCGTAATTGTTTTAGGTGGCGGTGTTATTGGTGTTGAGTTTGCATCCGTATGGAAGTCATTCGGTGTCGATGTGACAATTATTGAGGGTCTGCCAACTTTAGTTCCAGCTGAAGACGCAGCCGTAACTAAGGCTATGGAACGCGCATATCGCAAGCGTGGAATTAACTTTAAAACTGGCGTTCGATTCCAGGGCGCAACACAAAATGAATCTGGTGTCACAATCACTTTGGAATCTGGCGAAACTTTTTCCGCTGAATTGCTGCTGGTAGCAGTTGGTCGCGGACCTCGTACTGAAGGTCTTGGTTATGAAGAACAAGGCGTCAATGTTGATCGTGGATTTGTTTTAACTTCAGATCGGCTAGCCACAAATGTCCCAGGTATTTTCGCAGTTGGCGACATTGTGCCTGGCTTACAACTTGCGCATCGTGGCTTCCAACAGGGAATTTTCGTAGCAGAGGAAATTGCCGGTCTTGCGCCAGCAACGATTGATGAATTAGGAATTCCACGCGTAACTTACAGCGAGCCAGAAATTGCCAGCATTGGACTAACTGAAGCTCAAGCGCAAGAAAAATTTGGCGAGATTGAATCTTATGAATACAACCTAGGCGGAAATGGCAAGAGTCAGATTCTTGGAACTGCTGGGTTTATTAAGTTGATTCGCAAGAAGAGCGATGGGGTGGTAATCGGTGTTCACATGATCGGCACCCGCGTTGGCGAACTAATCGGTGAGGCCCAACTGATTTACAACTGGGAAGGCACGGCAGCTGACGTCGCTCCCCTAGTTCACGCCCATCCAACTCAGAATGAAGCAATGGGAGAAGCGTTCATGGCGTTGGCTGGTAAGCCGCTACATGCGCACGCTTAACCGATAACCTTAAGAAACCTAGTAAAAGGAGTAATGGCAAAGTGTCCACTACGGTATCCATGCCCCAATTGGGCGAAAGCGTAACCGAAGGAACAGTTACCCGCTGGTTAAAAGCCGTCGGCGATGTTGTTACAGCAGACGAGCCATTACTTGAAGTTTCCACCGACAAAGTAGACACTGAAATTCCTTCACCAGTTAGTGGAATACTCACTGAAATCGTTGCTGGCGAAGACGCTGTAGTTCTAGTTGGCGGGGCACTTGCCATAATTTCCGAAACTGGCAGCGCTCCTGCGCCAGTAGTTAACCCAGTTGCGGCTCCTGTGGCTGCGCCAGAGATTGTTGCTGAAGTTGTTACAGAAGTTGTTGAAGTAAAACCAGCGCCAGCAGTTGCAGCTCCTGCTGCGCCAGCGCCAACTGGGCTAGTAACTCCAGTCTTACTTCCAGCACTTGGCGAAAGTGTGACGGAAGGTACCGTAACTCGTTGGCTCAAAGCCATTGGCGATAGTGTCGCGGCCGATGAAGCGTTACTTGAAGTATCAACGGACAAAGTTGATACTGAAATTCCATCCCCCGTATCTGGCGTGCTGCTGGAAATCACAGTTGCCGAAGATGGTGTTGCCCTAGTTGGCGCGCAACTTGGAACGATAGGTGCTACTTCGGCGGCTAGCGCTGCACAAACTGCGCCAGTGCCAATTGCTGCGCCAGTTGCAGCGCCAGCGCCAATTGCTGCGCCAGTATCTGCGCCAGTATCCACTTCGGCGCCAATTGCGGCGCCAGTATCCACTGCATCTTCATCTAACGGCGCTTATGCAACTCCACTAGTTCGCAAAATCGCTGCTGAACGTGGCGTTGACTTAGCATCTGTTGCTGGCACCGGAGTTGGTGGTCGAATTAGAAAAGAAGACATTCTAAATACGCCAGCGACCATTGCGCCAGTAGCTGTTCCAGTAGCTCGTCCAGTGGAATCAAGGCCACACGTTGCGCCCGCGCCGTCAACTTCAGCCCCAACTACCCGCACGACTCCAGTGCCCCAAGCAGCCGTGGAACTTCGTGGTCGCACTGAACCAATGTCAAGGCTTCGTAAAGTCATTGCGGAGCGCATGGTTGAATCACTGCAAGTTTCAGCGCAATTAACTTCTGTTGTTGAAGTGGATGTAACGCGAATTAATTCCCTTCGCAATCGCTCTAAAGCGGATTTTGAGTCACGCGAAGGTGTAAAGCTGTCGTTCTTGCCATTCTTTGCTAAAGCATCTTGTGAAGCGTTAAAGCACTTCCCAACTGTGAATGCCACAATCGACCAAGAAGCTGGAACTGTGACTTATTTCGATGCTGAACATATCGGCATCGCAGTTGACACACCGCGAGGCCTACTTGTTCCAGTTATCAGAGATGCGGGCGACTTAAACATCGGCGGTCTGGCACGCAAAATCAGCGACTTAGCTGAGCGCACCCGCACCAACAAGCTTTCACCTGATGAGTTAAGTGGTGGCACATTCACAATCACTAACACCGGCAGTCGTGGCGCACTATTCGATACGCCAATCATCAATCAGCCACAAGTTGCCATTCTTGGAACTGGCGCAGTGGTAAAGCGACCAGTTGTGACTACTGATGACACTGGCGCTGATGTAATTTCAATTCGTCAGATGGTCTACCTTGCCTTGACTTACGACCATCGCCTCGTCGATGGCGCCGATGCTGCTCGATTCCTGACTGCGATAAAAGCTCGACTTGAAGAAGGCGCTTTCGAAGCTGACTTAGGTCTGTAATCTCAACTAGCCGAAGTGGCTCGTTCATAGCAAAGTAGAAGTATGCGAATTGTAATTGCGGGCTCTTCAGGGCTCATTGGCACCGAACTCGTTAAGTCACTTCGCCAAGATGGACATGAAGTCATTCGATTAGTGCGCCGTAAGCCAGTTGCAAGTACTGAAGTTTTTTGGGATCCAGCAAACAGGGAAATTGATTCAACTTCACTTGCTGGTAGCGAGGTATTCATCAATCTTGCCGGCGCAGGTGTTGGTGATCATCGTTGGACGCAGAAATATAAACAGCTAATTTTGAGTTCCCGAGTAGATTCCACTTCATTACTTGCCCGCACGGCAGCGCAAGTAAAACCAAAGGTTTTTATCGCAGGTAGTGCCATTGGCTGGTACGGCGACACCGCAGACAAAGCCGTTGATGAATCTGCTGGGCCTGGCACAGGCTTTTTGGCAGATGTCGTAGTGGCCTGGGAAGCTGCGGCCCAACCAGCTCGTGATGCCGGCATCCGAGTAGTCCATGCTCGCACCGGATTAGTTGCTGCTAAGAATGGCGGAGCCTGGAGCCGACTACTTCCATTATTCAAACTCGGTGTTGGTGGAAAACTCGGATCTGGAAACCAATACTGGTCTTTCATTTCAATGCGTGATGAAATTGCCGCTCTAAAGTTCTTGATATCAGAAGTTAGTATCAGCGGTCCAGTTAACTTAACGGCGCCAGTACCTGCAACTAATGCGCAAGTAACTAAAGCAATGTCTAAAGTTTTCAAGCGCCTAGCCCTGTTTCCAGTACCAGCTTTTGCTTTACAGAGCGCATTAGGGGAATTTTCCCAAGAAGTTCTAGGAAGCACTCGAGTGCTCCCTAAAGTGTTGCTCGATGCTGGATTTAAATTCCAAGACCCTGACATTGAAAGTGCCATGCGCACCCTGGCTGCCAAGTAATTATTATGTCGACGATTCCCAAAAGTAGCGATGTCGTAATTATTGGCGCTGGGTTAGCCGGACTCGCCGCCGCCCGAAGATTAGCAATTGCGGGCCGCGATGTTTGCGTGATTGATGCTGGTGATGCCGCGGGTGGACGGGTTCGAACTGATCGCGTTGATGGACTTTTATTGGATCGCGGTTTTCAGCTTTATAACCCTTCATACACTGAAGGCGCGAGTGTCCTTGATCTAAATTCTCTAGACATCAAGAGTTTTTCACCGGGTGTCATAGTTTCTATCGATGGCCGTGCCTACAAAATGGCAGATCCGAAGCGGGAGCCAACTTGGGCCGTTGACAGTTTGCTAGCACCAGTTGGAAAAATCTCAGCCAAGCTCAAGTTTGCCCGCTACGCACTTGGCTTAGTACTTTCCAAAACAAGTTCCAACACTTACGACCAGCGCACAGATGCTTTCTTGCGGGCAAAGTTTGGAACCAAGCTAACGGAACAGTTACTTAGGCCATTTCTTGCAGGAGTATTTCTAGAGGGCGAATTAGCAACTTCTAAAAGATTTTTCGACATCACGCTGAAGTCATTTGTTTCAGGCACACCAGGCGTTCCTCGAGAGGGTATGCAAGCGATTCCTACTCAACTTGCCGCCCAATTACCACAGGGAAGTATTAATTTTGGTGTCACAGCAACTGCAGTTGCGCAAACTATGGTTCGCACAGATCAAGGCGACATCCGGACCCGATCAGTAGTAATAGCAACTAACGCAAGAAGCGCCGCCATCCTAATTCCAAGCCTTAAAGTCCCAGCGAGTAATTCTGTTACCACTTGGTATCACCTAGCTGATTGCAGTGGTTCGGAGTTAACTGACGGTAAAAGCACGCTTGTAGTTGATGGAAAGAAATTTAATGGCACTCACAATGATCCTTCGCGTCCACTTGTGAACACTGTTGTCATGAGTAACAACGCGCCTTCTTACGCATCGCAAAAACGAACGCTAATCTCCTCCTCGGCCCTTGGCGTGCACCATTCCGTAGAAGCAGAACTACAAGTTCGTTCCCACCTAGCTTCGCTATACGGAGTTCCAACAGGTGGCTGGGCGCATGTGGCAACGTATCCAATTCCTGATGCGTTACCAATGATGAGCGCTCCGCATGACATCGCGCAAGATGTTCGACTTTCGCAAGGAGTTTATATCTGCGGTGACTACCGACAGGTTTCTTCAATTGATGGCGCACTTGCAAGTGGCCGGCGCGCAGCTGAAGCGCTTATGACTGATGATCTCTAACTAACTCTTAAGGTTTAGTTAATTGCCCCTGGCGCTAGTGTCGTTTCTTTAACTTCGCCAGCAACTAATTCGACGCGATAAGCCTTTGCTTTGCTATCAGTTGTGTCAACTACTACTTCTACTGGATCTATCCCCTGGTAAACAATGGCGGCATGATCATCGGTTGCAAAAGAGAGTGGCAGGGTTTTATCAAGAACTAATGACTGCAATAGTGGGCGGCGTTGCGCCTCAGTGTCATAGTGCACGCCATTTCCATAAGGAACAAGAGCAAGACCATTAGTTATGGTTTCCAGCTTGGGACCAAATGAATCGGTTGGGCCTCCAACGTGCCAGCACAGTGACCCAGCACTGACGCCCGCCATGACTGCGCCGCGTTCCCAAGCATCGCGGGCAGCATGATCAACGCCGTGAAGTTGCCAAAGTGAAAGCAGGTTTGCCACCGATCCCCCGCCAACCCAGACTAAATCAGCGCGCCCAAATGCTTGCTCAACTGGAACATTTGGCTGCGTGAATAATGACAAATGTTCAACGTCAACACCAAGACCTGATACTGCTTGATAACTTGTCGAAATATATCCAGCATTGTCGCCACTTGCCGTTAGGACAAATAGCACGCGAGGTCGAGCTTTGCCGGTTAACTCCAGGGCTCGCTTAAAGATCTGCCCAGGAACCACCACGCCCCAACGATCTGTCTGCACAAAACCGCCGCTGGACGCGACAATGATTCCCTTGGTCACGAAGTTAGAACCTTGCTTGCATCAGCAAGTGGCCCTTCACTTTTACCTAATTTGCTTGGCCACCAAATTTTTGCGCCCAAGTCATATCCAAGAGCCGGAACTAAAAGGCTTCGCACAATGATGGTGTCAAGAAGCACACCAAAAGCTACCGCGAATCCAAGTTCTGCTAAGAATACGAGTGGCAATGTGCCAAGCACCGCAAATGTTGCCGCCAAGACAACTCCTGCCGAGGTAATTACGCCACCAGTAACTGTTAAACCCTTTATGATTCCTGGGCGCGTACCAAGTTTGATGGCTTCTTCTCGCACCCGAGTCATTAGGAAGATGTTGTAGTCAATTCCGAGGGCCACCAGGAACACGAACGTGAAGAGGATGAAGCTACCATCAGTTCCCGGGAATCCAAATAAGTTAGTGAATACCAAGTGGCTAATACCTAAAGTGGCACCAAATGAGATCACAGTAGTAATGATCAAAAGAACCGGCGCAAATAAGCTGCGAAGCAATAGCGCCAAGATGATTCCAATTACCAGCAATGCGGTAGGAATAATAATGTTGCGATCACGCAAATTAGTCTGCTGGATGTCGAAGTTAACAGCAGTTGATCCACCCACGACAGCGGTTTCGCTTGCACCTTTAGCTACTTGCCTAATTGCTGTCACATACCCTTGCGCATCAACTGAGTCAGCGGGCTTATCAAGGGTTAATTCAATTTGCACTAGACCATCAACAACTACTGGTGTTGGCTCAGGGCCACCCGGAATAAATGGTGTAGTTGTCTGCTTAACATCAACCACACCTGGGGCAGTGCGAAGTGCTGAGATCATCGCATCTTTATCCGCTTCTGGACCAATAACTATGGTTGGATCACCTGAGCCTGCCGGGAAATGCTCAGAAAGTTTTTCGAGTCCAACTACGGAGTCTGGATTGCCGGTAAAGGCATCGGTTTGCGCCAGGCCAGAAGATTTCAGTTGCGTAGCAAATGACATTGCTATTACAAGGAACGCTCCGGTAATAATCCAAGTTTGGCGCGGCCGCCGGCCGACCAGCCCCGCTAGCTTAGACCAGAAGCCGGATAGATTCTCATCAAGGTCATCATGATTTGGTCGTTTCGGCCAGAACACCCAACGTCCTGCAAGCACCATGATCGCTGGCAGCAAGGTGAGCATGACTAATTGCGCTGCAATCACACCGATAGCTGCAACGGGGCCAAGCGAGCGAACAGATGCAAGATCGGAAAGACCAAGCACGAGCAGTCCCGATATGACCGTTAAGCCCGAAGCTGCGATCGGCTCGATAACACCTTTCCAGGCGGCAATCATGGCAGTAACGCGACTGTCGTAGTGATGAAGTTCTTCGCGATATCGCGCAATCAGGAGCAACGCATAATCTGTTGCTGCTCCAATAACCAAAACGGAGAGAATACCTTGCGACTGTCCATCAAGGCTCAAGATTTCTTCTTTCGCAAGCAGGTAAACAATACCGCCAGCAATAGAGAGCGCAATGACGGAGCAAAACAACGGAATGATCCACAAAACTGGCGATCGATAAACTGCGATCAAAATTAGCGCTACGACAATTAGCGTGGTGCGCAGTAAGTCGGTGTCAATAGATCCAAAACTGTCGAACAAGTCGGCCAAAATGCCACCGATACCAGTTACGTGTGATTCAAAACCAGCAACCTGATCTGCTTGTTCTCGAATTGCCTTAACAACTGCTGGCAGTGCGGGTTCGCCGCTTTCAAGTGGTGTCGCCAACGCGTCATTGTCCAGTGGGACAGACATCAAAATTGCTTCGCCGTCTTCGGAGGGAATTGGAATTAATTGCGCGCCCTGCGCTAGGTAATCCCCGACAACTGCGTTCGCACCCTCGATTGGGGCGGCGGCAAGTGCTGTCGCAAACTCACCAATCGCGCCAAGCCCTGCTTGGTCTGCGGGTCCAATGAAGATTACTAAGGCAGGCAGGATCGAAGTGTCCTGCGAAGTGAATTTTGTGGCTAGTTCGGATGCCTTTGTCGATTCAGCCGAAGTTGGCAAGAAACCAGCATTGTCATTTTGCTGAACGCTAGAAAGTTTTCCAAACAGTGGTCCAGCAACTGCGCTTATTCCAAACCAAGCGATGATTACCGCAATAGCTACCCAGAGTAGGCCTCGACCTTTTTTATCAATTTTTGTAGAGCGATGACGATTTACTTCAGTCATAGTTATTAAAGCCTTTGCGGTCGGGAGCGATACTTTCTATTCTAATTCATGAATTTTAAGTCGGGGTTTACGGGACTCCTAACGGCTTTTGGGCAAGTTACACCACAAATTAGGTCTTAGGCTAAGGACATGACCCTGGCAATAATTGACGCAACTCTTGGGTCCGAGCTAGTCGATTACCAAGTTGGTTGGGAGCAGCAGCGCGGCATTCATGCGGGCGTCGTTTCAAGAACTATGGCTGACACTGTGATCTTGCTTGAGCATGCATCGGTCTACACCGCAGGGCGGCGAACTGAAAATTTTGAAAGGCCAACTGATGGAACCCCCGTTGTTGATGTCGATCGCGGCGGCAAAATCACTTGGCACGGGCCAGGTCAATTAGTTGGATATCCAATAGTTCACTTGCCAAGTGCGATGGATGTGGTTTCCCATGTTCGCCGGTTAGAAGATGTGATTATTGGAATTTGTGCTGATTTTCAGTTAGCAACTTCCCGTATTAAAGGCCGAAGTGGGGTGTGGGTCCGCAATGAAGTTCAAGATCGCAAAATTGCCGCAATCGGGATCCGAGTTGCGCAAGGAGTCACGATGCATGGTTTTGCGCTGAACTGCAACAACGCTCTTTCGTGGTTTGATCGCATAGTGCCATGCGGAATTACCGATGCCGGCGTAACCACGCTGTCCAGTGAACTCAAAACGGAAATAACGGTGAGCGATGTGCGCGCCAGCGCAATTGCGAATCTGATTCGGGTATTTGAACCCTTAACCCCTGAATACTCCCTAAACCCATTGAAGTCCCCTCAACTAGACTCAATACTGTGACGACGCCCATTACCGAGCAATCTCCAGATGCAAATGCTGCGCCCCATACTGGACAAAAGTTGCTTCGGATTGAAGCGCGTAATTCGCTGATACCGATTGAGCGAAAGCCTGAGTGGATTAAGACCAAACTAAAAACTGGTCCAGAGTATTTACAGATTGCAGACCTTGTTAAGTCCGAGGGTCTACATACCGTTTGCCAATCCGCTGGCTGTCCAAATATTTTTGAATGTTGGGAAGATCGCGAAGCCACATTCCTGATCGGTGGAGATCAATGCACTCGCCGATGCGACTTTTGCCAAATCGATACTGGCAAGCCCGTTGATTTAGATCGCGACGAGCCCCGCAGAGTTGCCGAGTCCGTAAAGACAATGCAACTTCGCTATGCAACAGTTACTGGAGTAGCTCGCGATGATCTGCCCGATGGTGGCGCCTGGCTATACGCAGAGACTATTCGCCAAATCCATGAAGTTGTCCCTGGTTGTGGTGTGGAAATGTTGGCGCCAGATTTTGATGGCAAGCCAGAATTACTTGAAGTGGTTTTCCAGTCACGGCCAGAGGTCTTTGCCCACAATATTGAAACTGTCCCCCGAATTTTTAAGCGAATCCGGCCAGGCTTTAGGTATGAGCGCTCGCTAGAAGTAATAACAGCTGCCCGCGACTTTGGACTCGTAACTAAAAGTAATTTGATCCTGGGTATGGGTGAAGAAATCTCGGAAGTTCACCAAGCTCTGCAAGACTTACATGTCGCTGGTTGCGACTTGGTTACCATCACGCAATATTTACGGCCATCACTTCGCCATCATCCAGTGGATCGTTGGGTGCGCCCAGAGGAATTTGTCGAACTGGCTAAAGTTGCCGAAGAAATCGGATTTGCTGGCGTACTAAGTGGACCACTTGTCAGGTCTTCCTACCGGGCTGGAAAGCTCTACCAGCAAGCCATTGCAGCTCGAAACCCATCTGGCGTTTAAGGTAGATACATGTCATTGAAAACGCCGACACCACCGAAACAGCGTTGGTATGTTCAAGTTAAGGAGACTTATTCCTTCGCTAGCAAAGAGATCTCTTTTCTCGCCCTGCGACTACTTGGAATGTTTGCGGTGGTATTCGCCGTCATTTTCGGCATCGGAATCGCATTAGATCAAAAACTATTTCTGGGATTTCTAGGTTTTACGACCTCACTACTTATAACTGTTTTCTATTTTGGAAAAATTGCTGAAAAAGCGGCTTACTCCTCTATTTCTGGTCAAGTTGGCGCTGCTGCATCTGTGCTAAATGCCATTCGGGGCGCTTGGTTTGTTACCCCAGCAGTTGGTGTTGATAAAAATCAAAACATGGTGCACCGCGTTGTTGGTCGTCCCGGCATCATCCTGGTTGGCGAGGGTTCCCGGCCTGGTGTCTTACTTGCCGAGCAGAGAAAAGCCCATGCCCGCTTTGCGCAAGGTGTGCCAATTCATGAATTAACTGTAGGCGAAGGCGAAGTAACTATTTTCAACTTGCAAAAGACAGTTAAAAAAATTAGTAAGTCATTGCGGCCAGCTGAAGTGACCGAAGTGCGAAAGCGCCTCGAAGCACTTCCTAAAACCGCATTGCCAATTCCCAAGGGACCAATGCCACAAGGGCGAAAGATGTCACGTCGATGAATGAATTGATTTCCACAGTCACTAATTTCTTTACTTCACTTGCAATACCGCAACTGCTTGGAATCGTGCTGGTAGCAGTTTTCTTATTTAAGAAACTTTTAAAGTGGGCAATAATTTTTGCAATTCTAATGTTCTTTGTATTGCCTTACTTAGATGCCCAAGGCTACTTGGATCAAATAAAGTCGCTAATAAGCTAAAAACTAGTTAACTGATCGGGCAACTTCACCGGCAGTTGCAATCCAGACATCATCATGGGATTTAACAAAAGTTAAAAATTGCTCAAGCATTGCAATTCGACTTGGCCGGCCAATAAATTGTGGATGCATAGTCAACACAGTCAATCCCCCAAGCGCGCGAATCCCAATAAATTCTTCCCGCCATATTTCCTGCACCTCTTTTGCTGAGCGAATTGTGCGGTTCCAATCACCACCAGAACTAAACCAAAAATATGGCGCATCATCTAAAATCCACTGCACCGGAAGTTCCACGATCTTATGAGTCGCATGAACATAAGGCTTAATGTCATCCATCATGCTTGACGAATAATGAAATCCATTTTCAACCAAGAGATCAAAAGTATTTGGACTCACTTCCCAAGAAGGTGAACGGTACCCCGTGACTTGCGTGCCAAATTGTTCCAGAGCTGCTTTGCCTTTTAGCAGTTCCGCAAGTTCTTCGGCTTTAGTTAACTTGGTTGGCGAAGTATGCGTGTAACCATGATGACCAAGCTCGTGTCCCAGCGCCACTATCTCGCGCATTTGTTCTGGGTAACGTTCGGCAACCCGACCAGGGGTGAAAAATGTGGCTTGCAATCCGAGATGATCCAGGGTGTCTAGAACTAACCCGAGACCAACTTTTGCGCCATAGGTGCCCTGCGAAAGCAGGCCAGGGCGGTTCGCGTTTTCGGGATTTTCAGCCAGCCACACTTCTTCTGCATCAAAATCAAAACTGATCACAAATGCGCACGTTTTCCCGGGCGGCAATTCCATCGGCATTTTGTGCTACTTGGATTTCATGACTATCGAACCAATGATTTTGTCGTGTAAGCCTCGACCATCACGGTCCCAAATCATGGCGGGAACTACCAGACAAAGAAGTGCGGTGCGGGCCAAAATTTTCAAGAAGTTTAGCGGCGCGGCACTCACAGAAATTAAGCGCAGACCGAAAATCTTGTAACCAAACGAGGAGCCTGTGGTCACTGTCAATAAGGTAACTTCAAGGGCGAAAATCCCTAAGGTCGTCGCACCAAAATCGCCACTGCCGTATACCAAGTCTGGAAAAACCAGATTAGTTACTAAAATCGCGGCGAACCAGTCAAGTGCTAAAGCCAGAATGCGTCTACCAAATCTCGCTGCACTGCCAGCTCCAGATTTAGCAAGCCCAAAGCGCTCACCGGGGTAACCAAACTCCAGGCCTTGCTCAACAAGTGCTGCTTTTGGCCCAGAGAGCCACGAGCCGATGTCCCGTCTATCCACAACTTCACTCTATTTGCGTTGGGGGCTAGGCGCTAATGGAAACTCTCGTAACAAATTGGAAACACATGGGACACGGTCTGGAAATCGAGTTTAAGTAGATTTGGTTTAATCAAAGAATGCTTTGGTTGCTACCGCGAGATTTTTAGGAGAATCAATGTCCAATCTTGGACTCAAAACCCACGCAGATGCCCTTAAATTCATCAAAGAAAACAACATCCGTTTTCTAGATGTGAGATTTTGTGACTTACCAGGAGTTATGCAGCACTTTAATGTGCCAGTTGAATCCGTAGATGCAGATTTCTTCGCTGGTGGGCAAATGTTTGATGGCTCTTCAATCCGCGGATTTCAGTCAATTCATGAATCAGATTTAAAGTTGCTTGCCGATGTCACGACCGCGTTTGTGGATCCCTTCCGCAAGGAAAAGACTCTTGTCATGAACTTCTCAGTTCATGATCCGTTCTCAGATGAACCTTACGCTCGCGACCCACGAACTGTTGCAGCAAAAGCTGAGGCTTACTTAGCCTCCACGGGAATAGCTGATACGGCGTTCTTTGCTCCGGAAGCTGAGTTTTTCGTATTTGATTCCGCGCGATTTAAAACCACAACTAACGAGTCCAGCTACCACGTTGATTCCATCGAAGGTGCTTGGAATGCCGGAAATGAATTCAACGCGGATGGCTCTGACAACCGCGGTTACAAGACTCGAATTAAGGGTGGTTACTTTCCAGTTTCCCCCACTGATCAAATGGCGGACTTGCGCGATCAAATGGTGGTGCGACTTGCCGAAGTTGGCTTACTAGTTGAGCGCTCGCACCATGAAGTTGGAACTGCTGGTCAGATGGAAATCAACTACCGCTTCAACACTTTGCTTAAAGCAGCAGATGAAGTGATGTTGTTCAAGTACGTAATTCGTAACACCGCTTGGGAAGGTGGCAAAACTGCGACTTTCATGCCAAAGCCACTATTTGGTGACAACGGTTCGGGTATGCACGTGCATCAATCTCTTTGGACAAACGGTGTGCCTCTTTTCTACGACGAGCGTGGTTACGGCGGGTTATCTGACCTTGCCCGTTGGTACATCGGTGGAATCCTTAAGCATGCACCATCACTTTTAGCATTCACAAACCCAACTGTGAACTCCTACCGCCGGTTAGTTCCTGGCTACGAAGCACCAGTTAACTTGGTTTACTCGCAGCGCAATCGATCAGCTTGCTTGCGAATTCCAGTTACCGGCAGCAATCCAAAAGCTAAGCGGATTGAATTTCGTTGCCCAGATGCAGCGAGCAATCCATACTTGGCGTTTGCTGCCATGTTGATGGCGGGGCTAGATGGCATCAAGAACAAGATCGAACCACACGCTCCAGTTGATAAAGATCTTTATGAATTGCCACCCGAGGAAGCTGCGCATATTCCACAAGTTCCATCCTCATTGCCTGAGGTACTGGATGCACTTGAGTTGGATCACGAATATTTGCTCGAAGGTGGCGTGTTTACTAAGGACCTAATCGAAACTTGGGTTGCCTACAAGCGAAGCGCAGAAATTGATTACGTTCGCTTGCGTCCGCACCCAGCTGAATTCGAACTGTATTACGACATTTAATTAACTCGCTAACCACCCGCACTTGCTTTGGCAGGTGCGGGTGGTTATCTTTTTGCGCTGTTCATTAGAGTCAAGGCATGATTACCGCCACACCGGGGAGCTGGAAATCTCCAATCTCACCGCAATTGCTTGCCTCCGCTGGTGTCTCTTTGGGCTTCGTGCAAGGGGTGGCAGGTGAGATTTATTGGGATGAATCCCGGCCAGATGAAGGTGGGCGCACTGCAGTGGTTAGCAATACGCAAGGCGACCTACTTTCTGCTCCATGGAGCGCAGTAACTCGTGTGCATGAGATGGGCGGCTTGAGTTGGCTGGTCTGTAATTGGCGAGGTGAGAGCGGTTTATTGTTTTCTGAGAAAAGTGATCAAAGAATTTATTGGAAAACTAACAATGCAGATCCAGTTGCGGTTACGCCCGTTAGCTCAGCTGGGACCCTTGCGCGATACAGCGATTTTCTAATTCGTGGCCAGGAAATATGGTGTGTTCGGGAGATAACTCACGAACACGAAACTAACCGGAGCCTGATCGCAATTGGCCCGGATGACGAGATTCGAATTCTGGATTCAGAATCCCACTTTTACGCGCATTTGGCACTGTCCCCCGATGAAACAAAATTAGCTTGGATCAGCTGGGAGCATCCACAGATGCCATGGGATGGCACACAACTGCGGGTTGCAGACATTACTTCAGCTGGTGAATTAGTTGCAGTACAAGTTCGCGCCGGCGGACTTAATGAAGCGGTGAACAGCCCAGTTTGGCGCGATGAGCACAAGCTCTACTTCATTAGTGATGCTTCTGGCTTTTGGAACATCTGGTGCGTCGATGAGACCGGGAATCGGAATCAGATTTTTACCCAGGATGCGGAGTGGGCCCAGCCGATGTGGCTAGTTGGCGCACGCTTTCTTCGAATGTTGCCCGATGGTCGATTAGTTGGAATTCATGGCGATCCAGCCAATGAATCACTCGTGATTGGTGATCCCAAAACAGGTTTGTGGCAGGACTGT
>CAMBGF010000022.1 GCA_945866135.1 Bifidobacterium breve
CAATCGCCACCATGGTTTGCACAGACATGTTTGACAATTGCTAATCCTAAGCCAGTGCCGCCGGTATCTCGAGATCGCGCTGGGTCAACTCGATAAAACCTCTCAAAAATTCGACTCAAATCCGATTCCAGAATTCCTGGTCCCTGATCAGTTACCGAAATTTCAATCATGTCATCGTTCCTACGTGCACCTACACCAACTCGGGTGTTGTTTGGCGAATACTTAATTGCATTTGAAAGCAAGTTACTAAGAGCTACGTTTAATTGGTCTTCATCACCAAAAATTTGCCCAACATTAATGTCTTCTGCGACCACAACTTCAATACCTTTTTGTTCTGCAGAAATTTTCGTAGCATCTACTGCTTCATCAATAATGAAGGATACTTCCACAGGTGCTGAATTTCGAAGCGGCGCGTCACCTTGAACCTGCGACAAAGCAACCAAGTCAGAGATCATTGCCGTCAAGCGCTTGACTTCGATTTGCATGCGAGAAGTGAAGTGCCGAACTTGTTCAATATCTGCGTCTGCAGCTTGAATTGCTTCAGCCAGTAATGAAAGCGCGCCTACTGGGGTTTTCAATTCGTGAGAAACATTTGCCACGAAATCCCGACGCACATCATTTAACCGACGTTCTTCACTTAAGTCTTGTGCGATGACAAGGCTTAAGTGTTCATCAATCGGCGAGACTTGAAGTCGCGCTTCCCACTCGCCAAAACGAGAGCCCTTGCGGGTAATAGTTACATCGCGAGTTTGGGTTTTGCGGAGTCTCTGTACCTCCCTATTTAGTGCCTTAAGTTCTACTGGGCCAATTCGATTATTCGCGACTAATCCCATCGCAACACAATTTCCACTAGAGGCAAGCACGTGATCAGACTCATCAACTATTGCGGCGGCATCTGGCAAGATGTCAAGAATTCCGCTCAGCGCGGCAACACGTTGTGCTTGTTGCGAATTTGTTGAGGTAATTAGGGCTTCATGCTTCTGACGCGACGCTATCCTCACTCTCTAACAATAGAATCTTTTCCGACTCCCTCCGTACCAGGAGGATTATTTTCACTAAATGTTCACCCCGATGTTGCCTGATGTTTCATAGATTGCTTCATTTGTTGGTGTAAACCAAGGCCGAAATTGACTTTGTCCCGTTAGAACTACGAACATGCGGGAAGCTTATGAAACTCAACTTTGCTCAGGTAATTACGGCCTAGTGCTTTTGCCGCCACGCTATCCTCACTTGCGGACACTAGAATCTTTTCCAACTCCCTTCCTACTAGGAGGATTATTTTCACTGAATGTTCATCCCGATATTGCCTAATGTTTCACCGATTGCTTGATTTGTTGGTTTAATACAACACCGAAATTGGCTTTGTCCCGTTACACTTACGAACATGCGTGAAGCTTATGAAACTCGACTAGCTCAAATCGACATTGCCCTAGTGGCCATGGCTGACCTGGTAGGCACTGCGATCCGTAATGCTACGGATGCGTTATTGGCTGACGACTTGACCATGGCTGAACTTGTAATTGCTGGTGACGCCGAAATCAATCAGTTGAATGCGGACGTCGAAGAAATTTCTTTATTGATAGCGGCTCTAGAAGCTCCAATGGCTACTGACCTGCGTTTAGTTATGGGCGCCATTCGCATATCGGGATCACTTGAGCGTATGGGTGACCTTGCTGTTCACATTGCAAAGCAAGTTCGGCTTCGTTACCCAAACCCTTCGATTCCTGCCGAGCTTAGTGACACTTTTAGAAAAATGGGTAAGGCAGCAGGCAAAATTGTCGCGCAAACAGGCGAAGTAATCGCAACTCGTAACACTGGCTTGGCAGATGAAATGAATAAATACGATGACATCCTCGATGATTTGCATCGCGAGTTATTCACTGTCGTACTTTCTGATGACTGGGCCCACGGAGTAGAAGCAGCAATCGATGTGACTTTGCTTTCGCGGTTCTATGAGCGTTTTGGCGATCATGCCGTATCGGTAGCCCGCCGAATAATACAAATCGTTACTGGCGAACCTTACGCTAAATAGGGATTTATCCCTCAAGTATCAAAGTTCGGCGCTTTTCGCTAAATTAGTTATAGATTCACATGGTAACTAATTTTTCTAGTCCGCAGTCGGCTGAAATACGGCGAATCGCAATTTTGTCTGTACATACTTCGCCACTTCACCAACCTGGAACTGGCGATTCTGGCGGCATGAATGTCTATGTTGCCGAGACTGCAAAACGTATTGCAGCCCGCGGAATCGAAGTAGAAATTTTTACTCGCGCAACATCGCTAACTGAGCCAGAAACAACGCAGCTTGCAAACGGAGTTTTAGTTCGGCATATTCCTGCCGGACCATTTGAAGGATTACGCAAAGAAGACTTACCTGCGCAACTCTGCGCCGTGACTGCTGGAGTACTGCGCGCCGAAGCTGCAAAAAATGAAGGTTTCTATGATTTGATTCATAGTCATTATTGGCTCTCCGGGCAGGTTGGTTGGATTGCGCAAGAACGCTGGGGTGTGCCATTGGTTCACACTATGCACACCATGGCGAGAGTAAAAAATTTAACTTTGGCAAAAGGTGATTCACCAGAGCCTGCTATCCGCGAAATTGGCGAAGAGCAAGTGGTGGAAGCTGCCGATCGACTAGTTGCTAACACTCATGCCGAGGCAAAAGAACTCATTGAGCTCTATCACGCCGATCCGAAGCGAGTTCGCGTTGTGCACCCTGGTGTTGATCTGGAAAAATTTATTCCTGGCGACCAAACGCAAGCGCGCAAGGACTTGGGAGTTGCTGCGGATGCAATAGTTTTGCTTTTTGTTGGCAGGATTCAACCGCTTAAAGCTCCAGATGTTTTAATTAAAGCCGCGGCCGAAATTTTGAAACATTCCCCACAGTTGCGCAGTCGACTACTTGTCACGATCTGCGGTGGACCCTCAGGCAGTGGTTTAGATCATCCAGATTCACTCGTTGAATTAGCAACGAGTCTAGGAATAATTGACATCGTAAAATTTGTGCCACCAACAAATCGGGCCGAGTTAGTCAAGTGGTATCAAGCTGCAACACTTTGCGTTGTTCCTTCCTACAGTGAATCCTTTGGGTTAGTTGCAATCGAGGCACAAGCTTGTGGCATTCCAGTTGTAGCTGCCCGGGTTGGCGGGTTACCCACAGCAGTTCGCGACGGAATTAGCGGTGTGTTGATAGATGGGCATGATGAAAAAGTTTGGGCCAAAGAGATTCTCCGGGTTACCAGTGATGATAATTTGCAATCCCGGTTAGCAGTTGGAGCGATTGACCACGCTAGTCACTTTGGCTGGGAAGACACCACGGAAAAACTCATTGCCGTCTACAACGAGGCAATTGCATCCGCTCAGGCAAGGATTAGCATTTGATACTTTCAATTAAGCAAGCGACTCAATACCTTTCCAAGCAAAATCTTAATTTTGAATTCGCTGGTGAAAAAACAGTCGTGGTCTCGTTGCCCGGCACAAATAAGCAATTTGTTAATGTTGCGATGACATTTGGCGATACGGTATTTAAGATTGAAAGTTTCGTGGCGCGAAACCCAGATGAAAATCACGAAGCGGTATATCGCTGGATTTTGGAGCAAAATCGCAAGCTACTGGTAATCAATTACTGTCTCGATCATCTTGGCGACATCTATTTATCAGGTGTTCTGCCTATGGCTACTTTGGATTTAGCCCAAATAGATCAACTTCTTGGCGTGATGTTGCAGACCAGTGACAACTCTTTTAACGTGCTCCTCGAACTTGGCTTTAAGTCGGCCATCGAACGGGAATGGTCCTGGCGCACTAGCAAAGGTATGGATTTAGCTAACCTGGCGGCCTTTGCACATTTATTCACGCAGCCGCAGGAGAATTGACTCATGGCGAATCACACTTTAATTCTGCTTCGACACGGTGAGAGCCAGTGGAATGAAAAAAATCTCTTCACAGGTTGGGTTGACGTTGATTTAAGTGCAAAGGGTTTAGTAGAAGCTCGTCGCGCTGGCGAATTGCTTGTCGAGCACAATTTGCTGCCAGATGTTTTACATACTTCACTTTTGCGGCGGGCTATAAACACTGCAAACATTTCTCTTGATGCGGCGGATCGACATTGGATTCCTGTGCGGCGCACCTGGCGACTCAATGAACGGCACTACGGTGCGCTGCAAGGAAAAGACAAAGCCCAGACTTTAGCGGAATATGGCGAAGCGCAATTTAAGTTATGGCGTAGATCTTTTGACACTCCACCACCCGCAATTGATCCGACTAACGAATTTGCGCAAACAACTGACCCCCGTTATTCCGAACTTGGCTCAGCCTTACCTAGTACCGAATGTTTAGCAGATGTTGTTGCTCGGATGCTCCCGTATTGGAAGTCAGACATCATCCCTGATTTGCAATCTGGCAAGACAGTACTAGTGGTCGCACATGGCAATTCGCTGCGGGCATTAGTTAAACATCTTGATGGCATCAGTGATTCTGAAATCTCCGAATTGAACATTCCAACAGGAATTCCATTAGTTTACGAACTAGATCATGAATTCAAACCAATTAATATCGGTGGAAAATATTTAGATCCACAAGCTGCTGTTAATGCTGCGGCGGCCGTTGCAAACCAAGGCAAACATTAACTAGTTTTTAGCACTTAGTTAGAACTAAAGAAATTACCGCCGGCCAGTCATTTCATTGATTTTTGGACGAGTGTCTGCAAGATACACGGCGCAGGCGATCAATCCGATCACGCCCGTAAACCCCCAGGCTCCAAAAAGTATGTGCCCTAAAACGCTTCCTAAAGAAATCGCAATCCAAATATTCTTAGTTTGTCGATTTAAAAATGGGAAAGCTTCTGCCGGTGCCTTAAGAATATCTGAAAGCGCCCAAGCCTTTATTCCTAAAGAGATGTATCCGGCTACTAGCCAAATTAGATCTACCGTCTGGGCCATGTTTTTACCTATCGCTTGGTTACTAAAATTCTAATTGAATTTTCTGCAGACGTGCTCGGCCATAGCCAATGCGCTAGTCCATGCAGGTGATACGGCATTTAGCAAGTGGGTGGAGTTTTCATCGCCCCGCACAACAAAGTCCATTTCCAGCTTTTTATTCTTTGTATCTAAAAGTTGAGCTCTAATCCCTGGGTTACCTCGCTCCTTAAAATCTTGGGAGCGAATACTCGGTACTAAAGCTTTTGCTTGATTTACGAGATGGTGTTGCAAATACTTTGGTAATTCAGACTTAATTAAGCCCAGCACGTCATGATGACTACTCGTTAGAAACTTGGGGTAAATCCCTATGATGTTCAAAATTTCTTTAACGCTCAGTCCACCAAATCCGGAATAACTTTCCCGCGAGAAAATTGGAATTGCAGTTGGTCCAATTTTTGCTCTGCCTTCAACGGTGACTGTTAAGTGCACACCCAGAAATGGGTTTCGCACATCTGGGACTGGATAGACGTGGCGCTGCAATTTTCCTGGTGCCCAATTTCCGTACCAATACAAACCCTTGAACGGCAGCATCGCATAATCGTCACAAAATCCAAATTGCTTAGCAACTTTGTCAGCGTACAAACCCGCAGTATTTATCACGTGTCCAATTGTGTAATTTTCAGAGTCAGTACTTATTCGTTGATCCGTGGCCTTGGTTACTTTCTGACCAAGCTTTAGAACGGTTCCTTCGCGAACTACCTTGGCTGCAAGTGCTTTTGTCACGGCAAGTGGATTTGCTACCGCAGTATTCGGCGACCAAAGTGCGACTTGAACTGTTCGTGCTAACGGCTCAAACTCTGCAAGTTTCTCCACAGAAATCAATTCCGTGGAAACGCCATTTGCATTTCCACGTCGATGCAACTCCTGTAACGCAGGAATTTGAGATTCATTTTGGGTGACAACTACTTTTCCAGTTGTCTTTACGGCAATACTTTCCTGCGCACAGAAATCTCGCAGCATTTGATTGCCATCTCGGGTAAGTTGCGCCTTTAAAGTATCGGGCGAGTAATAAAAGCCCGCATGCAAAACGCCACTGTTACGCCCGCTGGCATGGCGACCAATCGAATCTTCTTTATCAAACACCGCAATCGTGGCGTTCGGGTGCATTTCTCGCACCTGATTAGCCATCGCCAAGCCAACTATGCCAGCGCCGATTACTCCAAAGTCGAAACTCTTAAGTGGCATCGTGAAGCTAGTTAATCTGCTACTCCGGCGGTACCAACAGTCTCAATCTTGATGTCCGAAAGCTCACCCTTAAATTCACCACGCATGTTGAATTTGGCATCATCACCCTCGCCCTCAACATCAACTATGACAATCTCGCCCGGCTTGAGATCACCAAAGAGCATCTTCTCGCTCATCGGATCTTCAATCTCGCGTTGAATTGTGCGGCGCAATGGTCGGGCACCCAAAACTGGATCATAGCCGCGCTTTGCAAGCAGTGCTTTCGCTGCCGGCGTGAGCTCAATTGCCATGTCTTTGTCTTTTAGTCGAAGATCTAACTTGTCGATCATTAAGTCAACAATCTCGACAATTTCATCTTCACTTAGTTGGTGGAAGACGATTATGTCATCGATGCGGTTTAGGAATTCGGGACGGAAGTGCGTCTTTAATTCATCATTAACTTTGTTTTTCATACGCTCGTATGAAGAAGTCGTGTCATTGCCATCAGCAAATCCAAGGCTGACACCCTTTGCAATATCTCGGGTTCCAAGGTTTGTGGTCATGATGATTACGGTGTTCTTGAAATCAACAACTCGTCCTTGCGCATCAGTTAAGCGGCCATCTTCAAGAATTTGCAATAGCGAGTTAAAGATGTCTGGGTGCGCTTTTTCTACTTCGTCAAAGAGCACAACACTAAACGGCTTACGCCTGACTTTCTCCGTTAACTGGCCACCTTCTTCGTAACCAACAAATCCTGGCGGTGAACCAAATAGTCGCGAAACTGTATGGCGCTCCGAGTATTCAGACATGTCGAGTTGGATGAGTGAATCTTCATCACCAAACAGGAACTCAGCAAGGGTTTTGGAAAGTTCAGTCTTGCCGACACCAGACGGACCAGCAAAAATGAAGGATCCACCCGGACGCTTAGGATCTTTTAATCCTGCGCGGGTACGACGAATTGCTTGCGAGAGTGCCTTAATGGCCTGCTCTTGACCAATAACTCGTTTGTGGAGATCGCCTTCCATGTGAAGTAGTCGTTGTGACTCTTCTTCGGTTAGCTTGAAAACTGGAATGCCAGTTGATGCTGCAAGTACTTCAGCGATTAACTCTTCATCAACTGTGGCAACAACGTCCATGTCGCCGTCTTTCCATTCCTTCTCCCGAACTGCGCGAGCAGCAATTAGATTCTTTTCGTCATCGCGCAACGAGGCAGCGCGCTCAAAATCTTGACCATCAATGGCTGATTCTTTTTCTAGGCGAACTGCTGCAATTTTGTCGTCAATTTCGCGCAAATCTGGTGGCGCAGTCATTCGACGGATTCGCAATCGCGCACCAGCTTCATCAATTAAGTCGATTGCTTTATCTGGCAAGAAACGATCACTTATGTAACGGTCAGCCATAGTTGCTGCGCCAACAATGGCAGCGTCCGTGATGGTTACCCGGTGGTGATTTTCATAACGGTCCCGCAGACCCTTCAAGATGTCAATTGTCTGTGCAATTGATGGTTCGTTCACCTGAATTGGCTGAAAACGACGCTCGAGTGCTGCATCCTTTTCGATGTACTTGCGGTACTCGTCAAGTGTTGTTGCGCCAACAGTTTGTAATTCGCCACGCGCCAACATTGGCTTCAAGATGCTCGCTGCATCAATTGCGCCCTCAGCTGCGCCAGCACCAACTAAAGTGTGAATTTCGTCAATAAAAATGATGATGTCGCCACGAGTTTTGATTTCTTTCAAAACTTTTTTTAGCCGTTCTTCGAAGTCACCACGGTACCGAGAGCCAGCAACTAGCGCGCCTAGATCCAAGGAATAAATCTGCTTATCTTTGAGCGTCTCCGGAACTTCACCTTTGACTACTTTTTGTGCCAGACCTTCAACAACTGCTGTCTTACCGACACCTGGTTCACCAATTAAAACTGGGTTATTTTTTGTGCGACGCGAAAGTACCTGCATCACGCGTTCAATTTCTTTTTGGCGGCCAACGACTGGATCGAGTTGTCCATCACGCGCAGCCTGCGTTAAGTTTCTTCCGAATTGATCCAAGACCAATGATGTCGACGGTGTGCCTTCAGCAGGACCCGCGCCTTGTTGCTGTGGTTCCTTACCTTGGTAACCGGATAGCAACTGGATTACTTGCTGGCGAACCCGATTTAAATCAGCACCAAGTTTTACAAGTACCTGTGCGGCAACTCCTTCACCTTCACGAATTAGGCCAAGCAAAATGTGTTCAGTTCCGATGTAGTTGTGTCCAAGTTGCAATGCTTCGCGAAGTGAAAGTTCCAAAACTTTTTTTGCGCGTGGTGTAAATGGAATGTGACCCGATGGAGCTTGCTGACCTTGGCCAATAATTTCTTCAACTTGAGCACGCACTGCTTCAAGTGAAATGTCCATACTTTCCAAAGCCTTGGCTGCTACGCCTTCGCCTTCGTGTATTAAGCCAAGAAGGATGTGTTCAGTACCGATGTAGTTGTGATTGAGCATGCGTGCCTCTTCTTGGGCAAGTACTACTACTCGGCGAGCTCGGTCAGTAAATCTCTCGAACATATGCATCTCCTCTTACTTTTTGGCCTTGACACAATGCTAGAGCCAATGCTTGCGCGCGCATCTGGGAAATTCTAAATTGCAAAGTGTGTGCAAGTTACTGTCCTTGAATCAATGGATTTTTGCCTATTGGTTCAATCTGCCATTAGCGAACAGTCATAAATCTAAAGGATTTTTAGCATTCTGGTGTTGCCGAGCGTATTTGGCTTCACATGTTCCAAGTCCAAAAATTCAGCCACTCCTTGATCGCCCGACAGTAACAACTGCGCGTAAGTGGAGGCATCAACTGGTGATTCCTTGATTGGTTGGAAACCGTGACTGGTAAAAAACTTGATTTCAAAGGTTAAGCAAAATAATCTTGTTAGCCCGAGTACTTTTGCACGTTCGATTAATGCTTCAATTATTTTTGAACCAATGCCTTTGCCTTTACTGTTTGGCGAAACTGCCACAGTGCGAATTTCTCCAAGATCATGCCAAAAAACATGCAGAGCGCCACAGCCAACAATGACGCCATCAAGTTCAGCTATCACAAACTCCTGCACGTCTTCATAAAGCGTGACTGTGTTCTTGCGCAATAAGCGTGGACCGTCACCGGCGTAGTTCTCAACTAAGTCGCGAATTGCTAATACATCGCTTGTGCGCGCTGGGCGCACCGTGATTGTCATAGCTATTCGGGCTTAACGAGTGGAAATAATATAGTTTCACGAATGTTCAGACCTGTCAGAGTCATAAGCAATCGGTCAATTCCCATGCCGACTCCGCCACTTGGCGGCATTGCATATTCCAAAGCCCGCAAGAAATCTTCATCGAGTTGCATTGCCTCTGCATCGCCACCGGCTTTGAGTGAAGACTGTTCGATCAAGCGCTCTCGTTGGATAACTGGATCAACAAGTTCGGAGTAACCAGTGCCTGCTTCGTAGCCATCTATATAGAGATCCCACTTTTCGGCCGTGCCCTTTGTGGTGCGATTTTCACGCACAAGTGGCGAGGTATCAACTGGGTAATCCATAACAAATGTTGGTCGCTTTAAATTTTCAACTACATAATGCTCAAGAAGTTCTTCTACAAGTTTTCCATGAATCGCTTTTGGATCGTGAGTAATACCTGCATCTGCACATAACTTACGTAATGTTTCGATTGGGGTTTCAGGTGAGATTTCTTGTCCGATAGCTTTGCTCACTGCAGGATAAACCGAAATTTGATCCCACTCACCAGATATGTCGCGAGTTCCACCTTCAACTAACTCATAATTCAAAGTGCCATGAACTGCTAAGGCGGCTTCCTGAATCAACTCCCGAGTTAGCGTCGCCATATCGTGGTAGTCAGCATAAGCCTGGTAATACTCGAGCATCGCAAATTCTGGTGAGTGAGTGGAGTCCGCTCCTTCATTTCGAAAGTTGCGATTAATTTCAAAAACCCGTTCGATACCGCCGACTACACAACGTTTTAAAAACAGCTCTGGGGCAATTCGTAAAAATAATTGCATGTCAAAAGCATTTGATGACGTTACGAATGGTCGAGCTGCTGCGCCGCCATGCATAGTTTGCAACATTGGAGTTTCAACTTCGAGGTAATCTCGCTTTGCAAAACTTGCGCGCAGACTTGTCATTGTTGCTGGACGTAATCGCGCCACAGTACGAGCAGTGTCGCGCATAATCAAATCTGCATAACGCTGCCGCACTCGAGTTTCTTCGCTTAGTGGTGTGTGCGGATTAGGAAGCGGCCTAAGTGCCTTTGCTGCCATATGCCAGCTATCCGCCATGACTGAAAGTTCGCCGCGCTTACTACTTATTACTTCGCCAACTACAGCTATCAAGTCGCCAATGTCAACGAAGGACTTCCAAGAATCTAACTGCGCTTCGCCAATTCGATCAAAGGACAACATCGCCTGGATGGTTTCCCCAGTTCCAGCCTGGAGCTGGGCGAAACATAATTTGCCAGTATTGCGCAGGAACATAACGCGACCAGCAATTCCTACAGATTCGCCACTTTCTTGCTCCGCAGTTAAGTGCGCATACTTATCTCGAACTGCGGGAATTGTGGCGGTAACTGGAACTCGAACCGGGTAAGCCTGTGCGCCACTACTTAATATGGCCGCGCGCTTCTCAAGTCGAACCCGCATCTGTTCCGGCAGGTCGGCTAGTTCTAACTCGGCGGAGTTTTCATCGTTGGCCACTGCTCAAGATTATCGGTACTAGGAGTTGCGCTCGTACATTAGTCGCAAGCCAATTAACGTTAAATCTGGCTCATGCGCAGTTATAGTTTCAGATTCCGGAACAACTATGCCCGCCAAACCACCGGTTGCGATTACTGCTTTTACTGGCGTGCCTAGTTCATCAATGATTCGATCTACTAAGCCATCAACTTGGCCTGCAAAGCCATAAATCGCGCCAGATTGCAGTGCTTCAACGGTATTTTTTCCAATTACATTGCGTGGCGCCACTAATTCAACCTTGCGTAATTGGGCAGCTCGAGAAGCAAGTGCATCAATGGAAATCTCGATTCCGGGAGCTAGTGCGCCTCCCAAGAACTCGCCTTTAGCTGAAATTACATCGAGATTAGTCGAGGTGCCAAAATCGACCACGATTGCGGGACCCCCATAAAGCGTAAACGCGGCAAGCGAGTTAACAATTCGATCCGCGCCAACTTCCTTTGGGTTGTCGGTCAATACTGGTACCCCAGTTTTTATTCCAGGTTCAACAATTACCTGAGTTGCATCTTGGTAGTAACTACTAAGCATGGTTCGCATCTCACGAAGTACGGCCGGAACTGTGGAGCAAAGGCAAATTCCGGTGACCTGCGGGGACTCACTTAAGATCGCCTTGAACTTAAGCGCTAATTCATCGGCAGTTTCTCTGGAGTCAGTTTTCATGCGCCACGAGGAAACTAACTTCTCACCGTCAAATAATCCAAGCACGGTATTGGTGTTACCTACATCTATTGCTAACAACATGATTCTCCTACTTTGCTATTTTTAAATTGTCGATCAGGCGTACCCCAGCAATAGTTACTGCGATAAATACTCGAGCATTGGTTTCACTTGGTTTATCAAGTAAATTTTCAGCACATATTTCTAAGTAATCAAGATCAATAATTTCATTATCTGATAAATATTTTCTGCCTAAAGCTTCGGCTTCAGTTTTTTGTGCACCGTTGCTAAATGCTTCAGCAACTATTTGCATCGCATTTGGAATACTTAATGCTTTTTGAAATGCTGCTGGCGACAATCTTCGATTACGACTTGATAGCGCCAGACCAGAACCATCCCGCACAGTTGGCACCCCAATTATTTCAATTGGTAACCCCAACTGCTTTATCATTTCTTTAACTAAAGTGAGTTGCTGAAAATCCTTTTCGCCAAAAAATGAATAATTTGCATGTGTGATTTCTAAGAGTCTGTGCACAACGGTGAGCATGCCCAAGAAATGTCCAGGACGACTTTTACCTTCCAAAATTTCACCAACTGCTCCTGGCTCAATTGGTGAATCAATGGCCAATCCATTGGGATACATCTCTGATGTACTTGGCACAAATACTGCAGCAACACCAACGCTGGCAAGAATTTCCAAGTCATCTTCTAAAGTGCGTGGATACTGCGCTAAATCAGTTGAACTATTAAATTGCGTTGGGTTTACAAAAATTGTCGCAACAATTCTTGTGTCACTGGGAGTGTGCGATTTTGAATAAGTTACTAATTGTGCGTGGCCAGCGTGCAGCGCTCCCATAGTGAAAACGGTAGCAATCGGTGCATCTGATTCATTGCACCAGTCGTTTAGTTCTTTCACGGTATGTAAGAGCGTCGGTGAAGTCATGACTCATCTGCCAACATTGCTAGTAAATTCTCTGCACTCTGTGGTTGCAGTGCACCAGAGGCTAAGGCGCGAACTGCCGTTAACCGAGCCAAGCTGCGATAAGCCTGCGTTACGGCTGGATCAAAATTAGCTAGTACTCGTAGATGTTCGCGAACGGTTTCTGCATCACCACGCGCTATCGGACCAGTTAGGGCGCTGTCGCCATTTCTTAAAGCGTTATCAAGTGAAGCACTAAGTAACGGCGCAACTAACGCTTCTGGATTTGTAATGCCAGCTGATTCGAGTAATTCTGAAGTTTGGTTTACTAAAGTTATCAAGTTATTCGCGCCGAAAGTAAGTGCCGCGTGATACAGGCTCCTACTTGCTTCTGGTACCCAAACCGGCTCACCACCCATTTCCATAACTAGAGTTTCTGCGACTGGACGCAAAGTTGGGTGGGTTGTGACTCCAAACGGGCAAGCAGACAAGCGATTTAAATCGATGCTGGTTCCGGTGAAAGTCATAACAGGATGTAGGGCAAGGGGCAGGCAACCAAGTTCGGTGAGCGGCCGCAAAATATCGATGCCGTAGCGACCCGAGAGATGCAAAACGAAAGTTCCAGGACTAACCGCATTAGTAGCAGCAAGTCCAGAGACTACTTGGGTAAGAACATCATCTGGAATGCTCAACAATATGAGGTCACGATCGGCAACTGTTTCTTCAATACTTAAGATTGCAACGCCTGGCAATAACGCTTCTGCTCGCAGCTTGGATAAATCTGTTACCGCAGTACAAGCTTTAATCTGATGTCCCGCCCGTTTTAGGGCAGCACCAATTACTGAACCGGCTCTGCCAGTTCCAACTACGCCAACGTCTAGGCGTGGAGGTTTTTCGGTCCAAGGCTCATCGCTCTCGGCCAATGTGTTGACCACGTCATTAGCCTAGTAGAAATTGGATGAAAGTCTAAAGAATCGCTTTAGCCATCGGCTTATGGCACGATGAGATCCGTGGTCAAACGCAGCGTGATTGGATTATCGCCGTTAGACAATGCGCGAAGTGATGAAACTTCTGGCTTACCGATTTTTGCGCCAGCAACGCACGGAATGTTACGAATCGATTGCCAAATAGCAGACGACACAATTGTGACTGCGACCCCATTGCTCGGTTCCATGCACCGCGGTGCGGAGAAACTATTTGAGTCGCGCGATTATCGCCAAGTTATTGGGCTGGCAAATAGACACGAATGGCTCAGTGCCTTTTCTGGCGAAGTCGGTGTTGCGCAATTAGTTGAGACTGCTCTTGGAATTGAAGTGCCAGAAGCAGCCCAATGGCTTCGCACGTTCTTGCTGGAATTTAATCGCGTGACTTCTCATTTGGCATTTTTAGCTGGTTTCACTTGGCAAAATGATGAATTAACTAATCACATTCGTGCCTCTCGCGAACAGTGGGTGAACCATTATCAGCTTTACACCGGAAGCCGCATGCATCCCATGCTCACTCGAATTGGCGGTCTCACCCACTCCCCACAATCGAGCTGGCTCGATGAAGTTACCCACTTATGTTTTGATACCGCGCAGATTATTCTTGAGACGAATTGGGATGCCTTACTTACTCCTTTTGCAGGTATCGGAATACTGACTAAATCTGAAGCACTCGATCAAGCAATTAGTGGTCCCGTGGCCCGCGCAAGTGGGTACGCCATTGATGCTCGCGAAACGGCGAGTGGCGTTAAGTACCACGAACTCGAAAGTTTCGCAGTTGTGCTGCAAACTGGCGGTGACGTGCGAAGTCGAATTCTGCAACTCGTTGATGAAGTGACTGTGTCTCTTGCCATGATTTCGGAAATGATCCAACCATGCCAGATGCGCCTGGCTGAAGATGTAAATGTGTTGCTACCTAAAGTTGTTCGGGTGCCTGAGGGAACTTATGAGCACAGTATTGAAACTCCACTTGGTATTGCTTCCTGGTTTTTAGTTTCAAGAAATGATAAATTGCCATACCGCCTGAAGTTGCGCCCTGCTAGTTTGCACACAGTTTTGGCACTGTCAACAGTTTTGCAGAATTCCAAGCGCAGCGATTTTGAAGCAATTATTTCCAGCATGCCATTTATATCAGGCGACGCAGATCGTTAATCTCTTCGTTTAAGTGCTAACTCAGCAAGATCCGCTAACCGAACCATCAGAGTTTCAATTAACTTTTGAGATGAATCTAGGCGATCGCGAAGATCTTTAATTTCATCGCGCATAATTACAAGTTCTAATGAATGAGTCTGGTCAGCTGCTTCATCGATGATGACAGTTGGAGTTGGCTGCTGCGTTGACTGGGTATAGACCCGGGGCTCCTCATGAACTTGAACCGACACCGGCTCCCGTTGCGACTCGCGCTCAAGAGTGGGTTCAGTCTCAAATAATGATTCAAAGGAGTGATCCTCAATTTTAAATTCTGATGTTGGCAAAATTGGTGCTTCCCCAAGCGCCACCTCATCATTGGGTTCACTAAAAATTGGATGCTCAAAACTTTGCGATACCCGATTGATGTTCGTTTGCAAGCTGGCACGCATTTGGGCAATTCGGCGGCGAGCTTCTTCGAGTGCTTCGGTAGGGGAAACAACTACGTCTGGGTCAGCAACTATTTCGGTTGGAAAACTATATGGTCGAACTTCAACAATGGGATCCCTTACTTCAGGTGCTAAATCTGAAGCTAAATCAACTGGGGCAGAAAAGTCAGTTAAGTAATGTGATTCTTCATTGCCAGGATTTAAATAAAGTGCCAACTTTTCTTCCCGTGCCTTGGCATCGGCTAAAGTTTCGCCCGGTTTAATCAACGGCACCCAGCCGGTGTACTCGCCTCGAATAATTTCATCAGCATCTGGTGGAAGTAATGGTCGACGCCGAATTAAAGTGTCTTCGTTAATCGGCATAAATTCTGCAATATCAGGTGCTAGTGAAAAAACATTGTCATCAGCAATTTCCCACGTCGGAGAGGTTAATGGATCCAATTCTTGGGAGCGCGCAAAGTCGTCTAAATTGTCATCAGACATGCCTTACCTCCTTGGGAAGATGTGGAGATCCTAAGCCTATGGGCAATTTGTGCACATGTGAAATGTTGTTTCCATGTAATGCTTAGCAACATGGGGTTTTTAGCCAATTCAGTGCTCACAATTGGCGCCACCGGAGGGGCAACTCTTGCCTACGGCCTAGTTGAAGCCCAAGCTTTCACCACCCGCGAACTCGAGTTAGCCGTTTTGCCTGCGGGTAGTGAAACTCTTCAGGTTCTGCACATTTCCGACCTACATATAACTCCCGCCCAAACTCGCAAAATCAACTGGGTTAAATCGTTAGTAAAACTTGAACCAGATTTTGTAGTTGGAACTGGTGATTTCTTGGCCCACACCCTTGCTGTGCCTGCAGTAGTTGAGGCGCTGGATGAACTCTTAGACATTCCAGGTGCGTTTGTACTTGGAAGTAACGACTACTTCGCGCCAACTTTGAAAAATCCGTTTCAATATTTCAATAAGAATCGTGTCATCCAGGCAAGTGGCGCAGCACTACCAGCCGGTGAGTTAGTAGAACAGTTAAGTGATGCGGGTTGGCTCGATCTTAATAACAAACAGAGCCATGTCACGGTTAAAGGTGTGAAGATTCACGCCCGCGGAACTGATGATCCACACATTAAAAGAGATAACTACGCTGCGGTAGCTGGCACATTTGATAACGACGCATTTGCACTCGGTGTCACACATGCACCATATCGAAGAGTTTTAGAAAGTTTCGAAAGTGACAACGCCGACTTGGTACTTGCCGGGCATACGCACGGTGGGCAAGTATGCCTACCGTTCTATGGCGCATTAGTAACAAACTGTGATTTGCCACAACGCCAAGCAAAAGGTTTTTCAAATTTTGGTAGAACCCAAATGCCGCTCCATGTTTCTGCGGGAGTTGGAACCTCACCGTTTACACCGATTCGAATTGCGTGCCGACCAGAAGCAACTTTACTGACTCTCACAGCTAAAAATACTTAACAAAAAAAATATTTTTATTCACGCAAGAATTTAATTAAATTCTTGCGCTACAACTTCAGCTATTTGAGCAGTATTTAGGGCCGCACCTTTTCGCAAGTTATCCCCACACACAAAGAAATCAATTTCATTTGGATACTCCTTAGAAACTCGAATTCTTCCAACGACAGTTGGGTCTGTGCCAACGACATCTATGGGAGTTGGGAATAATTTATTTGCTGGATCATCAGTCACTAGGACACCAGGCGCATTTGCAAGTAGCTTTCGAACTTCATCCGCAGTCACGTCGCGATCAAGCACAGCATGAACTGCCAATGAGTGGGTCGTAACTACTGGGACTCGAACACAAGTTGCATGGATTTTTAGCGATGGCTTGCCTAGAATCTTGCGCGACTCATTTCTAACTTTTATTTCTTCACTGGTGTAATCATTTTCAGAAAGTGATCCTGCCCACGGAACAACATTTAATGCAAGTGGGGCTGGGAAAACGTCATTTCTTGTAATAACGTTTCGCACATCCTTGGTGTCATTTCCCAGGTTCTTGCCAGCCACTGCAGATATTTGTTCATGCAGTGCATCGATTCCACC
>CAMBGF010000023.1 GCA_945866135.1 Bifidobacterium breve
GTACTGCACGCGATCAGAATTAATCTTGATAAGACTTGGTTCTTCTTTTGGATGGTACAAACCGATTTCTTCGATGGCACGGCCATCACGAGCGGTGCGGGCATCGGCAATTACTACGCGGTATTGCGGGTTGCGGATGCTTCCCATGCGCTTAAGTTTGATCTTTACGGCCACGAGTTTTATTTCTCCTGATAATTGGTGTGACACAAAACTGTTATTGCAGCGGGGGCGCAATTAGTAAGTGTCTATGAATCCAACAAGGTTGCGGGTAGAGGGCCGGCTACCAAGTCGGGATTACTTGTTAAATCATGCCAGACAGAACAAAAATCAGGAAATTGAGGGAATTTGGCATTATTAGTCGACATTTTGCCCAATTAAACTAGAAGTATGTTCACCAAGGTTACGGTCACCGATTCATCGGTAGTTATTGAATTTTCGACCTGGGACAAGTTTTTGAATGCCTCCCCCAAAGACCTAACTATCCCCCGCGACCATATTGTCTCGGCTGACATAGGCCCAGACATTCTCAAGGAATGCAAAGGGATGCGAGCTCCAGGCACATACACATTTTCCCAAACATATGGGTTTGGCATCATTGCCGGAACTTACCGGCAACGCCATGGCGTTAAGCATTTCTGGAATGTTCGGGCGAAACTTGCCGACCACACAATTCGCTTTAATTTACTTGGCGATAATTTCGCTTCTGTTGTGGTGCAAGTCGTCGACCCGCAGGCTATTTCAAAAAGTCTCGAAAGGCTGAAGGAATCTCACTAAGAGTTGCACTTGGCGCCTCGAGCTCAATGCCAGATTCTTGGCCAGCACGTTTAGCTGGATTGCCAGATTTCTTTGCGCCTTTACCTGGCTTCTGAACTTTCTTTTGCTGCGGTGCTCGCATACCTGGCATCGGCGGCATACCTGGAATAGATCCACCAGCAGCCATTTGCTTCATCATTTTTTGTGCCAGTACAAATCGATCCATAAGTGAGTTAACGTCACTTACTTGCATTCCCGAGCCAGTCGCGATTCGGGCTCGACGGGAACCATTGAGTAATTTTGGATTCTCGCGCTCAGTTGGAGTCATTGAAGAAATTATTGCTTCCACACGATCAATTTCTTTTTCATCAACATTTTCAATTTGCTTTTTCATGTCGGCCATACCCGGCAGCATGCCTAGCATTTTCGTCATGGAACCCATTTTGCGAAGTTGTTGCATTTGTTGCATGAAATCAGTGAGCGTGAAATCTTCGCCGGCTTTTACTTTTTTGGCAAACTTTTCAGTTTGTTCTTTATCCAAGTTTTGTTCAGCTTGTTCGATCAGGGTTAGTAAATCTCCGAGATCAAGAATGCGCGATGCCATTCGATCCGGATGGAAAATTTCAAAGTCAGTTAATTTTTCACCAGTAGAGGCAAAAATAATCGGCTTGCCAGTAATAGTTGCCACTGAAAGCGCAGCGCCACCGCGGGCATCACCATCAAGTTTTGTCAGTACTACTGCGTCAATTCCGATGTCACGTGCAAAGGTTTCCGCAGTATTAATTGCATCTTGCCCAGTCATGGCATCGATTACCAGCAGGGTTTCATCTGGCTTTGCTTCAGCTTTTACTTTTGCAAGTTGATCCATAAGTTCGGAATCGATGGCTAAACGTCCGGCAGTATCAACTATGACAATGTCGTGCTGTTTGTCTTTAGCAAACTTCATTGCCTCGCGCGTGACTTTAACCGGGTCGCCCACACCGTTACCGGGTTCTGGCGCAAAAACTACGGTGTTAGCTTGTTGTCCCACAATCTTTAACTGATCAACTGCGTTTGGTCGCTGCAAGTCAGCGGCAACCAACATAGGTTGATGACCTTGCGCTCGCAGATGCACAGCAAGTTTGCCTGCCAGAGTCGTTTTACCTGCGCCTTGCAAGCCAGCGAGCAGAATTACAGTTGGCGGATTTTTGGCAAATTTTAGGCGTCGGGTTTCACCTCCCAGAATTCCAATCAATTCTTCATTAACTATCTTGATAATTTGCTGCGCTGGGTTTAGAGCTGCGGAAACTTCCGACCCAAGTGCACGTTCTTTAATTCGAGCGCAGAATTCTCGAACTACTGGCAGAGCGACATCGGCGTCAAGTAAAGCAATGCGAATTTCCCGAACGGTTTCATCGATGTCTGCTTCAGTAAGTCGACCCTTGCCACGCAACTGCTTAAAAGTTGCTGAAAGTCGATCAGAGAGGGACGCAAACATGTGATTAGTCTAATCATTGACCAGATGTTTTCGATCTGGGCAATTGCTACTTGGGTAATTACTAGGCTTGGTTAATGCGATCAATTGCCGGAACTGAACTATCCAGAGAAACCTACATTTCATATTTAACTGCGGACTATGCCCGCTTATTAGCGTGCCTGCCTAATGACCCGGTGGCAGTACCAAGCTGCCCGGGATGGAGTACCAATGACTTGGCGAAACATATGGGGCATGTCTACTTGGGTCAGGCATACGTAGTTGAAACTGGAGTTAAGGCAGAGGCTAAGGAGCACTTAGCTCCCTACGCACGAACTGACGATGTTTTTGAATTTATGGGCTGGGGATTTGCGGCAATTATCAAAGCTTTGGATCTGGCTCGTCCCGAAAGAAAAACTTGGTCCTGGCATCACAGCGACAACACAGTTGATTTCTGGTTTCGTCGCATGGCCCATGAAACTGTAATTCATCGAATTGATGCAGAACTTGCATGCGGCTCGGTAACAACTATCCCGGAAGATTTAGCACTTGATGGCGTTGATGAAGTTTTGGATTTTCTACCACTTCTAGGTTCTTGGGAAGGCGCGCCAAACCAGGCGTTTGGAATTGTTTCAATTTGCGCTCTTGGTTCCAAGCAAGATACGCATTGGGAAATTGAATTTACTGCAGAAAATGCAACAGTGACTAAAGCAGAAAGTGTTAATCCTCTGGCGCGATTGATAATTTCGGGAACTCCCGAAGCAATGGATCTCTATCTTTGGGGTCGAATTAATAGTTCAGATTCGCGCATCACGATTACCGGCGATGGTGAAGCTGACTTCAAGCAACTTATGCAAGTTGCCGTTCTCTAAATTGCTTGTTTTTGAATTTTCATCACTGATCTGTTTTGAGCATTTCGAATCGCATCCATAACCTCTTGCAGTGCGCGCAGGGAATGACCGCTCACAAATGTGTCCACAAAAGGCAACGCTGCGGCCATGCCACCAACTAATGGTTCGTAACTTGTTGCGGCTTTTCTTGGATTCACCCAAATTATGTGATGCGCAAGTCTGGAAAGACGCTGCATAGCTTGCCCAAGTATGGCTGGATCATCAGTTTCCCAGCCATCAGAAACAATAACGATGACTGCCCCTCTGGCAATACCACGTTGACCATGGTCTCTAATGAATTCCAACAATGTTTTGCCGATGCGAGTGCCGCCAAACCAATCAGGGGTATTTTGCGCGACTCTTTGATATGCAGCGTCGGGATCACCAATTGCTAAGAATTTTGTTAATCGCGTAAGTCGAGTCGCAAATACGAATGCTTCGGCATGTAACGCACGCACGGCGCCAAGCATTAGGTGCAAATAGATTCGTGAATACGGTTCCATTGATCCAGATACATCGGCGACTAAAACAACTCGGCGCGGCCGATCTTTTTCGTTGCGATACCTAAGGTCTACTGGATCCCCCGCATGGGCGTACGAGTGTCTAATTGTGGAACGCATGTCAATGCTTTGACCGTGATGGTGGCGCTTACTTCGCCTGCTGGGTCGTCTCGGTGGCACTAACGGTAACTTCGAAACTAATGTAGCAATCAAGTCAAGTTCTTCGGGTGTGCACTCCAAGAAGTTTGAATCCTTAAGTCGCTCATCATCACTTGCAGGTGCAAGTAACGATGGTAAGACAGACTCATCATCTTCATTGGATTTCTCGCCTGGCGTGCCGCTTGTTCCCGCCGAACCTTGATTTGAAGTTTGATCACTATTCTCGTGAGCCGGTTGCTGGTCCCCTGATTCCCGAGAATTCTCTGGGTTAGGAGTTGGATCTCCTTTGCCGGTATCTGTTAAATCAATGATTCCTCGAAAAACTTGATTAAACGCTAAATCATAAATTTCTATTTGCTCACGGCTGGAAATTAACGTTACGCGACCAACCCAATAAAGTTGCGTTACTTGCGTTGGATCTATTTCAATTACGGCTTGCGCGAAGCGCGCCCTTCGCTCTGGAGTTGCTGGAATTCCTGCGACATGAAGCACCTGGCCGAAAGTTGCGACAATGTCAGCTAGGTCAGCCATTGACCACCCAGCCCAAGCCTTTAGCTTGGGCCACGTCATGGTCTTCGCGGTACTTAAGAACGCTTCCTAAAGTCTGAACTGCATTATCAGCAGTAATTCGATCGAGGCCAAGAATCATTGCTGCACTTACCCAATCAATTGCTTCGGCAATTCCGGGTTGTTTTTGAACATCTAAACTGCGAAGTCGCTGCACTGAACTGGCGATCTGTGCGGTTAAGTCAGCGCTTGCTTGCGGAACTCGACTTCGAATTATGGCTGTTGCCTGCTTTATATCCGGATAATCGATCCAGTGATACAAGCAGCGGCGCTTTAACGCATCATGTAAGTCGCGAGTTCTATTAGAAGTCAAAATAACAATTGGCGGGAATTTGGCATGGATAGTTCCAAGTTCTGGAATTGTCACCGAGCCTTCCGCAAGTAATTCAAATAGAAAAGCTTCGAATTCTTCATCAGCCCTATCGACTTCATCAATTAGTAGCACTGCAGGTAGTGGTCCCTGATGTTCCACTGCTTTCATTAATGGTCGCTCAATTAGATACTCGCGGGTAAAAAGCGATTCTTCCGTCAATGACTTGCCTTGAGATTCAGCAACTCGGATGCCAAGAAGTTGCTGTGGGTAGTTCCATTCATATAGAGCTTCGGATGCATCAATACCTTCATAGCATTGCAACCTAATTAACGGTGTTCCCAAAAGTGCTGCTAATGATTTGGCCGCCTGGGTTTTACCTACCCCAGCTTCGCCTTCTAATAAGAGTGGCTGCGGCAAGGACATTGCGACAAAAAGTGCAGTCGCCAAACCATCGTCAGTTAGATAACCATTTTCGGCAAGAGCATCACGGAGTTGGGTCGTGGATACGAATGACGTGGACATAACTTAAGCCAGTTGGAATGCTTCTGGATTTGCAGAGTATGCCTTCAGGCAACCTGGAGCACAAAACCATACTGTCGTTCCAGAAAAATCTGCATGGATCGATTCATTCACCATTGGTACTGACATGTTGCAAACTGGATCAATTGCAGTTTCGCATACCGGTCCTGCTTTGCGCGGTTCGGAAATATTTGCCATTTCTTGAATCATCTGCGCCAAGATCGAAAGTGCGATGTGATCTGGTGTGCGTGCACCAATATCTAAACCAGCTGGAGAATGAATTTTCACTTTTTCATCTGGAGTTAAATTCAACATCTCAATGACAGCGGTGCCACGTTTACGACTTGCGACTAGTCCAACATATGGAACGCCAGCAGTTACCGCAGCTTCGAGCAACATTGTTTCGTCATCGCGACCATGAGCTGCAACGATGATGGCAAACGTTTTTGCTAAATCAATATTTGAGTCCCATTCGACCATTTCATAACCAGCACCGGGACCTTGCTTAATTAATGAATCTGAAATTGGACTATCTCCGAAAATAGCAACTAATGGTGCAGGCATGACTGGCTCCAAGAAAATTTCAAGTGTCCCACCGGACAAACAAGGGTTGTGTACTGTGCGCTTTCCAATTTGAGTATCTGGTTCCGGCATGGGCGCAATTCGCAATAGTAAGGCATGGCCGTCATCTAGTACCGACATGCCTTGCGTTCGAACGGTGGACTCAGCACAGGAGCCGCCCACGAAACCTTCAATAGTTCCATCCGAAAAAATTAAGGCTTCATCACCTGGCTTTGCCGATGTTGGCTTTTCCGCCAATACAACTCGGGCATGCACATACGGTGTTCGGGATTTTTGAAGATCCGCAACGCGCGAAGCGAGAATCTTTGGCACCTGATACCTCCCGAGTCTGTTTCTTAATTATGGTTCTTTTTAAGCAGTAATGCGAGATGGGCCAAATTCTTGCTTCTACAGTTGCCCTTAATTAAAGCAATTAACCCAGTATGAGCCAGCCAGCAACAATTACCAGAATTACTAAAGCAACCGGGATCAATTTCTTGGCTACCGCGCCGCCACCCATTTGCATTATGTCAATCGCATCGGCAACAGGCGCTGGGGTACCTACTTGGGGTTGGGCACCAGAATCTTGCCCACTTGATTTGTTCACAGAACCTGCCGCAATCACGCCTTCGAGATTGCCTGCAAACTGTCCAATAATTCGTCCCGCAACATCAGACATAACACCTCGTCCAAATTGAGCTGGCTTACCCGTAATTGCTAAGTCGGTATTCACATCGACTCGTGTCAAATTAGGGCTCTCGGCTACGAGTTGAGTGGTCACTATTGCTTGCGCAGTTGAAGTCCCTTTAGTTTCACTTCCCGACGCGTTAATAACTAACCTGTGATTTGCCAAGTCCTTTTCTACAAAAGATGCGGCGCCACCAAAAACCATTGTTATTGGTCCGAGTTTAATTTTTACTTGGCCGTTAAAAGTGTCACCTTCAACATTCAACAAAGTTGCCCCAGGCATGCACATTGCGATGCGTTCGACATCTAGCAAAGTGTTCCACGCGGTGTCGATGTCTGCTGGAACAGTAAATGAGTGTTCGAGTTCCAAATGGGGCGCCCTTTCCTAAAATACTGATTATCAGAACTGTATCGAATTACCCTCGCGAATTCGGAAAAAACTCGAAATCTTGGCGCGCTACCAAACTTATCCAGCAACGTATTAAGTTACGCAGTTAGCCGCCAGCGAATGGCGGTAATACATCTAAGGTTGAGCCGTCCGGCACTTGAGTATCAAAGTCGTGTAGCGCTACTTCATTCAATAAAAAACTGCACTGCCCGAGCACGCCGAGCAATTTTGGATGAGCAGCTACTGCTTGATCCAACAGATGCAGCGCAACTGAGGGCTCTAATGTCATCTCACTTGTTCCGGTTGCCTTACGAGCCGCTGCGTAAAATCGCAAAGTCACGGCCATTTGCTACCCGCCAATTGCTGACATGGGCCTTGCTGGCTGAATAAAACTTGGGTCATTAATACCATGACCTGGAAGTTTGCTTAACACTGTTTTACCAAAGCGCAGCGCTATTTCAGCACGCTTGGCAGCATCACTGTCATCAGATTCACGAAGTACTGAACGCAAATCCATTTCTTTTGTTGCAAATAAGCAGGATCGTAATTGACCATCAGATGTTAAGCGCAAGCGATCACACGAACCACAAAATGGCCTGGTAACACTTGCAATTATTCCAACAGTTTCTGGTCCACCATCAACTAGAAATTCTTCAGCGGGCGCCGAACCACGTGCCTCAACTGGAGTTAATGAGTACACCGGATTTAAGGCATGAAATACATCATCGGCAGTGACCATTGTGGAACGATCCCAAACGCCGCCTGCATCAAGAGGCATCTGTTCGATAAACCTTAATTTGAATCCTTCGTCTAATGCCCACTTTAGGAGCGTGACTGCTTCATCATCATTTACACCTGGCATTAATACTGTGTTGATCTTGATTGGTGTTAAGTCCGCGTCGCGGGCCGCTTTTAATCCCTTGAGCACATCATCGAATCGATCTCGAAATGTCATGGCCTTGAATCGCTCTGCGCTGAGAGTGTCTAATGAAACATTCACGCGCTCCAAGCCAGCGTCTTTAAGTGGCTGGGCAAGTGCTGCCAGGCGAATGCCATTTGTTGTGAGTGAAAGTTTTGGAGGATTTGGCAATCCATTAATTCTGGCAACAATGTCTACGATGTCGGGGCGAAGAAGAGGCTCGCCACCTGTTAATCGGACTTCATCAATTCCTGCATCAATTCCAACTTCAAGAATGGTCATTAATTCTTCGGTTGAGAGCAAGTCTTCCGTTGGCATCCAGGCTGCAAAATCGTGTGGCATGCAATAAGTGCAACGAAGGTTGCAGCGATCCGTTAAGGACACGCGGATGTCACGATGCACTCGCCCAAAAGTATCGATTAAAGTGCTCATGCGCAGTTTACCCATTCATCGGTACCGTCGGTAAAAACTTGGTGTTTCCAAATTGGAATTTGGGCTTTTACTTCATCAACTAAATCGGCACAAGCAGAGAATGCGGCTTTGCGATGTTTAGCTGAAACCACTGCAACTAACGCAGATTCTCCGATGGGTATTGGTCCATGACGATGGGCAACTGAAACGCTTAAAACTTCATGACGCTCGGCAATTTCGCGGGCGACTTTTTCGAGCAGACTTTGCGCCGTTGGATGCGCCTCATATTCCAAAGATGCCACGGCTCGACCGTGATCGTTGTCCCGCACGTCCCCTGAAAAGGTGACGACTGCGCCCGAAACATTTGACCGAACTGCTGCTGCAAAATCAGCAACGACGATAACGTCCGTCGTCACAAGTGCGCTCGCTATATTCGCCATGAAATCATTATTGTTCTCTTTTGCCATTTGCGACACCAAAGATTGGGATTTAGTGGGTTTTACGCCATTCCAGGTATCGCATTATGGGAATCTTGCCGGAAAATCTAGAACAATGGGTAAATGGAAAGCAACCCTGCGTTTGAAGTCACTTGGCAGCAAGCCCGCAAGTTAGCTCATAGCGCGGCCAAATTAACGCCAAGTCAATTTTTAGCGCTCTCCGAGGCTGGGGGCATGGTTGTTGCAAGCGACGTTGTCGCGCTCGGTGACATGCCACCATTTGCCGCATCTCGAATTGATGGCTGGGCAGTTAGTGGTCCTGGTCCTTGGCAGCATGTTGGCGAAGCACTTGCTGGACATGAATTCATCAAAGAACTAAATTCTGGTGAATGTGTGCACACTGCAACTGGTGCTGTCATGCCACAGGGAGCAACTGCTGCCCTCAAAGACGAAGAGAGTGCATTAATTGATTCCAAAGTGCACGCAATAAAGGGTGCTGCAGAATTGTTAGATCAAAAACATGAGTTGCCACTATTTCATGATGTTCGCTCAAGTGGTTACGAAGCTAGAACTGGTGAAAAATTAATAAGTGCTGGAACAAAATTAACACCAGCAATCGTTGGTGTTGCTGCTGCTGCCGGCCACAATGAAGTTTTGGTACACAAGAAAATTAGTGTTGACGTTTTAATTTTTGGTGACGAATTATTACTTGATGGTCCATCACGTGACGGAAAGGTTCGAGATTCACTTGGGCCACAATTACCATTTTGGGTTGATTATTTGGGAGCAACATTAGTTAACGTTATTCATGTTGCAGATACTTTGGATGATCACGTTGTCGCCATAACTAATTCCAAGTCTGACTTAATCATCACAACTGGAGGAACTGCTGCTGGCCCAGTTGATCACCTGCACGATGCGATCCGAGACGCAAATGGTGAATTTATAGTTGATGCAGTTTTAGTCCGACCTGGTTACCACAGCTTGATGGCTCGAATCAATGACCAATTTTTGATCGGACTTCCAGGAAACCCGCAATCTGCTGTAATCGGGTTGCTGAGTTTAGTTGCGCCATTTATTGCTGGCTCTTATGGCCAGATTTTACCAACGCTGGAAAGTCGAACCTTTAATGCAGACCTTAAGGGACCAGCGCGCGAAGTTCGATTGGTTTTATGCACTGAAGCTGATGGTGTGGTTACCCCGTTAGAACATCTGGATTCGTCGATGCTTCGCGGTTTTGTCGATGCTCACGGCTACGCAGTATTACCTGCCGGTGGCGCAGTAACTGGGCAAATCCTGCCATGGCTCAATCTGCCTTAGGCTTATCCAAAGTCAACTTAAGGAATCTCGCGTGAAAGAAGTCCTCGACGAATTGTTTGCGGCATACCAAGCTGGAAACACAACAGCAATGGCAACTGTGGTGCGAACGTGGCGTTCTGCGCCCCGCCCAGCAGGAGCTTCCATGATGGTCACTGCTGGTGGCGAAGCCGTAGGTTCCGTTAGCGGTGGCTGCATTGAAGGTGCAGTTTACGAAATGGCCAGCGAAGTTATTGCAAACGGTGTTCCGCAATTTGAAAAATACGGCATTAGTAATGACGATGCCTTTGCAGTTGGCTTAACTTGTGGCGGAATTCTTGAGGTATTCGTTGAACAAATTTCCCAGGAAACTTGGCCAGAACTTCCTGACTTGTTTGCCAGTGTGCAAGCTGACCAACCAGTTGCTGTGGCCACTGTTGTAAATGGTCCAGCACATCTGGGTAAGCACTTGGTTGTGTGGCCAAATAAAGTAGCGGGCGATTTAGGTAGCGATCGCTTGAACTCAGCCGTTGGCACTGATGTTTTAGGTCTACTTGAATCCGGTACAACTGGATTTTTGCACTATGGCATAGATGGTGAACGCCTTGAAGGTGCGTTGGAAATTTTCGTTTCAACATTTGCTCCGAAACCCAGAATGTTAGTTTTTGGTGCAATTGATTTTGCTGCTGCTGTTGCTAAAGCTGGAAAGTTTTTGGGATTCCATGTCACTGTTTGTGATGCGCGCGAAGTCTTCGCCACTAAAAAGCGGTTTCCGGATGCCGATGAAGTTGTTAATGATTGGCCACACCGCTGGTTGGCCACTCAAGATATTGACTCTCGCGCAGTGATTTGTATCTTGACTCATGATCCAAAATTCGATGTTCCAGTTGTGATCGAAGCTCTAAAAACTAAAGCGGCATATATTGGCGCGATGGGATCCCGTAAAACTCATGATGACCGTGTGGCTCGATTGATTGAAGCGGGCATTAGTCCGCAGGAATTGCTAAGAGTGAAATCCCCTATCGGGCTTGACTTAGGCGCTCGAACTCCTGAAGAGACTGCAATTTCAATTCTTGCTGAAGTTATTCAAGATCGTTGGGGTGGCACTGGAAAAAATTTGGCTCAAACCCAAGGCACTATTCATCCGGGTGCCCCGCGATGACAACCGCTGGCTTAGTCCTTGCGGCTGGCGAGGGTAAGCGTTTTGGCGGACCTAAAGCTCCCTATGTTCATGACGGAGTTCGCCTCGTAGATCGCGCAGTTCAAGTGCTATCAAAGGCAGGTTGCACTCAAGTATTTGTCGTTCTTGGTGCTTGGGTTGGCGAGGTACCAAATGCCATAGTTTTGGAAAATCCAAATTGGCCAACAGGTATGGGTTCCTCGCTTCAAGTTGGTCTCGCGCATCTAAACGGTCACTCTGAGATTGAAGAAGTAGTTGTTACCTTGGTTGACCTCCCAGGTTTAACTAGCGAGGCAGTAGCGCGAGTCGTTGAATCACCTGGTGAAATTGTTGTAGCAAGTTACGACGCAATGCGAGGACACCCAGTGAAATTCGCGCGCGCTACTTGGCCAGAATTGTCACGCAGTGCTGCTGGTGACCACGGTGCTCGAGCCTTTATTTCTGAGCATTCAGAAGAAATTGTTTTAGTTGAGGTGGGCGACGTAGCCACTGGCGAAGACATGGACGAGCGTCCTAGTTCTTAGTTGTTTTGCATTACACAATTAATGTCTATCCCCCGTATTTACCGCAAGCAAGCTGCGCAAACTAATTTTCATTTGAGCCGCTAACTAATAACCCCCAAACTGCAATGCAATTTGGGGGTTATTAATTTGTTAAATTAGACGCCAGCAGCACAACTAACTGCGCGGGCGGTTATTACTCGCATCAAGTGTTCGCGATATTCCTTGTCGGCCGCTAAATCGCTTGTGGCACGTGTACCGTCAGCAGCGCTTTGAGATGCCTTTTCGATTTCGCTTGCCGAGACTGCCACGCCTTTAAGCGCAGACTCGACACTGGAAGCGCGCACCGGAATAGCGGCGCAATTAGTAAGTGCGATTCGGGCCTCGGTGATTTTGCCACCATCGACCTTTACCGCAGCTGCAACGCCTACAACAGCCCAACCATTTGCTGATCGGTTGAATTTTTCATAACAAGTGCCCCAGCCTTTTCCTAATTTAGGAATCGTGATCGAAACTAGGATTTCATCTGGACCAACTGCAGTCGTGAAATAGTCAAGGAAGAAGTCCTTGGCGGCGACTTGGCGGCGACCTTTTGAACCTGCAATTTCTAGCGTCGCATCAAGTGCCAGCACGACTGCAGGTAAATCTCCTGCCGGATCACCATGTGCTAATGCGCCACCGAAAGTTCCCCGGTGACGAATTTGCGGATCCGCAACAGTAGCGGTGGCGTCTGCCAGCAACTTCACGTGAGTTTTGACGATGTCGCTGTTCATTACATCCCAGTGCGTTGATGCAGCACCGATCGTTACTGAGTCGCCATTGTCTTTGATGCCTTTCATTTCGTCGATGCGTGCGCAATCAACTAGCACTGAAGGGGCTGCAAGACGAAGTCGCAACAACGGCAGCATTGACTGTCCACCGGCGATAACCTTGGAGTCTTCGCCACCAGCCTTTAGCGCAGCGACAGCTTCATCAACTGACTTTGGCCGAACGTAGTCAAATTTTGATGGAATCATTATTTTCCTCCTTGGCGAGCAGCGTTAAGCGTTCGCCACACTGTCATTGGAAGTGCCGGCATCGGCACATCGTTAACTCCGTATGGTCGAAGCGCATCCACGATGGCGTTGATAACTGCTGGAGTTGATGCGATCGCGCCAGCTTCACCTACGCCCTTAGTGCCAAGTGGATTCGTTGTCGATGGCGTCACTGTGTGATCCGTTACAAACGATGGCAGATCTGGTGCGCTAGGTACCAAGTAATCGGCAAATGAAGCAGTCAGTAACTGGCCATCGGAATCGTAAACCGCACCTTCGTAAAGTGCTTGCGCAATTCCTTGGGCCAAACCACCATGTACTTGTCCTTCGACAATTAATGGGTTGATTTGAATACCAATGTCATCAACACAAACATAAGAACGAATTGTGCTCTTACCGGTTTCAGTATCAACTTCCATGGCACAAAGGTGCGTGCCATGTGGGTAACTGAAGTCCTGTGGATCTACAGTTGACTCTGCCTGCAAAGTTGGCTCCAAACCATCTGGCAAATCGTGAGCAGAGAATGCCTCGAATGCCACAGCTTGAATTGCCTTTTCCTTTGAAGGGTCGCCCTTAACGCGGAATACACCATGATCAAATTCCAAGTCATTGGCGCTGCACTCAAGTTGATGAGCCGCAATCAAGCGGGCCTTCTCAACTACCTTTTCACCTGCACGCAGGATGGCCTGACCACCAACTGCCAGCGATCGTGAACCATAAGTGTCCATGCCGTATGGCGAGGTACGAGTGTCACCGTGAATAACTTCGATGTCATCTACTGGAATGCCAAGGGTGTCACTTGCAATCTGGCTCCACGCAGTTTCATGTCCTTGACCATGAGGTGAAGTTCCAGTTACCAATTCGACCTTGCCAGTTGGCAGTACGCGAATTGTGCAGTGTTCCCAACCACCAGCGACATATTTCAGTGCGCCTAAAGTTCGGGAAGGTGCAAGGCCACACATTTCAGTAAATGTCGAAATGCCGATACCAAGCTGAACTTTGTCACCGGAGGCACGACGCTTTACTTGCTCTTTACGCAATTCGTCGTACTTGAACAAAGCCATCGCCTTATCGGTAGCGGCTTCGTAATTACCGGAATCGTAAGTTAACCCAGCGACTGTTGTGTAAGGGAACTCTTCGTGCTTGATCCAGTTCTTCTTACGCAATTCCATTGGCTCCATGCCAAGTTCATTAGCTAGTTCATCCATGATTCGTTCAATGGCGTAGGTAGATTCTGGTCGACCTGCACCACGGTATGCATCAGTAGGTGTGGTGTTTGTGAATACCCCAATGCAAGAGAAGTCATAGGCATCCATCTTGTAAATCGCTGGATACATAAACATGCCCAGTAATGGAATACCTGGCGTGATGATCTGTAGGTATGCGCCCATGTTTGCAATGAGGTCAACCTTTAGGCCAAGTAGCTTGCCATCCTTGGTTGCGGCAATTTCAATGTCCTGAAGTTGATCGCGACCATGGTGGGTAGCCATCATGTCTTCGCTGCGAGTTTCGGTCCACTTAATTGGTCGACCAAGCTTGTTAGCAAGCGCAACGCAGAGAATTTCTTCGCGGTAGCACTGGAGTTTGCCACCGAAACCGCCGCCGACATCTGGAGCCACGACACGCAACTTGTTCTCTGATACCCCTGTGACCAAAGCAAGAAGCACTCGAAGTACGTGAGGTACCTGAGTTGCTGACCAAATTGTCAGTTCACCGGATGTTCCCATTGGGGAAGCCACGACAGCGCGCGGTTCCATGGCTGATGGGATCAATCGCTGATTAACGAAACGACGCTTAACAACAACGTCTGCCTTAGCTTTGGCTGCTTCATAAGCGCCATCGCCTTGCGGTTGCAACTTGTAGGTGTAGCACTTGTTAGTTCCCTTATCAGAGTGAACTAGTGGACTACCTTCCTTGATTGCGTCATCCATATTTATAACTGCTGGTAAAGCTGAATACTCAACCACGATGCCTTCGAGAGCATCGGCTGCCTGAGCTGCAGTTCCTGCGAGCACCAATGCAACGCAATCACCCATGTGACGCACTTCGCCCTTGGCAAGAGCTGGGAAGTCAGGCGCGACCATGTCATCAGTTACCGGCCATACACATGGCACGGATGCATTTAGGTCACCCAACTCGGCTGCGCCGTAAGCTGCCTCGACACCTGGATATTTAAGTGCACCTGAGACATCAAGCTTTGTGATCTTGGCGTGACCCATTGGGCTACGCAAGATTGCCATATGAAGAGCGCCTGCCAACTGAATGTTGTCAGTCCATTGCGTCTTGCCAGTTAAAAGTCGAGCATCTTCTTTGCGCTTAAGTGGACGCCCGATAGCGGCTACGTGTTCTGCTAATTCCGTCATTTCTTTCCGCCCTTCATGGTTTGCGCTGCCAGTGCAACTGACTTAACAATGTTGTGGTAACCAGTGCAACGACACAGATTGCCTTCAAGACCTTCTCTGATTTCGGCTTCACTTGGATTTGGGTTCTCGCTTAGCAAGTCAACTGCTGACAACACCATTCCTGGAGTGCAGTAACCACACTGCAAGCCATGGCATTCTTTGAATGCAGCTTGTACTGGATGCCATTCATCTCCAGCTAAACCTTCGATCGTGGTAACTGATGAGCCATCAGCCTGTACGGCTAAAACGCTGCAAGATTTTGCACTGCGCCCATCTAGCAAGATTGTGCATGCGCCACAACTGGATGTGTCACAACCAACAACGGTTCCGACCTTGCCAACTTGTTCGCGCAGATAATGAACTAACAAAGTTCGTGGTTCGACTTCACTTTCGTGAAGGACACCATCGACTGTGATGCTTACTTTTGTCATGCGTACTCCAAACGCTCAACGCACCGAGAAACGGCTAGTCCGTTACTGTTATTAGAAAGGTAGACCTGCGAATTAGTTCTTGCAAGGGATTTACACTAATTGGTTCGCCTCGGGCAAACCCCTGATAAATCTGGATTTTTGCTGGATAATCGTAATTTAAATAGGAAAACTTCGGCCTGACTTGAATGGGAACCACATGAGCGAAGAATCATTGCCCCGATTATTGACGGGTGACATTGTTGGACAAGTCGATGCGACGCAAATTCCACGATATGCCGGACTTGGCACTTTTGCTCGGCTGCCATTCATTGATGAGGTATCGGATGTTGACGTTGCCCTAGTTGGCATTCCATTTGATACTGGTGTGAGCTATCGCCCTGGCGCTCGATTTGGGCCAAGCCATGTGCGCGAATCCTCGCGACTTCTGCGGCCATTTAATCCAGCCGGAAGTAAATCACCATTTGCCTCACAGCAAGTTGCAGACGCTGGAGATATCGCAGCTAATCCCTTTCATATCGAGGAAGCAATCAAGCAGATCGAAAATGGAAGTCGAAATTTACATGAGCGGGCTAAACGAATAATCACGATTGGTGGCGATCACACCATTGCATTGCCGCTACTTCGAACAATGGCTGCAAAGCATGGCCCAATTAGTGTGGTGCACTTTGATGCTCACCTAGATACTTGGGATTCCTACTTTGGCGAAGATTACACACACGGCACGCCATTTCGCCGCGCTTCCGAAGAGGGTTTGATTGATCGTGAGGGTTCAATACATGTTGGAATTCGCGGACCACTTTATTCTGCAAAAGATTTAGATCAAGATAAAAGTCTTGGGTTTGAAATTTTTTCAAGTATTGAATTTGAAGATATTGGAGCTCAGGGCGCAATCGATAAAATTAGAGATCGGGTGCAAAATCGTCCAATGTATGTCTCTATCGACATTGACGTATTGGATCCATCGCATGCACCTGGTACTGGAACACCAGAAGCCGGCGGCTTAACAAGTCGAGAACTACTAAAAGTGATTCGCTCATTTGGCGCAATGAACATAGTGGGAGCCGACGTTGTTGAAGTTGCCCCGGCATACGATCACGCACAAATGACTGGCATAGCCGCTTCGCATGTGATCTATGACTTACTAAGTGTAATGGCACCTAGTTAAATAGTTGCTGGCTAAGCATCTAGGAACGCGTCGAAAGCTTCATAGCCAGTTGCGTTAAGTTGCCATGGATTAGTGCGTTCCCAGTTTTGCGCCATGTCGAGTAACAAATCTTCCCGGTATCTCGGCGCAGTAATTTGAAGGGCGCCCGGAAGCCCGCTGCTCATGACAGGTAAGGGCAACGATATAGCTGGATGACCAGTGATGTTTTGCAGCGCAGTTGAATAACTCTCGGGCGGGGAAAG
>CAMBGF010000024.1 GCA_945866135.1 Bifidobacterium breve
CGGATGGCAATATCTATGGCGCGTCAAGGTGGAATTGGAATTTTGCACCGCAATTTATCAATTGAAGATCAAGTCGCCCAAGCAGATCTCGTAAAGCGTAGTGAAGCTGGAATGATCACGAATCCAGTAACTTGCAACGCCACTAACACTTTGGCTGAAGTTGATGCACTGTGCGCAAATTATCGAATCAGTGGATTGCCAGTCATAGATGCTGATGGAAAATTAATCGGAATTGTGACAAACCGAGACATGTGTTTTGAAGATGACAAAAATCGCAAAGTAGGCGATGTCATGACAAAAATGCCGCTAATTACTGGCACACCTGGCATGGCAGGTGAAGCTGCATTAGAACTTTTACGAATTAACAAAATTGAAAAACTTCCACTTGTTGATAACTCTGGGAAGTTAACTGGATTGATCACTGTCAAGGATTATGTGAAGACTGATCGTTACCCACTCGCGACAAAAGATGAAGCCGGAAGGCTGATGGTTGGCGCAGCCGTTGGCGTCGGTGATGATTCGTTTACGCGAGCAATGGCCCTTGTTGAAGTGGGCATAGATGTGGTTATTGTCGACACCGCCCATGGCCACCAAAAAGCTGTACTTGAAATGGTCTCGCGATTAAAGAAAGCAACTTCGGTTCAAGTAATCGGCGGAAACATCGCAACGCGAAGTGGCGCCCAAGCACTCATTGATGCTGGCGCTGATGCGGTAAAAGTTGGCGTTGGCCCAGGTTCAATTTGCACAACTCGAGTTGTTGCAGGTGTTGGCGTGCCACAAATCACGGCAATTTATGAAGCCTCACTTGCTGCCGGGCCGGCTGGAATTCCAGTTATTGGTGACGGCGGTTTGCAGTACTCAGGAGATATTGCGAAAGCGATTGTTGCTGGGGCTGACACTGTGATGCTGGGCTCCTTACTTGCAGGATGCGAAGAAGCACCAGGACAACTTATTTTTGTTAATGGCAAGCAGTTTAAGCAGTACCGGGGCATGGGTTCTCTTGGCGCAATGCAATCTCGCGGAACCGGCAAATCCTATTCCAAAGATCGTTATTTTCAAGATGATGTTTTATCTGAAGACAAATTAGTGCCTGAGGGAATTGAAGGCCAAGTTCCATATCGCGGTAACTTAGCTGCGGTCGCGCACCAATTAGTAGGTGGACTTAGAGCATCAATGGGTTACGCCGGCGCCGCAACTATTTCTGACTTAAAAGAAAAAGGTCGCTTAATTCGAATCACCACGGCAGGCTTAAAAGAAAGCCATCCGCACGATGTGCAGCTAACTGTCGAAGCACCGAATTACCAAGTCCGATAGGGGACAAAAATGTCAGATGTAGAAATTGGTCGGAGTAAGCGTGCTCGCGTTGCATATTCCTTTGATGACGTTTCCTTAGTCCCAAGTCGACGAACACGTGATGACGAACTCGTTTCTCTTAACTGGAAAATCGACGCATACTCTTTTGACCATCCAATAATCGCGGCGCCAATGGACTCGGTAGTTTCCCCAACTTCCGCCGCAACTTTCGCAGCAAACGGTGGATTGGCAATTTTAAATCTTGAGGGTGTTTGGACCCGCTATGAAGATCCAACTGGAATCCTCAGTGACATTGCAGCTCTAGATCCAAAAGGTGCGACAGCAAAGTTGCAAAAAATTTATTCACAGCCAATCAAGCCGGAATTAATTGCAGCCCGAATTCAAGAAATGCGTAAATCTGGAATCACAGTTGCCGGCGCGCTGAGTCCACAGCGCACTGCGCAATTTGCCAAGCAAGTAGTGGACGCAGGTGTTGACATCTTTGTTATTCGAGGCACAACCGTCAGCGCAGAACATGTCAGCAATGGTGGCGAGGATCTGAATCTAAAAGAATTTATTTATCAACTTGATGTTCCAGTCATTGTTGGTGGTTGCGCAACTTACACGGCCGCACTTCATTTAATGCGCACTGGTGCTGCTGGAGTTTTAGTTGGTTTTGGTGGTGGCGCAGCTCATACAACGCGTGATGTGCTGGGCATTCGAGTTCCGATGGCAAGTGCACTTGCAGATGTTGCAGCTGCGCGAAGGGATTACTTGGATGAATCTGGTGGTCGCTACGTGAGTGTTATTGCAGATGGTTCTATGGGACGAAGTGGCGATGTTTCAAAGGCGATTGCACTGGGCGCCGACGCCGTAGTAGTTGGTTCAACATTTGCTCGAGCAACTGATGCGCCAGGTCGCGGTAAGCACTGGGGGATTGAAGCGACCCATCCCGTTCTGCCTCGTGGTGAACTAGTGGATTTGGGAACCACAGGATCATTGACGGAAATTATTTCTGGGCCTTCCCACACCTCTGATGGCAGCATGAATTTGATTGGCGCACTTCGCCGCGCAATGGCTACTTGTGGTTATTCAGATCTTAAGGAATTCCAGCGTTGCGAAGTAGTTGTCACATCTAACTAATCGCATTTCGGTGCGCTGGGTGAACTTAAGTTAACTTAAGACGCCATTCTTTCGCAATACCATGCTGCCAATAGGCTAGAGGCGTGACGCAAACTCGCCCGGTACTCGTAGTTGATTTCGGAGCGCAGTACGCCCAATTAATTGCCCGCCGCGTGCGCGAAGCAAACATTTATTCCCAAGTTGTTCCTAGCACTATGCCGGTGTCGCAGATGTTGGCCATGAATCCACTTGCGGTGATTTTGTCAGGTGGACCAGCCAGTGTTTATGCGCAAAATGCGCCCCAAGTTGATGTCGAACTATTTGATTCGGGGCTTCCAGTTTTTGGAATCTGTTATGGCTTTCAAGCTATGGCAACCGCGCTCGGTGGCACAGTTGCAAAAACTGGTCTATCGGAATTTGGCGCAACAGAACTTAAAGTTACTGGCGAGAGTTGTTTGTTTTCTGGACTACCAGTCTCACAAAATGTCTGGATGAGTCATGGTGACAGTGTGCAAGTGGCGCCAGCGGGATTTGCAGTAACGGCTTCTTCGGCAGGCGCCCAAGTTGCTGCATTTGAAGATTTATCCCGCAGTCTTGCAGGTGTGCAATTTCATCCTGAGGTTATGCATACTAAGTATGGGCAAAAAGTTTTGGAACATTTTTTATATGACATTGCAAAATTGCAGCCCACTTGGACTTCAGCAAGTATTGTGGTCGATCAAGTTGCTCGCATTAAAAAACAAATCGGCGATGCCCAAGTGATTTGCGGACTATCTGGCGGCGTTGACTCTGCCGTTGCAGCGGCGCTTGTTCATAAAGCAGTGGGGGATAATTTAACTTGCGTCTTTGTGGATCATGGCCTACTTCGCACTGGTGAGCGCGAACAGGTGGAACGCGATTACGTAGCAGCAACTGGAATAAAACTTGTTGTTATTGACGCAAGCGATAGATTCCTGGCAGAACTCGCCGACGTGACTGATCCAGAAACCAAACGCAAGATAATTGGTCGACTTTTTATTCGCGTTTTTGAGGATGCCCAAAAAGATTTAGTAGCGCAGTCAGGTAATTCTGGTAAGCCAATTAAGTTCTTAGTGCAGGGAACGCTTTATCCAGACGTAGTTGAAAGTGGCGGTGGCACTGGCGCCGCGACAATTAAGAGCCATCACAACGTGGGTGGGTTGCCGGAAGATTTAGATTTTGAACTGTGCGAGCCACTTCGAGAGCTATTTAAAGATGAAGTGCGCGCAGTTGGCCGCGAACTTGGTTTACCACCTGCCATGGTTATGCGTCATCCATTCCCTGGTCCAGGACTTGGAATTCGAATTGTCGGGGCCGTCAGTAAAGAGCGTTTGGACATCCTGCGGGCAGCCGATGCAATTGTGCGCGAAGAAACAACGATTGCTGGGCTGGATTCCTCGATCTGGCAGTTCCCGGTCGTATTACTCGCAGAAGTGCGAAGTGTGGGAGTTCAAGGGGATGGTCGAACTTACGGCCATCCAATTGTGTTGCGGCCAGTTTCCAGTGAAGATGCCATGACTGCCGACTGGTCTCGTATGCCGTATGACGTGATTGCAAAAATTTCAAATCGAATAACAAATGAAGTTCGGGAAGTTAACCGGGTAGTTTTAGATGTCACAAGCAAACCACCAGGGACTATTGAATGGGAGTAGACACAAATATTACAGTTGTGATCTAGCTCAATCTGGAAGTTTAATTTGCCTAAAAGTTTCAGCTAACTTACCTTCGGCAAAACCTGCTGCCTTGGCCTGCATAGTTCCCCAACCGCGCAACATTTCTTCTAATTCTTCCATGTGAGAAGTTTGGCTAGCATGTGAATGCAATGCCTGAAGTTTCGTGGGAAAAGTGTCTGTCATGTCTATCCAGTGATTTGGTTCTGGGTGACCCTGTAACCAAAGCCAAGTAACAGTCCAAGCCTCTAATCCCTCTTCAAGGCGCAACTCTGGATATGCATAAGGATTGCGAACTGCTGGGTAAAGCGCACGCGCCGTTGCTTCGCCTGCGGCCATGTGATCTGGATGGCTGGCTGGTAACCGCTCCCAGTTTCTTTCCGGAGATTGCGTGATAACAAGCTGTGGCTGAACTTTTCGCATTACTCGCACTATGTCGCGCTGCACTTCATGGCTAGCTTCTAGATAGCCATCTTTGTAACCAAGAAAATGAATGTCAGTAACTCCGCAAAGTTTGGCAGCCTCGGTCTGCTCAGCGCGTCTAATTCCTGGAATGTGAGATCGATCAGTGGTGTCGTCAAAGCCACCAGCATCGCCATCAGTACAGATGCAATACGTAACGCTAATCCCGGCCTGGGTCATCTGTGCGATTGTTCCACTTGCCCCAAAATCCACATCGTCGGGATGTGCCGCTACAACTAGAACTCGGGTCACGCCTTCAGGTATTCCAAAATTTGTTTCATCAGTGTTTGTAGAAGTCATTTCGCTAGTCTATTTCCTTTACTAAATTTTGGTTTATGCCGTAAGCGCAGACGTCAGGGTACTTACGTAGACTGTGCGTGTGCCCTCTGACTTACTTGATGATTTGAATGAGCCACAGCGTCATGCTGTAACACATTCGGGATCCCCACTTCTTGTGGTTGCTGGAGCTGGCTCAGGAAAAACTCGAGTATTAACTCGCCGAATTGCCTACCTATTAGCGCAGCGAAGTGTCGCCCCAAGTGAAGTTTTGGCGATCACATTCACCAACAAAGCAGCAAATGAGATGAAAGAGCGAGTCGCTCATATTGTTGGTCCGATGGCTCGAACTATGTGGGTCTCGACATTTCACTCAGCATGCGTTCGAATATTGCGAAATGAAGCAAAACGTCTTAATTTAAAATCTTCATTTACCATTTATGACACTGCTGACTCAGTTCGAATGCTTACTTTGGTTTCTAAAGATCTCGGAATTGATCCCAAATCCTATAGCCCAAAATATTTACTCGGCCAAATCAGCAATTTGAAAAACGAATTGATTGATTACGAAGATGCAGTGAGTAAAGCTGTAACAGCGCAAGAACAAACAGTTGCCCAGGCATATGGCGAGTATCAACGCCGCTTGATTCTAGCTAGCGCAGTGGACTTCGACGACCTGATTGGACACACAGTTGCGTTGTTACAAGCATTCCCAGATGTAGCTGCGCAGTATCGTCGCAAATTTCGTCACGTATTGGTAGATGAATACCAAGACACTAACCATGCACAATATGTTTTGATTCGGGAATTAGTAGGAACTGACCAAGATGGCACGCCACCGGCGGAATTGTGTGTAGTTGGCGATGCAGATCAGAGTATCTATGCCTTTAGAGGCGCAAATATTCGCAACATCGTAGAGTTTGAGCGAGATTACCCGAGCGCTAAAACGGTAGTTCTCGAACAAAATTATCGATCAACGCAAAATATTCTGACAAGTGCCAATTCAGTAATTGAAAAGAATTCTGGTCGACCAGTAAAACGATTATGGACGGCTGAAGGCAGTGGAGAAAAAATCGTAATTTACACGGCCAATGACGAACATCATGAAGCAGATTTCATTGTGAACAACATCTCAGACTTAATCGATAATCACGGTTTTGAGTACAAAGACGTAGCAATTTTTTATCGCACCAACAATCAATCCCGCAGCGTTGAAGAAGTTTTCATCCGTCGTGGATTACCGTACAAAGTGGTCGGTGGCACTAAATTCTATGAGCGCAAGGAAATTAAAGATGCGCTTGCATACTTGCGCGCCATTTCTAACCCAGAGGATGACGTTTCGGTACGCCGAATATTGAATACTCCACGTCGTGGAATTGGCGATAAAGCTGAAGATGCTGTTGCTGGATTTGCGCGCCGCGAGAAAATTACATTCAGCGCGGCTCTAAATAGGTTGCCTGAGATTCACACACTGCCAACTCGGTCTGCAACTGCCCTGAATGAGTTCAATCGATTACTTGAAAATCTACGAACTCTGGATGAGTCTGGCGCTGGCCCAAGTTCCATTTTGGCTGCTGCCATGGAGGCTTCGGGCTACTTAAAGGAGTTAACAGCAAGTAAGGATCCGCAAGATGAGGTGCGAGTTGAGAATCTTGCAGAACTTGAAAATGTAACTCGGGAGTATGAAGAACAATTTGCCGAGGATAACCAATCCGATGAAGTTGCAACTTTGTCGAACTTTTTAGAACTTGTTTCACTAGTTGCAGATTCAGATCAAATACCAACAGATTCACAGCACGGTGGTGTTGTCACATTGATGACACTGCATACCGCCAAGGGACTTGAGTTTCCAGTTGTTTTCTTAACTGGCATGGAAGAGGGAATCTTCCCTCATCAGCGAGCGTTAGGTTCAGCTGTTGAACTCGAAGAAGAACGACGTCTTGCTTATGTTGGCATGACTCGCGCCATGAAGCGTCTTTACTTATCGCGCGCAGTAGCGCGATCAACTTGGGGACAGCCTAATTACAATCCTGAATCAAGATTCTTATCTGAAATTCCAGTCGAACTAGTTGACCGCCAGGGTGAAGAACCAGGCCCACTTGGACTATCTGGATCTGGCTACTCGAAACCACAAAAACGAGAAGCACCTGTGATGGTGCTACTAGTCGGCGACCGCGTATTGCACGACAAATTTGGAATGGGAACAGTGGTTTCAGTAGTTGGAGAAAATGAAAAAGCCGAGGCCACCATTGATTTCAAAAGTGCTGGCGAAAAGCGACTACTACTTCGGTATGCGCCAGTTGAAAAACTTTAAACTAACTGCCCCATAGCCAATCCGTTGGGTTTTCGAAAAAACCATCTTTCATTACTTCAAAGTGCAAGTGGGGACCTGTGGTATTTCCCGTGGACCCAGACTTGCCAATTTCTTGACCCGCAGTTACCTCACCAGAAGTTAATTCGATTTTGGAAAGATGGTTGTAACTAGTCACGTAACCATTACCATGATCAATTTCGATTCGGTAGCCATAAGAGCCGCCCCAGCCAGCACTGATAATTGTTCCGTTGGCGGCAGCCACAACTGTGGCACCACTTTGTGCCCGGAAATCCAAACCAGTGTGCCAACCAGTTGCCCAAATACCACCGCGCTGGCCAAAGCGTGCGCTCAATTGGTAGTTGCCTTCCATCGGCACAACTATGACGCCAATTTGACGAATTCTCTCAGCTTCCAAAAGCGCGGCTTGCACTTCTGCTTCGGCTTGAAGTTTGGCATTCTCAATAGCTTGTTGCTCGGAAATTAGGAGCAGTGCCTGTTGAATCTTTTGATCTTGCGCTTGGTTAATCAATGAGTCAAGTTGTTCAGTTGTGGAAGCTAAAGCTTGTAGAGATTTGCGCTCCGTGCTGGACACAGTAGGAGTGGCATCGATTACAGCGGTGACATCTGCAACTGGGTTGTTAGCGGCGGAAGCTTGGGCCAAAACTTCGGTTTCAGCTAAAGTTTTACGATCCTCCGAGCGGCTAGCGGCCTGCGCGCGGGTAACAGTGCTTGCTGATTTAATCTGCGTTGTTGCTGGTCCAGCTGCCACAACGTTGGTTTGCGGATTTTCAACCACACTCAAATCGCCAGCTTGGACTATCCCGCCAACGGTAGAGCCCGAGGTTAGAACCACTGAACTAATTCCAGCTAAGCCAAAAGCAGTTCCGATTTGTTTTCCGGAAACTACCTTCTTTTTAGGTGCGCCATGACGCGCAGCGCGATGGCGACCGCGTGGTTGTGTGCTCATGTGTAAACCCTATCGTAAGCAAAAATGCTTAATCTATAAGTCTTTTCTATCGGATTTTTGCGATCAAGGGAAATGAATTCGCCAATTACAGGGTTTCCCCGGGCCCAAATCAGCAAAATTGAAAAATCCTCAATTTTGCTCTGCCAGCCTGGGCAAATTGGAAAATCCACAATTTTGCCGTATTAATAAGGAGTGGCGCCAATTCGCATAGTTATAGCCAAACCAGGCCTAGATGGGCATGATCGTGGGGCAAAAGTCATAGCTAGAGCGCTTCGGGATGCTGGATTTGAAGTTATTTACACCGGGCTCCATCAGACTCCAGAGCAAATTGTGCAGACTGCTATCCAGGAAGACGCGGATGCGATTGGCATGTCGATTCTCTCTGGCGCACACTTGACGCTATTTCCAGCAGTAATCGAATTATTAGCAGCTAAGGGCGCATCGGACATCGTGGTATTCGGTGGTGGCGTGATTCCAACTGATGATGTTACGCAATTACATTCATCTGGTGTTGCGCATGTATTCACACCTGGTACTCCAATTAGTGATGTTGTGGAATGGGTTAGCGCCAACGTTGGTGTAACTAGCGTTCGATAAGATTGGGTTACAAACTAATCGGGAAGTGGCGCATTAACTGTGGATCTTTATGAATACCAAGCCAAGGAATTATTCGCAGATCATGGCGTAGCTGTAATACCGGGGAAAGTTTGTTTCACCCCTGAACAAGCCCAAGACGCAGCAGCTGAAATTGGATCGATGGTGGTTGTAAAAGCGCAGGTAAAAACGGGCGGTCGCGGCAAAGCCGGTGGCGTAAAGCTAGCTAATAATCCAAGTGAAGCGCGTGATCGCGCGCAAGATATTCTTGGTTTAGATATTAAGGGCCACATAGTTCACAAAGTCTTAGTGGCCGAAGCTGCAGAAATCACTGCAGAGTATTACGTTTCATTTCTCCTTGATCGAACTAATCGGACCTTCCTTGCAATGGCAAGTGTTGAGGGCGGAGTAGAGATTGAAGAGGTTGCCGTAAATAATCCCGAGGCATTAGCTATGATTCGGGTTGATGCAATCCAGGGGTGCACTATTGCAAAAGCAACAGAAATTGCCGATGCTGCAAAGTTTCCAGCCGAGGTTCGTGAGCAAGTAATCGAAATGCTGTGCAACCTCTGGAAAGTTTTGGTCGAGGAAGACGCAACTTTAGTTGAAGTAAATCCCCTCGCCAAGATTGCGGATGGTCGAGTACTGGCTCTAGATGGCAAAGTTTCGCTCGATGACAATGCGCAGTATCGCCATGAATCACATTTGGCATTAGTAGATAACTCACAAACAGATGCCATTGAATTGCGTGCCAAAGAATTTGATTTGAATTACGTCAAGCTTGCGGGCGAAGTTGGCATCGTTGGAAATGGTGCTGGGCTTGTCATGTCCACTCTTGATGTGGTGGCGTATGCCGGAGAAGAATTCGGTGGTGTTAAGCCAGCTAACTTCTTGGATATCGGTGGCGGAGCAAGTGCCCAAGTTATGGCTAATGGCTTAGACATTGTTTTAGGCGACCCTGACGTAAAAGCGGTATTTGTGAATGTATTTGGTGGCATAACTGCTTGCGACGCTGTTGCTAATGGAATTGTGCAAGCAGTCGCCATGCTTGCAGAGCGAGGCGAACCTATAACTAAGCCGATTGTTTGCCGCATCGATGGAAACAACGCAATTGAAGGCCGACGCATTCTTGATGAATCAGGAATTGCGTTAATCGAACGTGTTGAAACTATGGATGATGCAGCTCGCCGTGTCGCCCAACTAGCTGCTGGTAAGTAGGAATTCTGATGGCAATTTTTATAACTGCAAATAGTAAAATCTTGGTTCAAGGAATGACCGGATCCGAAGGCACAAAGCACACCCGTCGAATGGTGGCAAGCGGCAGCAATGTCGTTGCTGGTGTTACACCTGGTAAAGGCGGCCAAGAAGTTGATGGCATCCCAGTATTTAACAATGTTGGCGAAGCCATGGCTGCAACGGGCGCAGATGTTTCAGTTGTTTTTGTGCCACCAAAATTTGCAAAGGCTGCCGTAATTGAGGCTATTGATGCGCAAATACCACTTTGTGTGATTATCACCGAAGGTATTGCCGTGCATGACACTGCAGTATTTTTCCAATACGCGCAAAATTCTGGAAAAACCAGATTGGTTGGCCCAAACTGTCCTGGGCTAATTAGTCCTGGACTTTCCAACGCTGGAATTATTCCCGGTGACATAACACAAAAGGGTCGCATTGGATTGGTCAGTAAGTCTGGAACTTTGACTTACCAAATGATGTTCGAACTTCGCGATCTTGGCTTTTCAAGTTGTGTTGGAATTGGCGGTGATCCAATTATTGGAACAACGCATATCGATTGTTTAGCTGCTTTCGAAGCCGATCCAGATACTGATGTAATCGTGATGATTGGCGAAATTGGTGGCGACGCCGAAGAGCGCGCCGCAGCATTTATTAAAAATCATGTAACCAAGCCAGTCATCGGTTATGTTGCAGGATTTACGGCGCCCGAAGGAAAAACCATGGGTCACGCTGGCGCAATAGTTTCGGGTTCCTCGGGAACAGCGGCAGCTAAAAAAGATGCTCTTGAAGCAGCTGGTGTCAGAGTGGGTAAAACTCCAAGTGAAGCAGCGCGCTTAGTTCGGGAAGTTTTAGCCAGCCGCTAGGGCCGTGTCGGTTCGCCCCTTATTAAGTCCAAACTGGGACGATTTTAAATGTGGCAAACGTATTATCAGGCAAAAAACCAAGAGGTGTGCCACGGCGCCAATGGCGGCGTCCAGTTCCGGAAGAATATATAAATCACTATCCGCCATTAATCTCAGCTTCCATCGCCGCTTTCGCGGCAGTTGTTATTGGTTATGTCATAACACTTGGTTTCGTAATGGCAGTTTGGTTAGTTGGCGCCCAGGGCACCGAGTCCACTTTTACTGTGATGCGAGCAGCGGGGATAGCCTGGCAGGTTTTACATTTGACGCCAGTAGTTATAGGTACCGTAACAATTGGAGTACTACCTTGGGGATTTTTAGCCATTCCAATTTTGATTGTTTGGAAAGCCACCCAATGGGCCTTGAAAAGTGCGCAACCTAAAAATGCAGGTGACTTTATCCGAGTGGCAGTTTCGCTTAGTGCAATGTATGCATTGCTAGCTTTTGGTCTTAGCTTAATTTCTAATACTCCTGACTTAAAAACTCCAGCCATTTCAAGTGCAGTGCACGCTTTCGTATTGGTGCTGGTTGTGACTTTGGTTTGCATCAACACATACGCGCCTTCTCGAACCATTCTTATTGATGCATTACCAAAAATTATTGTTGATGGTATTCGCCCAGCTCTTATTGCGTTTGGTCTACTTCTCACTTTTGGATCGTTGCTCACTTCAATTTCGTTAGCGCTGCACTGGATGGAAATTCGTGCGGTTACTTCAATAATGGCCCCTGGCGCGATTGATGGATTCTTCATGACATTGCTTGGGATCGGATACATGCCAACCGTTAGCGTCTGGGCTTTGTCTTACGTGCTAGGTCCTGGGATTGCAATAGGTGGCGGTGGAGTAGTAACTTCACAACTAGCTAGCCCTGGCGCATTGCCAGCATTTCCCTTGCTATCAATTTTGCCGATCGAAACGCCACCGTACGCCTCTTACTTAATTGCAATCCCATTGTTAATCGGAGCGGCAATTTACTTTTTGATTCCGCGGGAGCGGTGGGTTGCCCAAGGTGACTCTCTCGCAGTAGCCATGTCATTCGTGTTGCGCTGGCGGGAAGTTGTTACGCTACTGGTTTCCTTAGTTATCCTTGGCATTCTTTCCTGGCTTGCCGCAGCAGCTTCAAGTGGACCACTTGGAGTTAGTTTTCTTAAATTTGTTGGTCCAATGCCGAATCAAGTTGCCCTGGCAGCGATCTCAATCTGTGGTCTTGCTGCGCTATTGACCATGGTGGTACCGCGTTTAGTTTTATCAATAATTCACTGGCTGACACATCGAGAATCGGCCACGAAATAGAATTGATTCTGTGTCCACTCTTCGCGTTGTAGTTCTAGCTTCCGGAGCCGGCACACTTTTTGAAGCACTTGCACATCGGGCTGCTGAGATAGGTGTGGAAATTGTTGGACTCATCTCTGATGCACAAGTTGGCGCCTGTGAACGTGCCATTTCTCTGGGTATCCCAGTCACTGTTTTACCAATGAGTGTTGATCGCGCCATTTGGGATCAAACACTTGCCACCGAATTAAGTCGATTGAAGCCAGAGCTGATCGTATCTGCGGGATTTATGAAAATTTTGGGACCAAAAGTTTTAGAGAATCACCTGGGTCGAATAATTAATACCCACCCTGCGTTACTGCCACTATTTCCTGGGGCACATGCTGTGCGAGATGCGCTAGCAGCTGGCGCAACTGTAACTGGTGCCACAGTTCACTTTGTGGATGAAGGTGTCGATACTGGGCAGATAATAACTTCGCAGCAAGTTATGGTTGAGCCAGATGACACTGAGGCACTTTTACATGAGCGCATCAAGGTAGTTGAGCGGGAATTACTAGTAACTGTGGTGCGCGACATTGCCAATGGAAAAATTGAATTTGGAGACGTGGTGCATAAATGAGTGAACATCGCACTATCAAGCGCGCACTAATTAGCGTCTATGACAAAACTGGGTTAGCAGAATTAGCTAACGGCTTACATAATGCTGGCGTATCAATAGTCTCAACTGGAAGCACAGCGGCAGTGATAGCCGAACTTGGAATTCCGGTAACCCAAGTAAAAGATGTAACTGGATTTCCAGAATCACTTGATGGTCGAGTTAAAACTTTGCATCCAAAAATCCATGGTGGCTTACTTGCTGATATGCGCAAACCGGATCACGTAGCGCAACTAAGTGAACTAGGTATCGAAGTGTTTGAACTTGTCGTGGTTAATTTATATCCATTTGCGCAAACTGTTGCATCTGGTGCCAGCATCGAAGAGTGCATTGAGCAAATTGATATTGGTGGCCCGGCTATGGTGCGGGCAAGTGCAAAGAACCATGCGAATGTTGCAGTCGTAGTTGACCCAATGTCATACGGCGCCGTCTTAAGTGCCATCCAAGGTAAAGGGTTTAGCAAAAAGGATCGAATCGCACTTGCCACATTAGCTTTTCAACACGTTGCGCAATATGACGTCGCCGTCGCAAGTTGGCTTGGTTCGGTAGTGTTGCCAGATTCAGATCCAGCGATAAGTGGTTTCCCTGCTTGGTTTGGGGGAGTCTGGGAACGCGCGCAAACTTTGCGCTACGGCGAGAATCCGCATCAAGAGGCTGCTTTATATATTTCTACATTCAGCGAACCAGGCATTGCTCAAGCGCAGCAGCTGCATGGAAAAGAGATGTCTTACAACAATTATGTCGACGCCGAAGCTGCTTATCGGGCGGCTTATGATCACTTGCAACCGGCAGTAGCAATTATCAAACATGCAAATCCATGTGGAGTCGCAACTGCATCTGAAATTACTTCGGCTTACCGAAAGGCGCATGCCACAGACCCAGTATCAGCATTTGGCGGCGTGGTTGCAGCAAATCGAGTAGTAACTGTGGGAATGGCCGAAGCTATCTCAGAAGTATTTACTGAAGTAATTTTGGCGCCTGACTATGAGGCCACTGCTTTAGAAATTTTGCAGGCCAAGGTGAACATTCGAATTTTGAAAGTTTTGCCGCCAAGTGATCATGTTCATGCCGCACTGCGACCTATTTCAGGTGGCCTGTTATTACAATCCCAAGATCGTTTCCAGAGTGCTGGCGACAAAGTTGCCAATTGGACTCTAGTAGCAGGGCAAGTAGCTATGGGGGAAACTCTGGCCGATTTGGAATTTGCGTGGCGCGCGGTTCGTTGCGTTAAATCAAACGGAATTTTACTGGCGAAAGATTTAGCGGCAGTTGGAATTGGTATGGGTCAAGTCAATCGAGTTGATTCGGCCCGACTAGCAGTTTTACGCGCTGGCACCCAACGCGCGCAAGGCAGTGTGGCAGCAAGTGATGCGTTCTTCCCATTTGCTGATGGCCTAGAAGTTCTAATTGAAGCTGGAATCAAGGCGGTTGTTTCCCCTGGTGGCTCAGCTCGAGATGCGCAAGTAATCGAAGCAGCAAGTAATGCTGGAGTCACCATGTATTTCACAGGAACCAGACATTTCTTTCATTAATGAAAGGGATACTAGGCCTGCCATATAACTACCTAAATAACTGACAGGATAGGAAAGTTATGAAAAATTTCGCGCGCAAACAATGGCCCATTCTCATGGTCTATTCCGGAATTCTTATCGCGCTAGCGGTTGTCATCTTTGTTGATTTCAGATCCGGTGCAATTTTGTTGTCGCTGAATGTTTTGCTGGCGTTTCTATTAAGACTTCGACTGCCAGATTCGAAAGCGGGTTGGCTAAGAATTCGTCGGCGCCGCATTGATTTGACGGTACTGGCAACACTTGGAATTTTATTATTAATTTTAGCACTTGTAGTGCCACAGGGGAGCAAGTAATTTAATGACGGCAAAACATGCAAAAAAATCTGGAGTCAAATTCTCACATATCGTAATTACTTTCGTTGCATCAGTAATCATTACCGCACAATCATCAATAAATAGTGAGCTGAATTTATTTACTGAGTATCCGCTTGTAACTGCGTTAATAAACTTCGCAACAGGCCTGCTCATTCTTGCCGTGATGATGGTATTTAGTCGACCAATTCGTCAAGGCTTTTTTAGGATTCCAAGTTTGGTTCGAGCCGGCACATTGCGTCGCTGGCAGTTATTTGGCGGACTCTCCGGGGCTTTTTTTGTTTCGATGCAGAGTGGTTTGGTGCAAGTAGTTGGCGTAGCAATCTTTACGGTTGCAGCCGTGGCTGGTCAGACTTCAGCTGCGTTGTTAGTCGACAAAATTGGACTTGGCCCAGCAGGCAAGCAGGCGGTAACCCTGGCTCGCGTCGGGGCTGCAATTCTGGGTATTCTCGGCGTCTTAGTTTCGGTATTAGGACAGGGTTCAAAAGGTGACTTTGCATTCGGCGCTGTTCTGATTGCTTTCGCAGCTGGCGCACTGGTGGCAACACAGCCCGCACTAAATGGCCAGATTGCAAATTTCACCGGACAACCGGCCGCAGCCGCAATGGTGAACTTCATAGTTGGATTTATCGTATTGCTAATAGTTTTTGGTGCGAAGCAGCAAATTTCACCGCAAGTATTTATCGTTCCACCACTGCCTTGGGAGAATCCAATCATTTGGCTAGGTGGACCATTCGGGGTAATTTTCGTTTTGACTGCGGCCTTCATGGCTAAAACACTTGGTGTTTTCTTATTCACGCTAACTTCAGTGGTAGGTCAACTTTCTGGTGCAATTTTGATGGATGTGGTATTTCCAACGACAGCAACAAACATCACATGGCAACTACTGCTTGGTATATCTATGACAGGTGCTGCTGTTGTTCTGGCAAGTGGAAAGAAAAAAGTTAAAACTCAGTAACACTTTCAGCAAACGATTTCATGTCAGCAAAAACGGCATCGGGTGCTGCACTAGCTTGCGGCGCAGCGCCATTTCCTCGGCGCTTGATATGCACGGTAGTCATGCCAATACTTTTGGCGGGTGCATGGTCATGAAACAGACTTTGCGCCACATGCAAAATGCGATCTTTTGAGATTCCAAGAGTGCGCTGGATTTTTTCATGAGCAAAGTGAAAGTTTTCTATGTTTGGCTTGTAGGACCCAACTTGCGCCGCAGTGATTACCTCATCAAAAGTTATGCCAAGCCGGGCAGCAGATGCAGCGAAAAGATCATCATCGCAATTTGTAATGACCACTAATTTGTAACGCTTTTGAAGCGAAGCTAGCGCGTCGTGCGAATCTGGGAAAGCTGGCCAATCCAGAACACTTGCGCCAAATTGGGCTTCCTGTTCCGGCGATATTTCTAAGCCAAGTTCGCCAGCTAGCATGCGCGATGTCAGGCCTAGAACTTCGCGGTAATTTTTGTAAGGAACCTCTGCAGCGTGCTCATGGTGAGCGAACCTTGCTAGTAACTGTGCATCAGATTCGGTTTCTATACCTGAACCCAGGGCCACCTTTAAACCAGATAAAATTCCAGATTCCCAGTCAATCAAAGTGCCGTAGCAATCAAAAGTTAAGGCATCAAAATCGTCGTAATTAATCATGTTAGCTCCAGGTTTTAGGTCTACCCCCACCAATCTAGTTGCCAGCGCGTACCAGTTGAATAGCGGAACATATAATTGGACTAGAATAAAAGTGTCTTGACGTCAAGATACTTTCACTTTAAGGATTTTTTATGGCTGGCAAAGTAACTGTTGTAGGTGCTGGGTTCTATGGCTCAACAACTGCGCTTCGGATCGCGGAATACAACATCGTGGACACCTTGGTGTTAACAGACATTCTCGATGGAAAAGCTGAGGGTCTAGCACTTGATATGAATCAGTCCCGCGCGATT
>CAMBGF010000025.1 GCA_945866135.1 Bifidobacterium breve
CGGCGCCGTTTGGACCAATGATGCAGACCCATTCCCCAAGTGCCACAGAAAGTTCAACGTTTTTAATAATTGCTTTATGGTCCAATGTGACATGCAGGCCGCGAACATTTAATTGGGTCATGTAACTGATCCATTCTTACTGGAGCCCAAAACGAAGAGGAAGAATGGCGCCCCAAGAAGGGCAGTAACAACGCCGATTGAAATCTCTTGTGGTGCTAAAACTGTTCGGGCAAAGATATCCGCGAGTACTAAGAAAATGCCACCGTACACAACAGAAAGTGGAAGCAAAATTCGATAAGAATTTCCAACTATCAAGCGCAAGATGTGTGGCACGATGATTCCTACAAAACCGATCAACCCAGTAACTGAAACTGCAGCAGCAGTGCCAAGTGAGGCAGCGACAATTATCGCGCCGCGGGCTCGACCAACTGGCAATCCCATGGTTTGGGCTTCCTCGTCACCGACTGCGAATACATCCAAAACTCTGCGGTAACGCAGTAAAACTAAAATGCAAATTGCTACATAAGGCGTGATGATCAGCAAATCATTCCAGCCCGAGGTGGAAAGTCGACCCAGAACCCAAGCATAAACTTCCCGAATTTTGTCGGTGTTCTGTTGTTGCAGCAAAGTTTGAACTGCAGTTAGCAAGCTCGCTACTGCGACCCCAGCTAAAACCAAAGCTGTGGAGGATCTGCCAGAAATCGCGGATCTACCAAGAGAGTAAGTGAGAAAAACTGCGCTCAAGGCACCAATAAATGCAGCGATCGGAAGTAGAAACTTCACCTGACCTGAGCTATAAAAAATTGCGATTGTTGCGCCTAGTCCAGCGCCGGCAGAGACACCTAAAAGGTAGGGATCAGCGAGAGGATTTCTAAATGTTCCTTGGTAAGCACAACCTGCACTTGCCAGCATCGCGCCCACTACCAGCGCGAGCAAAACTCTAGGCAATCGCAGCTGCCAAATAATGGTGGATTCTGCAGCGCTTAAATTTGCCGAACCGCCAAAAACTTGTTTTGAAATTTCAGACCAGACTGTTAGCGGAGCTATGTTTACGGCTCCAATAGATACACCGAGAGTTACCGTCACAAGAACTGCGACAGCGCTCAAAGACCACACCCACAAAGGAATGTGTCGCGCCGTCGCAGTTCTCATGGCTTATCTTTCTTGGCTAACAGTTACTTCGAAGATACGGCAAGAACGCCATCGACAATTGCTTTAACGAAATCAACAGTGCGAGGTCCCCACCGAGATGCAACGTCATCGTCAAGTTCCACAACACTTCCCGTTGTTACTGCAGTTAGTTTTGCAAAACCTGGTCGCTGAGCTAATGTCTGGGCAGTTTGACCGCAACATTTTGTATCGGCTAGAAACACAATGGCTGGATCAGCAGAAACAATAAATTCTGGTGACAGTTGCGGGTAACCACTTTCGGCGCCAGTTGCAGCGTCAGCAATGTTTGTCAATCCTGCGAGAGCATAAACAGAACCAATGAAAGTAGCTGAAGTAACGCTATACAAAGTGTTATCCAATTCGTGGTAATAAGTGAGTTCTGATGCATTGGCAGGAAGTGTTGCAATAGCAGCCGCAATTTCAGATTGCATTGAAGAAATTAGTTCCTGCGACTGGGGAGTTTTTCCAGTGACAGTTCCCAGCTCGGCTATTTGTAAATATGTATCATCCAGTGAAGCTGCTGCATATTGAACAATGACGGGAATATTTGCGGCCGTTAATGCGGCAACTATGCCATCCACATCGAAACTTACGACAACTAAGTCAGGTGACAAAGCAACGATGGATTCAAGATTTGGGGTAAATCCAGAAAGTTCTGAAATTGGAGCCTCTGCTGGAAAGTTGGACTGGTCATCGACGGCGATAACTTGGCTACCTGCATCAATTGCAAACAATATTTCTGTTGCCGTTGGTGAGAGCGAAATTATTGCGTCAGGCTGCTCGGCAATAGTTACTGATGCGCCATTGTTCTCAATTGTTACTGGAAAGCTTGCAACTGCGGCAGCAGAAGGGGACGCTGACTCAGTTGATGTTGCAGTTGTTTGGCCACAAGCAGTAAGCAACAATGCGCTAACTGCAACGACCACATGGATTTTTTTAAACATGATTCTCCTTGTGTGGTCGAAGAAATTTTCGACTCAGCACACACAAGGTGTGATTCAGCGAACTCTTCCTCGAGAGTTGGTTTCGAAAACCACATTCCCAGGCGACCTGACTTGTGGCAGTTAAACCACTTCACAGTTGCGGGACAGCGCCGGAATTTCACCGGACTTCGCTGGTAACACGGTGTCCTGACTGTAGCACACGGAAAAACAGACTGCAGTCAGCCATTGATTTAAATTGAAGAGTGAATACTTTTTCTTACTCAGCAGGCTTAAGAGACATTGGACCATAAGCTTCGTGATCATCTTCGTAAAGTGTCACTGCGGTGACGCCACCAGCAAGAAGTGCTTGCCAAATTTCGCCAATGTAAGACTCGGCATCACTTTGGGAAGGAAACGAAGTCAGAACTGCCTCAGGTGGCAGCGTCTGCGATGGGGTGCCGTCTTCATTTTGATAAATCCAAGTCCATGCCATGTGTGAATCCTTTCAAAAATTAAGTTTGAACTACTTCTTGACTTTCGGGGTAACTGGTTTACCACCTGGTTTGATGCGTGGTGGTGGAATCCGGAACCGGCGTAATTGAAGTGCCCGAAGTACGCCATAGGAAACAGCGCCTTTACGTTGCGCCTTTTCTGGGTATTCATTTCGTAGGGATTTTCCGAGCAAAATTCCGATTAACAATGTGTCCAGCACAACCAGAAGCAAAATTGCAGTCCATACGTAAATAACGACAACTTGGAGTGTCGCATTATCAATGAGACCTAAAATCAAAATAATAAAAGCGAATGGCACAAAGTATTCACCGACAGTGCGCCGGCGGTCGATGTAATCGCGCACGGTTGCCTTAACTGGCCCAGCATCGCGGCGCGGAAAAAAGTTTGGATCGCCAGCCATCAACCCAGCGCGCGAAGTAGCCCGAGCGATCCGATCGCGCTCACGCGCGGCTCGCTTGGCAGCCTTTGGGTCTTTGGGTACTGAAATGCCCTGCTTTCGGGAGGATTCAACATCCTTGCGCTTAGGAGTTGGTTTACCTTTGCCCGCTTCGCTACTCGGGTTTTCTTGGCTGGAATTGGCGCTCTCGTTGGGACTCATAGTTAATAATGCTAACTTACGAGAATGCGCGTTTTGGTTAGCCCTGACTGTTTTACGGGTTCATTGACAGCGGTTGAGGCCGCCACTGCAATTCGTGCTGGGTGGCTTCAAGTTCATCCACAGGATGAAGTCGTGATCGCGCCACTTTCCGACGGCGGTCCTGGATTTGTCAGCGGACTACATGCGGTTTTAGGTGGCGAGTTAATTTCAGTAATAGTGAATGACCCGTTGCGCCGGCAAACACCAGCGCAGTACTTACTCAATGACCAGCACGCTTGGATCGAGTCGGCGCAAGCTTGTGGCCTGCATCTAATTTCGCAATCAGATCGAAATCCGAAAATTACAACCACTTTTGGTGTGGGCGAGTTAATTGCAGATGCGATTGATCGCGGAGCCACCAAGATCACCATCGGACTCGGTGGCAGTGGCACAAATGATGCTGGCGCGGGCATGCTAGGCGCTCTTGGCGCAGTTAGTACGGGCAGTCTTGATTCTGGCGGCGCCGCGTTGGCACAACTTGCAAATTTAGACTTGTCACTGGCACTAGCCAAAGTTGCTGGGATCGAATTGATTGTGGCAAGTGATGTCGACAACCCATTGCTTGGACTGCGCGGCGCGACTGCAGTATTTGGTCCACAAAAAGGCGCGGATGATTTCGCAGTCATGGAACTAGAAGGAGCACTTGAGCACTTCAGTTCGCTCTGCGGTCGTCGATCCGATGGCAAGGATCCAGCTGTGGCACTGGGTGCGGGGGCTGCTGGTGGGCTGGGTTTTGGGCTGTTGCTTTTAGGAGCCACTCGAGTTGCTGGAATTGAAACTGTACTTGCCACCGTTAACTTGGACCGGGAAATCGCTAATGTGGACCTCGTGATTACGGGTGAGGGTCGATTGGATGATCAGAGCTTGCACGGCAAAGTGGTGGCAGGAGTGGCCAAGCATGCTTCCCAAGCTGGAAAACCATGCGTTGTACTCGCTGGTGATGTGCGCCTGGGTAAGCGGGAGTGCGCAAATGCGGGCATTGATTCGGCGTATTCCATGACTGAATTTGCTGGCCTGGAACGCTCACTTTCTCACCCAATTCAAGTCCTGACGGAAGTTTCGGCGCGAGTAGCCAGTAGCTGGGGACGTCGATAGCGGTTCGCTGAAAGCGATTCTTGGCCTGCAGAGATCGCTATTTAGGAAACTCTCACGTAACCTATTACTAGCGGCGGTGACATAGAAGCGTCGAGAAGGTGCGAGCATACGCTGGCACGACAAAGGAGAGAAATGACCACCGAAACCATCGAAGCTAACAGCGTTGTAATAACGGAAACTGCTGCGGTAAAAGTTAGGACACTTCTTGATCAAGAAGGTCGCGATGATTTAAATCTGCGTATCGCAGTACAGCCTGGTGGTTGCTCTGGACTCCGTTACCAGTTGTTCTTTGATGACCGCAGCCTTGATGGCGATGTCCGCCAAGAAATCAATGGCGTTGGCGTAGTCGTTGACCGCATGAGCGTGCCCTACCTTGGTGGCGCAGTTATTGATTTCGTAGACACCATTGAGAAGCAAGGATTCACGATCGACAATCCAAATGCGGGCGGATCGTGCGCTTGTGGTGACTCCTTCAGTTAAATAGATTTATAAACAAAGCCACCCTTGCAAACGTAAGGGTGGCTTTGTTGTTAGGCTCTTCCACTGTGCGCATAGCGATAACTGGTTCAGTTGCAACTGATCATCTAATGACCTTCCCAGGGTTGTTTAATGACTCATTGATGGCGGACCAACTTCACAACGTTTCGCTGTCATTTCTGGTTGATGATCTGCAAATTCGTCGTGGGGGAGTTGCGGCCAATATTTGTTTCGGCATGGGCGTTCTAGGCGAGCATCCACTTTTAGTCGCTGCAGTTGGTTCAGATTTTGCGGAATATAAAGGCTGGCTAGAGGACCATGGCGTTGATTGCGAACACGTTCATGTTTCAAAGACTGCGCACACTGCCAGATTCATGTGCACGACAGATCAAGAACAGAATCAAATTGCTTCTTTCTATCCGGGCGCAATGAGCGAATCCATTGCATTAGACATAAGCGAAATTTCCAAGAAAGTTGGCGGACTAGGCCTAGTCCTAATTGGCGCGGATGATCCAATTGCCATGCAAAATCACACTATGAAATGCAAAGAGCTCGGCGTGCCATTCGTGGCAGATCCATCGCAGCAACTACCTCGCCTGGATGGCCCACAGACTGTTGATATTGTCGATGGCGCAAAGTATTTGTTTAACAACGAATATGAATCCACGCTAATTGAGCAACGAACTGGCTGGAGCGCAGCGCAAGTTTTAGATCATGTCGGAGTTCGAATTACGACTCTGGGTAAGAATGGTGTTCACATTACTTCGCGGGATGGTTTGGATCTAAAAGTTCCAGTTGCCCAAGAAAAATCAATTAAAGATCCAACCGGTGTTGGCGATGCGTTTCGCGCTGGATTCTTGACGGGCCTTGGCTGGGGACTTGATTTAGAAGTTTGCGCGCAAGTAGGGTCATTGCTTGCAACTTATGTCATCGAGACCATTGGCACCCAAGAATTCCAACTTGATCGAAGTGAATTTGTGCTGCGGCTGGGACAGGCTTACGGCGCTAAGAGCGCAGAAGAAGTTGCGGCTCACTTAGGCGTATAACTAGATATGCCTAATAGTGGAGTAATTGATTTCCCTGACCCCGCATTGGCCCCAGAAGAAACGGATTTAATCGCAATCAGCGCAATCGATCTTGCAGGAAATTTGCTCGAGATTAATCCAGAAATCCAATGGCCGAAGTTGACATATTTTGGCTCAACTTGGGACAGTGAAGTTTTGCTTGCTGCTTATCGACTTGGAATGTTTCCAATGCCTTATGAAATTTCCGGTCAAGAATGCGCAATTGGATGGTGGTCCCCAGCGCAGCGGGCAATCTTCAAACCCAGTGCGATTGTGGTTTCAACTTCACTTCGCCGATCATTCAAACAATTTGAAATCACCATGGACCAGGATTTTGCCGCAGTAGTTCGGGCGTGTGGCGATCCAACTCGCCCAAGTGGCTGGATCAACGAAGATGTGATCGATGCTTACTGCGGTCTGCATCAACAAGGAATAGCCCACTCCGTGGAAGTTTGGAATCATGCTGGCCAGTTAGTCGGCGGACTTTATGGCCTTGATCTAGGGGGCGTTTTTGCCGCGGAATCCATGTTCCATACCCAATCAAATGCCTCAAAAGTTGCGCTTGCCTTCCTTGGCCAGCGGCTCTGCGATGGCTCTGGGCGCATCATCGATACGCAATGGCTCACCAGCCACTTGGCCTCTATGGGCGCTTCAACTGTGTCGCGCTTGGAATACTGCGCCGCACTACCCGAACTCCTAGCGCTTCCAACAGCGTTCTAGCCCAGTGGAAAATTAGACAGTTTCTCCAGCAATGTGATTTTGGTCCCTGCGGGGCTCCCGAGCCCGCGCCGGGGCCCGCCTTAAGGTATTGTTTGAAGCAATAAAGCCTTGTATTGGCTCAGGTTTTTAGTTGCCAAGCCAGCAGCCAGTGCAGAGCTAAATTACTTAAACATTAAGGATTACGCACCAGTGAAAAACCCAGTTAGCGGCAAGCAACTACGAACGCTCATCGTGGGTTTACCTGCAATGCTGCTGCTCTCAGGCTGCTCGCAGGACAACGTTTACGGGCGTTTGGGTATGCCAGAGCCGGCAACACAAGAGGGCAATCGAATCTTGTCACTTTGGCAGGGTTCTTGGGTTGCTGCGCTGATAGTTGGAGTTTTTGTTTGGGGGCTATTGCTCTGGGCGATAGTTGCCTACCGCCGGAAAGAAGGCGATGGCTTGCCAAAGCAAGTTCGTTATAACGTGCCATTGGAAATTCTTTACACCGTCGCCCCGCTCCTAATGGTTTTGGCACTGTTTTATTTCACGCAACGTGATCAAACTATTCTTACCAAACTCGATGACACCCAAACTCACAGCGTGAACGTTGTTGGGTGGCGCTGGTCTTGGGGCTTTAACTACGAGGAGGAGAGTGTCTATGACCTTGGTACTCCTAGTGAACCCCCGGTTTTGTGGTTACCAGTTGATGAAAAAGTTAAATTTGAACTAACCTCCCCTGATGTAATTCACTCATTTTGGATCCCAGCGTTTTTGATGAAGATGGACGTAGTACCTGGGCGTAATAATCAATTTGCTGTTACGCCAAACACGCAAGGTGTTTTCAAGGGTAAGTGCGCCGAGCTTTGTGGCGTTGACCACTCAAGGATGCTCTTTGATGTACGAGTAGTTTCACGCGCAGAGTATGACGCGCACATGGAAAGCTTAAGAGAACGTGGACAAATCGGCAGGATTGATTCAGGTCGAACCGTAGTGGCAGGAGTTTCCTAATGGCAATTTTAGATAAGCCCGTGCAGTACGTGCGGCCAAATGAAGGTGCACAAGCACCACTGAGGGCGCCAGCGAAAAAAGGTAACAAAGTAGTCAAGTACATGTCATCCACGGACCACAAGGTCATTGGAAATCTTTACATGATTACCTCATTTGGGTTCTTTGTGATTGCTGGAGCTATGGCCCTTGTGATGCGAGCTGAATTAGCGCGACCAGGTCTGCAGTATGTCAGCAACGAACAGTACAACCAGCTGTTCACTATGCACGGCACGCTGATGCTTTTCTTGTTTGCCACTGCGCTATTTGCGGGCTTTGCTAATGCGATCATGCCGCTCCAAATTGGTTCGCCGGATGTTTCTTTTCCTCGACTAAACATGGTCAGTTACTGGTTGTATTTATTTGGCGGGCTTACCGTGATGTTAGGTTTCTTAACTCCAGGCGGCGCTGCTGGTTTCGGTTGGTTTGCTTACGCCCCGTTATCTAATGTAATTAACTCGCCAAACGTGGGCTCGGATCTTTGGATTATGGGTCTGGCAATGTCTGGTCTTGCGAGTATTTTGGGAGCCGTTAACTTCATTACGACGATTTTAACTATGCGTGCGCCAGGTATGACGATGTTTAGAATGCCAATTTTTACTTGGAACATTTTGTTGACAAGTGTTTTGGTACTCATGGCATTCCCAGTTCTGGCAGCGGCTCTACTAATGCTTGAATCAGATCGAAAGTTTGGAACACAGGTATTCGACGCAGCTAATGGTGGCGCAATACTTTGGCAGCACTTATTTTGGTTCTTCGGCCATCCCGAGGTTTACATCTTGGCGCTACCATTCTTTGGAATCGCTACCGAGATCCTGCCAGTGTTTAGCCGTAAGCCAATTTTTGGTTACAAAGGTTTAGTATTTGCCACGATCTCAATTGCTGGTCTTTCGGTAGCGGTTTGGGCGCACCACATGTATGTAACAGGAGCGGTTAACTTGCCGTTCTTTGCGGCGATGACGATGCTCATTGCCGTGCCAACTGGAGTGAAATTCTTCAACTGGATTGGCACCATGTGGGGCGGTTCCTTGAGCTTTGAAACTCCAATGCTCTGGACTATCGGCTTCCTGACTACATTCTTATTCGGTGGACTCACGGGAATTATTTTAGCTGCGCCACCACTAGATTTTCATGTGAGTGATTCCTACTTTGTGGTCGCGCATTTCCACTACGTAGTATTTGGCACCGTGGTGTTTGCCATGTTCGCTGGTTTCTATTTCTGGTGGCCAAAATTCACCGGCAAGATGCTAGATGAACGACTCGGAAAATTGCACTTCTGGTTAGTCTTCTTTGGATTCCATATCACTTTCCTAGTGCAACACTGGCTGGGAGTTCAGGGTATGCCAAGACGTTACGCCGACTATTTGGCCAGCGATGGGTTCACTACGCTCAACATGGTCTCAACTGTTGGATCCTTGGTCTTAGGCGCCTCTACTTTTATATTCTTTTGGAATGTTTACAAAACTGCGAAGTTCGCGCCGATGGTTAATTGCGACGATCCTTGGGGTTGGGGCGCCTCGCTAGAGTGGGCAACTTCATGCCCACCACCACGTCATAACTTTGTTGAGATTCCGCGGATCCGAAGTGAACGTCCAGCTTTTGATTTGCACCACCCAGAGGTAGCTGCAATGGAGCAAGCAGATCGAGATTTAGCCTTTGAAAGCGCAGCAAATGGCTCCCAGAAGCTGGTGAATTAGTTATGAATGTTGGTGGCAAACTTTTTGCATTAGGCACATTAACGTTTATCTTCTTGGGCGTAGTTTATTGGTTCATGAGTGGTGATGTGATTGGCACAACACTACTGGCACTTACTGGTGGGCTAGCTTTTCTAATCGCATTTTATATTCTTTTCACCGATAAGCGCTTAGGAACTATGCCAGAGGATATTGAGACTGCCTTGATTTCTGACATTGACCCAGATTACGGATTCTTTTCCCCGTACTCCTGGTGGCCATTCGTCATTGGCGCAGCGGTCTTTACATTTGTCCTCGGATTTGTTTTTGCGACCTGGATGATGGTGCTTGGAGTATTCGCAATTTTGCTGGCAGTAAATGGCTTAATTTTCGAGTACTACCGCGGCGAATTTGCAAAGTAATTAAGCAACAGGCACATAAGTGACCTCCTCATTGCGACTAAAAATTGCTTGCGCTCTAGGAAACACCGCTGGGTCGCTTTCTCGCCACCTAAATCGTGGGCGGGGCGAAACTCTCGCTGGGCGTGTGATCTTAGCAATTTACCCAAATGCAATTAGCGAACTAACCAAGAATCGTGACGTAGTTTTGATTTCCGGGACTAATGGTAAAACTACTTCCACTTCAAACTTGGTGGGCATCTTGACTAAATTTGCTGGCGAAGGTGTGAGTACAAGTCGATCTGGTGCCAACATGCCGGCGGGAATAGTTACTGCATTAGCGCAGGAACCAAGGCATCGCCTTGCGGCAATCGAATGTGATGAAATGTATTTGCCGTCAATGTATCGGGCGATCTCGCCAAGTGTTGTGGTGCTGCTAAATTTGTCGCGCGATCAACTTCATCGAACGGGAGAAGTGAGAAAAATTGCGCAACTTTGGCAGGAAACTTTTACAAAAGATGACGTCACGCTAGTAATAGATCGAGACGACCCATTTGTGGAGTACGCCGCGTCACAAGCCGGGCACGTTATTCGAGTTTCCTTTGGCGGTAGGCGCCATAGCGACGGCGCTACTTGTCCGCAATGCTCAAAGATTTTGGATTGGTCTACTGGCAACTATGCCTGCAGTTGTGGTTTAGGTTCGAAATTAGCTGATGTGCGTTCGGATAAAAAACTTAATGGACCTGAGCGAAACACTGTGCTGGTTACTGAAGCAGCTCGTTTAATGGGAGCGGAAATCTCGGCAGCTGATGCTCAAGAACTCTTGGATAATTCACCAGATCGTGTCAGCCAATTTGATGTTGATGGACGGATGATTTCTACGCACTTAGCCAAGAACCCAGAAAGTTGGCGGGAAGCGCTGGCTGGAATCAGCGCACAGCAAGTAATTCTCTCAGTCAATGCTCGCGGTATTGATGGCAGAGATACTTCGTGGCTATGGGACATTGATTTCGCGTCGCTGCAAGGAAAGAAAGTTGTTTGTACGGGGGAGCGGCGCCTGGATGTGGCTTACCGGATTAAAGTGCAGGATTGTGACGTAGTTGTCGCAGCAGACATTGCGCAGGCACTTACCTATTTTCCAACGGGAGTGGTGCAAGCGATTGCTAGTTACACAGCATTTCAAGATTTAGCTGCCCGAGAACTTGGAATCATCAAAGTACAAGGTGGCCAAAAATGACTCTTACGATAGTGCGTATCTATCACGATTTATTGGGCACCTACGGAGACCAAGGTAACGCTGAGGTCTTGTGTCATCGAGCTCGAGCTCGAGGCATTGAAGTGGAGCTAGTTGAAGTAACTCCTGGGGAGCCAATTCCGCGAAGCGCTGACATTTACTTACTTGGCGGCGGGGAAGACGGCCCGCAACTGGCTGCTTTGGAAATGCTTAGAACTGATGGTGGCCTTAAGTACGCAGCAGCCGGCGGCGCCACAGTATTCGCAGTTTGTGCAGGATTTCAAATAATAGGAGAGTCGCTGCCAGGAAGCGGTGGGGAAACGATTTCAGGCCTTGGCCTTGTGGATGCTCACACGCACTACCCAAAATCAAAGCGCAGTGTCGGGGAATTGGTGATTGCGCCCACTAGAGGAGGGCTACCAATTTTGACGGGCTTTGAAAATCACCAAGGCTTCACCAAGTTGGGATCAGAGATGCCGGCACTAGGGCGAACTTTGAGCGGAGTGGGAAATGGTTTTTATGCAACAGAAGGTGTCTGGCACGGAAATGTCATTGGCACATATTTGCATGGCCCCGCGCTAGCGCGAAACCCGGAACTGGCAGATTCCGTATTGCAATGCGCAGCCGGACCGATTGCAAAATTTGATGACGAGTTTGCTACTGCCTTTGCGCAGGAACGACGACAAACACTTTGGTCACATGAAAAAACCCACCCCATTGTTCTAGGAGTGGGTTTTTCCCGGGGCCGCGCTAGTGGCTTGCAATTTCCTTGATGTGAGATTGGGCGGCGTGCAATTCATGCTGCGCATGGTTTGCAGCTTCTTGCAATTCCTCATCAGTTGGGGTTGGAATTACGTCAGAGTAGAACCATTGGGAGAGCTTGGCTCGCATCACTGACTTGGCAGCTTTTGGATTTCTCACTCCATTTGCATCAACGCTCGCTGGTAACTCCATTGGAATTACATCTGGCTTAGCAAGGATTTTTGCCCTTTCAACTTCGCCAATTGGCTCATGAATTTCAAGGAATTCGCCACTTGGAAGACGCAGGACTCGTCCAGTTTCATAGCCATGAAGCAATTTGTCGTTGTCACGTCGCTGCAACCCAAGGCAGATTCGCTTAGTAATTACGAAGGCAACCGGTGGGAGGGCAAAGAGCAAGAACCTGAAAGTCCACGTCATTGAATTAATGGAAAGATTAAATGCCGCAGCAATTACGTCGTTACCACCAGCAACTTGCAAAATCATGTAGAACGTAAGCGCCATAACTCCCAAGCCAGTTCGCGTTGGGGCATTTCGTGGGCGATCCAGCAAGTGATGTTCGCGCTTGTCTCCAGTTGCCCAAGCTTCGATCCATGGGTACAAGCCAAGCGCCGTGAACATGATGCCTGGAACTACTAGTGCGGGCACAATAATGTTCCAACTAATGGTGTGACCCAGCAACGATGTTTCCAAGTTTGGCATCAAGCGAACTGCGCCATCTAGGAAGCCGATGTACCAGTCAGGTTGGGATCCAGCTGTTACTTGCGAAGGCGTGTAGGGACCGTAGAGCCAAATTGGATTGATGGTTACAAATGCTGCGATCAGTACGGTAATACCAAAGACTACGAAGAAGAAGCCACCGGCTTTAGCCATGTAAATTGGAAATAAGCGGAAGCCAACAACGTTACTTTCAGTACGTCCTGGACCAGGGAACTGGGTGTGCTTTTGGTAGAACACCATGATGAGGTGAACCGTAATTAAAGCTAACAAAATTCCAGGAATCAACAGAATGTGGATGGAATATAACCGAGGCATGATTGAAGTGCCAGGGAACTCTCCGCCAAATAGGAACATTGAAACGTAAGTTCCAACCAATGGAATGGCTTGAATAATTCCTTGCGCGATGCGCAGTCCGGTACCAGATAGCAAATCATCGGGCAGTGAATAACCCGAGAAGCCCTCAAGGAGTGCGAGAACTAGCAACAATGTTCCAATTACCCAGTTAATTTCGCGTGGTTTGCGGAATGCGCCAGTGAAAAATACTCGAAGTAAGTGAACTGATACGGCCGCTACGAAGAACAGCGCTGCCCAGTGATGAATCTGCCTGATTAATAGACCGCCACGAACATCAAAGGAGATGGTCAAAGTAGACGAGAACGCCTCAGACATTTTTACGCCTTTGAGCGGCACGTAGGAACCGTTGTAAATGACTTCAGTCATCGAGGGGTTAAACCAAAGCGTTAAGTAAGTTCCAGAAAGCAACAAAACAATAAAACTGTAGAGCGCGATTTCGCCCAACATAAAAGACCAGTGATCGGGAAATACTTTATCGAGCAGACGCTTTGTGAAGTTGGCTGAAGCCAGGCGATCATCTATGAAGTAAGCGACAGAGCCACCTTTTCCTTGCGCGCTGGCGTGCTCTGGCGCCATTATTGATTCTTCGGTTGTACTCATCCGCGCTCCCAGAAACTTGGCCCTACAGGTTGATCAAATCCACTTTGAGCAATGAGGTAACCTTCGCTATCCACTGTGATCGCAAGTTGTGGCATGCGACGAGCAGCTGGTCCGAAAACCACATTGCCCGAGTCTGATAAGTCAAATGTAGACTGGTGACAAGGACACAGCAAGTGGTGAGAGCGTTGCTGGTACAAAGATGTCGGGCAACCTAGGTGCGTACAAATCTTTGAAAATGCCAAAATTCCTTGGTAATCCCAGTTTTCGCCTTGTTGAGACACAATGTCGGCTGGATCCATGCGAACAACGATGATCGAGGCCTTGCCGCGTTGGTTTAAGTTCTCTTCTTCATGTTCAATTTCTAGCAAGTTCTCCGGCACAGCGTTGATCAATCCGCCCAGTGGCACATCGGATGCCTTTATCTTTCGGTAAGTCGCATCAGTAACTAGGTGCATGCCCTTTTCCCAAATAGTTTCTCGCAAGCGAGTTCCCGGAAGTGGACCTAAGTCTCGAAGCAACACAATTAGCGGTACTGGGAAAAGTGCCAAAGCACCCAAAAGTGAGCGGCGGATAATTTTGCGTTCAGCAAAGCCTGATTCTGCCTTACCTCTTTGAAAACTAGAGGCAACCTCTTGACGTTCCTCTTCCCGCGAGGTCAGGGCGTGACGTTCCTGCGTTACTTCAACATCTGGCATCAATTTCTTGGCCCAGTGAATTGCGCCGATGCCAATTAGCAAAATCGCCATTCCGAAAGCAAAGCCAGTTGCTAAGTGGTTGGCATTTACCGTTCCAATAACGGGAATGGTTATCAGTGTTGTGTTTGGAATCTTTACGTAGGCGACTACGAACAAAATGATCATTAGTGAAGATGTTGCGAACATGGTTGCAACTTGACGTTCGGCACGGCGAGCTGCTTTTGGATCGATGTCTGATTTGCGTGGAACGTGCGGCTCCATTGGGAAAATCGTGATGCCGCTGACTAAATCTTTTCCCTCTTTTGAACCGTAGGGCTCACTTGTTGGATGCTCTAATTCATTCATTACTTGGACTTAGCTCCAATCCATACTGCGGCCACTATTAGCACACCGAGCCCGGCAATAAAAAGAAACAGTCCTTCGGTAACCGGTCCCAGCCTGCCAAGTGTTGCTCCACCAGGGCTGATATTTTTTTGTAACTCTTCCACGTAAGCAATGATGTCTTTCTTATCTTGCTCGGTAAGTGTTTGATTACTAAATAGCGGCATAGATTGTGGTCCTGAGACCATAGCTTCGTAGAGGTACTTTGCATCAGAATTCATCAGATTAGGGGCTACGCGCCCTTGCGACAACGCGCCACCTGTGCCGGCAGCGCCATGACATTGCGCGCAGTTAGTGCGAAATAACTCGCCACCAAGTGCTAGTTCAGCATCTGAGGTATCAAGCATTTCTTGGGTTGGAATTGCAGGTCCAACGCCCAAAGTTGCGATGAATGCGGCAAGTGCGGCAGTTTCTTCCGCGTTGTAGGAAGGCATACTTGGCATGGCTTGGACGCCCGGCGCGGCAAGTGGCATCCGGCCAGTGCCAACTTGGAAATCAACAGCAGCAGCGCCAACGCCAAGAAGTGATGGACCATCTGAACCACCCTGTGCGGCAAGTCCGTGGCACGAGGAGCAACCTGTGAGAAATAGTTGCTTACCTTGTTCAACTTGAGTTTCGGAGAGCACCACAGCTTTCGGAGTAGTTTGCGCAGATACTGCCGCGTAAGCTGCGCCAGTTGTGCCTAATGCGACCGCTAGGACTGCAAATAGTGCTGCTGGGTGTCTCTTGCTAAGTGCCACAGTTACTCTTTCCTAACTTAATTAGAACTTTTGGGTAATTTCGGGTTATTGAATTAAGTAGATCGTTGCAAACAGTGCAATCCAAACAACGTCCACAAAGTGCCAATAGTAAGAAACAACTATTGCGGTTGTGGCTTGCTGATGCGAGTAATGCTTGGTTGCATAAGTTCGGCCAAGAACGAATAGAAAAGCAATGAGCCCACCCGTCACATGCAGTCCGTGAAAACCAGTAGTTAAGTAAAATGCGGAACCGTAAGCAGACGATGAAAGCGTTAACCCTTCGTGTACGAGCACGGAGTATTCATAAACTTGGCCGCCGACGAAAAAGGCTCCCATCAAAAACGTGATAACAAACCATTTACGTAAAACCTTGACATCGCCACGTTCGGCAGCAAAAACACCGAGCTGGCAAGTGACAGAAGAAAGCACCAAAACGGTGGTGTTAAATGCCGATAACGGAATGTTGAGTTTTTCTACCTCTTCGAACCAAAGTTCGGGATTCACCGAACGCAGTGTGAAATACATCGCAAACAGGCCGGCAAAGAACATCAACTCGCTAGCAAGCCAAACGATTGTGCCGATTGACACCATATTTGGTCGCTGGGCAGCAGTTGGGATTCGGATCGCAGCAGAGGTACTCACAGTCGCTAGTTTAGCCAAGGCTTAGCAAAAAATCCCTGCAGGATGCCTGTTTTTAGGGGATGTGACCAATGCCATTTCGCAGCCTCGAATTACCACCTAGAGCGTGGCCTCAGATACTCTTTTGGAGTGTCCACAGTTACCCAAAACCTCAAGGTCCTGATTTACAGTGACGACTCTGCCGTTCGCAATAGCGTAAAAGTTGCCTTAGGAGTGCGGCCTTCCTTGGATTTGGGAAATCTGGAAATTCTTGAGGTGGCAACGCAACCTGCAGTTCTAGCCAATGTTGATCCCGGAACTTTTGATCTCCTGATTCTCGATGGCGAAGCCACTCCCAGCGGCGGCATGGGACTTTGCCGGCAACTCAAAGATGAAATTTACAATTG
>CAMBGF010000026.1 GCA_945866135.1 Bifidobacterium breve
GAAATATCAAAAGAACGTAATAGATGTTGAGCCAGGCAGACATCGTGTGGCGCTTTCGTCCAGTGCTGTAGCTGACCTCATGATCTATTTTTTGTGGAGCGCGGCGGCAAGGGATGCCGCGGAAGGAAGAAATGCATTTGCAAATCCCAAGGGCGGCACTCGAGTTGGCGAGAAATTATCCGATCGTCGGATCTCGCTGGCAACTGATCCGAAACTTCTTGGTATGGAAACATTTGATCGAGTCGTTAACTTGGGATCCTCTGCGCTTTCCAGTGCATTTGATACCGGAATCGAAATTCCTCGGATCCAAGTGATTACTGATGGCGTACTTACCGCCCTTGGAAGTAGCAGACACGCAAGCCAAAGCGCTAAATTGCCCTTCACCCCCCTGACGGACAACATCGAATTTATGGATCATGATGGCCACGGCTCACTTAGTGAGCTTGCCAAGCGGATGAAGGATGGCCTGCTGATCACGTGCCTTTGGTACATCCGAGAAGTTGATCCGCAAAATCTATTACTCACTGGTTTAACTCGCGACGGGGTTTATGTGGTACGTGACGGGCAGATCATTGGTGCGGCAAATAATTTCAGGTTTAATGCCTCGCCCATTGACATGCTCAGTCGAGTAACAGATGCTGGCGAACCGATCCCTTGCTTACCTAGAGAATGGGCTGATTGGTTTTCTCGAGCAAAAGTTGCGCCTGTGGTGATTGATGGCTTTAATTTGTCGACTCGTTCAGATGCGGTTTAGGCATCTTCCAAGCGATAGCCAAGCTTCATCCCAACTTGAATAAAAGTCAGGTCGCCATCACGAAGGTTTCCGCGGATTTCAGTGACTTCGAACCAGTCAATGTGACGGGTCGATTCGGAGGCACGTTTTAGCCCATTGCGAATTGCCTCATCGATACTTACTGGCGAGGTTCCAACAATCTCATTGATTGCATAGGTACGGGTTGTCATTAGGGCTCCTCAAGTAATGCCAAATATCTAGTAACACCGTAGCCTAGAGGGAACACTCCAGCAGCAGAAGGTAGTCATGAGTCCAGAGCCAGAGGTCTTTAACATCACCAAGGCAGACACTGGTCTAACGCAGGATCAAGTGGGTCGCCAGCGCCGCTACTTAATCAGCATGGGACTGCGAACTGCGTGTTTTGTAGGTGGCGTTTTAACGGAAGGCGTAGTGCGCTGGACCTTGATTTTTGGCGCTGTGGCGTTGCCATATTTCGCGGTAGTCATAGCAAATGCTGGGCGGGAACGTGGGAACTGGTTTGGTTCTGGAGATTTTGTTCCACTTCCCAATGAAGCTATTGAAGCTAAGCCAACTACATCGCAATAACTCATTGCAATTAATGTGTTAAATGTGTTTCGATTTCTCTGGTCTCCAAAATGGGTTGCCTTAACTCTGGCTTGTATTTTTGTGATTCCTGCATTTCAGGCGCTTGCCGAGTGGCAATGGCGCAGACTAGATCAGCGACATGCTTATAACCAGGCGATACAAGCTCAAATAAGCAAGGCTCCAATTGCGATCTCAGAATTAGTTTTACCAGCATCCGATCCAGTGGTATTAGCAGATGAGGCGACTTGGCGAACTGTTGAACTTACCGGGACTTGGATTGTGCAATCGCAGGTACTCGTGCGCAAGCAAAGTTTGGAGTCAAATAGCGGGCTCTGGGTCGTAACCCCGTTGCTGCTTACTAATGGCACGATTGTAATGGTGAACCGCGGTTGGACACCCGCTGCAAACTCTGCGATGGAAACTCCGATGATCGCGCCGCTACCAGCGGGAGTCATCGAAGTGCTTGGCAGAGTTAGGGCTGCGACTGCCCGCACTAAATCCGCGCCAACTGACTTACCTACTGGACAAGTGGATCGCATTATTCCGCTTGAGATTTATCCATCGGATTCAACCATCACTAATTCCTACGTGGAAATGACTGCTAGTCGACCAGAATCTCGAACTGCTGAGATTCGAGAATTACCGGCTCCCGAAGTTACTGAAGGTAACCACAGATCGTATGCGATCCAATGGACATTCTTTGAATTTCTGACAGTTGTTGGGTGGCTGGTCTTAGTTCGAAACGAAGTTATTGAGCGACGAAAGAAGATCAGTCTTATGGAGTAGTGGCATCCACGAATTGACGTTGATGTAGATCTGCATAGAGACCGCCTTGGGCCAGTAATTCCTCGTGGGTGCCACGCTGGACAATGGCGCCATCGTCAATAACTAATATCTGGTCTGCTTGCCGGATCGTCGAGAGTCGGTGCGCAACAACAATAGATGTGCGACCGCGCAGCGCAACTGCCAAGGCACTTTGCACTGCCGCTTCATTTTCAGAATCCAAGTGCGCTGTCGCCTCATCTAAAACAACGACATCAGGGGCTTTCAGCAACAAGCGCGCGATTGCTAGGCGTTGCTTTTCACCACCCGAAAGTCGATGCCCTCTGTCCCCGACCACGGTATCTAATCCTTCGGGAAGTTCGCGAATCATCTCGGCGATCTGGGCACTTGCACAAGCCTGCCAAATCTGCGCCTCGGTTGCCTGCGTGTTTGCATACACAAGATTTGCGCGAATGGTGTCGTGGTACATGTGAGCGTCCTGCATCACAACCCCAACCACACTATGTAGAGATTCTTGAGTGAGGTCTCGCACGTCGGCGCCGTCCAATTTCACTGCGCCAGAACTAGCATCATAAAGTCTTGAGATCAACGCAGTAATGGTGCTCTTTCCCGCACCTGAGGGACCAACAAGTGCTATTAACTCACCCGGAGCCGCACTAAATGAAACGTCATGCAAAATAAGTTCGGAAGTAGATCGACTCTCTGGCTGCGCGACCATTTCAAGACTTGCGAGCGAAACTTCCTGGGCGCTGGGATAGCGAAAATTCACATGGTCAAATTCAACGCTGATTCCACCTCGCATTAAGTCCACTGCATTTGCCTTATCCGTGACCATTGGCTGCAAGTCGAGAACTTCAAAGACGCGTTCAAAGGAAACAAGTGAGGTCATAATGTCCACGCGGACATTTGCTAATGCAGTAATTGGGCCATATAGCCTTCCAAGCAGTGCACTCAGTGCCAACAATGTGCCTAGAGTTAACGTTCCATTGATAACTGAAACCCCGCCCATGCCATAGACCAAAGCAGTTGCAAGTGATCCCACTAAAACAATGGCAGTGAAGAATACGGTATTTGCCATTGAGATTCGAATTCCCATAATTCGAACAGCATCAGCTTTCTCCGAAAACATTTGCGACTCTCGCTGTGGTGTGCCAAAAATTTTCATAAGTAAAGCGCCCGATACATTGAAACGTTCTGCCATCTGGGTACTCATTGCCGAGTTGTAATCTGCTTGCTGTCTTGTCATAGTTTGCAATCGACTTCCCATCCAACGGGCGGGGATCATGAACAGCGGCAACATTAACAAGGATGCAACAGTAATTTGCCACGAAAGAATGAACATCGTTGCCGCCACAACAACCAAACTAATTAAGTTACCCACAACACCGCCAAGTGTGGAGGTGAAAGCGCGTTGGGCCCCCATGACGTCGTTATTTAAGCGTGATATCAATGCGCCGGTTTGCGCCCTGGTAAAGAATGCAATTGATTGTTGCTGCACATGATCAAAAACTTGAGTTCGCATGTTAAAGATCAAGCCTTCACCAATTGTGGAAGACATCCTTCGACTAATCAGACCTAGAGCTGCTCCCAAAATCGCGGTCCCGGCAATTAATAGTGACATGTTGATAACCATGCCCGAGTCCTTATTCGGGATAGCTGTGTCCACTATTCGCCTAAATAACAGTGGCGCAGCGACAACTAATAGCGAATCAAATACCAAAAGTGAGAGGTAAACAAAAATGTAGACCCGAAATTCAGTTGCGTATGTCATTACTCGTTTGACGGTGCCGGACGAAAGTTGCTTTTTCTTCACCGAGCGATCATTTATGAAGCCTTGATATGCAGCCCAAGGGTTGCCACCATGTAAACTCACGCGCTATTCGCCTCAAATCTAAAACGCACTTTTTTAGTGTCTAACCGTAACTGTATTACTAAGCAAGGGAAATCAGATCGAGGTAATCCTGATTCCATAGATCCTCAACGCCATCAGGTAAAAGCAAGACTCGCTCTGGCTCTAACGCACTAACTGCACCTTCATCGTGGGTTACCAGCACAACAGAGCCCTCATAATCGTGTAACGCGTCAAGAATTTCAGCTCTACTCGCTGGGTCCAAGTTATTGGTGGGCTCATCAAGTAAAAGTACATTCGCCGCCGATACCACCAGCATGGCAAGACTTAATCGAGTTTTTTCACCGCCAGATAACACACCAGCAGTTTTTAGAACCGCATCGCCAGAGAACAAAAATGATCCTAGAACGCTTCGCACTTGAGCATCGTTCATATCCCCCGAAGCGGTCAACATGTTTTCCAACACCGTGCGATTTGGATCTAGAGTTTCGTGTTCCTGGGCGTAATAACCAATTTTCAGACCATGGCCTGGTTGGATCTCGCCAGTGTCTGGCGTGTCAACGCCAGCCAATATTCGTAATAACGTGGTTTTACCCGCGCCATTTAATCCCAGTACAACTACTTTGCTGCCACGGTCAATAGCGAGGTCAACATCTGTGAAAATTTCTTGTGACCCATAAACTCTGCTAAGTCCGGTGGCCATGAGGGGCGTCTTACCGCAGGGAGCCGGTGTTGGGAATCTGAGTTTGGCAACTCGGTCAGCTTGTCGGACGTTCTCAAGGCCGCCCATCAACTTCTCCGCCCGCTTATACATACTTTGCGCAGCTTTAGCCTTTGACGCCTTAGCTCGCATGCGGTCCGCTTGAGCTTGCAGGACATGAACTTGTCGTTCGGTATTTGATCGCTCTCGTTTACGACGGCGTTCATCTGCTTCTCTGGAGTTCAAGTATTCTTTCCAGCCAACGTTATAGATGTCAAGAACTTGACGATTGGCATCCAAGTAGAAAACTCGATTTACTGTTGCCTCCAGAAGTTCAACATCGTGACTGATAATTACTAAGCCACCTTGATGATTGGCTAAGAAACCACGCAGCCAAACAATCGAATCTGCATCTAAGTGGTTAGTTGGTTCATCTAGTAACAAAGTTTCGGAACCACTGAATAAAATTCGAGCAAGTTCAATCCGGCGGCGTTGACCACCCGAAAGTGTTCCGAGAGTTTGTTGCAGTACCCCAGTCGTTAAGCCAACGCTTGCCGCTAAGGTTGCAGCTTCGCTTTCTGCAGCGTAGCCACCTGCCACTTGAAATGATTCCTCGGCGTTGGAATACTTGCGCATCGCTTTTTCACTTACTTGGGCATCACTTGAGCTCATATCAATTTCCGCTTGCCGCATTCGCCTGATGAATTCATCTAATCCTCGAGCACTTAGAATCCGGTCCATAGCAAGCACGTCCAAGTCGCCAGTGCGTGGATCTTGGGGAAGATAGCCCACAGATGCTGAAGTCGCTATCACGCCTCTAGCGGGCTGAATCTGACCAGCCAGTACTTTGGTTAAAGTGGTTTTTCCGGCGCCATTTCGCCCAACAAGGCCTACTCGATCGCCGTTATCAACTCGAAAAGTCGCGCCAGCGACAAGTAGTTCGGCCCCAGCGCGCAATTCAATATCTGTTGCTTGAATCACGATTACGCGGTGCCTGTCTATTGGTTGTAAAAGGGCACTAAAAAGTGCCAACTCACTATCTTAACGCGGTTAATTAAAGATTAAAACCTAGCGCGCGTAACATCTCGCGACCTTCATCTGTGATCTTGTCTGGACCCCAAGGTGGCATCCATACCCAGTTCAGTTTGAAGTCTGATACGTGACCATCGAGCGCAGCTCGCGTTTGATCCTCAATCACATCGGTAAGTGGACAGGCGGCTGAAGTCAGAGTCATGTCGATCGTGGCAACATTGCCATCATCAACAGTAACTGCGTAGACCAAGCCGAGGTCGACAACGTTAATTCCTAATTCAGGATCAACGACATCTTTCATCAACTCGAATACATCGTCTTCTTGTAATACATCCACGATTATTTCTCCTTCTTCATTCCGGCCTGAATGGCCGCATCTTTCCATGCCATCCATGGCAGTAAAGCGCACTTTACGCGCGCTGGATACTGCGCAACACCAACTAAGGCTATGCCATCACCCAGCACATCTTCATTAGGATCTTCAGCTCGTTGCAACATGGCGACTAGGTGTTCAACTGCACCTTCACCGTGTTCGAAGTTCAGATTATTGATTTGATCAAACATGATTGATGCTGATGCTTGACTAATGGAACAGCCCTGGTTGTCATAAGAAACTGAAATCGTGCCATCCTCATTGCCTGAAACCCGCAAGGTGATTTCATCGCCACAAGTTGGGTTGACGTGATGAACTTCGGCTTGAAACTCTTCATTAAGCCCTTTGCCATGAGGGCGCTTGTAATGATCCAGAATTATTTCCTGGTACATGTTTTCAAGTTTCACGATTAGACTCCAAAGAATTTCTTGGCAGCATGAACGCCCTCAATTAGCGCCTCTACATCATCTAAGTCGTTGTAAATGTAGTAAGTAGCTCTAGTTGCTGCTGCAATTCCATACCGCGTACAAACTGGCTTGGCGCAGTGTTGCCCTACTCGCACTGCGACGCCACTTTCATCGAGCACCTGTCCAACGTCGTGTGGGTGTAACCCTTCGATCACGAACGAGACAGCCGAACCTCGATCTACTAGATCTTCGGGTCCGATTATGCGAACTCCTGGGATGGATTGTAATCCTGCGATAGTGGCCTTTGTCATTTCGTGTTCGTGGGCTGCGACTTTATCCATACCCAGAACTCGCAGATAGTCCACTGCTGCGGAAAGTCCAACGGCTTGCGCAGCCATAGGTACCCCAGCCTCAAAGCGCTTCGGTGGCGCAGCAAATGTGGTTCCTGCCATTGACACTACTTCGATCATTGAGCCGCCCGTGATGAAAGGTGGCATAGCAGCTAGCAAATCAGCACGGCCCCAAAGACATCCAATACCTAATGGCCCAAGCATTTTGTGGCCACTCCAAGTCAGGAAATCTACGCCGAGCGTAGACACGTCAACACTCATGTGGGGCACACTTTGGCAGGAGTCTAAAAGGATCAAGGCATCTACGGCGCGAGCACTTTTTACGATTGCTGGAATGTCATTAACTGTGCCAAGCAAATTTGACTGGTGAGTTAGTGCAACAATCCTGGTTCGTTCATTAAATAGCGTCTCATCAGATAAATCCAAACGACCCTCGTCGGTGAGTCCAATCCAACGAAGTACTGCCCCAGTTTTATCGCACAATTCCTGCCAAGGCACCAAATTCGCATGGTGTTCCATTTCAGTTACGAGAATTTCATCGCCAACTTTAAGGATGAAGCGTTCTGAGCCTGGTGGCAATGCTTTTTTGTGCGCAGATTTTAACGTCGCATTTAGAAAAGCGTAGGAAACTAAATTGATTGCTTCCGTGGCATTCTTTGTGAACACCAAATCATCAGCATTTGCTCCGATGAAACTAGCAATGTTTGCTCTGGCATGCTCGAAAGCATCCGTTGCTTCTTCAGCAAGCAGATGAGCACCTCGATGAACTGCAGCATTGTGATTTTCGTAGAAATCACGCTCGGCATCCAAAACTTGATACGGCTTTTGCGATGTTGCTCCGCTATCGAGGTATACCAAACGTCGATCGTTACGCACAGTCCGTTTAAGTATCGGAAAGTCTGCGCGAATTGCGGCGACGTCTAATGTGCTCATGTTGCTAAGCAGTTACAAACTGTGCATAGCCATTAGCTTCGATGTCGTCAGCTAATTCTGAGCCACCTTCGCGAACAATACGGCCATCATAAAAAACGTGAACAAAATCAGGCTTTACATACTTCAGGATCCGAGTGAAGTGAGTAATCAGCAAGACACCGGTTTCACCCTTAGCGCACACTCGATTAATGCCTTCTGAAACCACACGAAGTGCGTCAACGTCTAGTCCAGAATCAGTTTCATCCAAAACGGCGATCCTTGGATTGATTAATTCCATCTGCAAAATTTCAGTACGCTTACGCTCGCCGCCTGAGAAGCCCTCGTTTACATTGCGTTCAGCAAACTGTGGATCAATCTGTAGGCCAGCCATTGATTCTTTAAGCTCTTTGATCCAGTGACGTAAGTTGGGAGCTTCGCCTCTGATAGCTGTTATCGAAGTACGCAAGAAATTTGAAATGGAAACGCCAGGTACCTCAACTGGGTACTGCATAGCCAAAAATAACCCAGCACGAGCGCGCTCATCTACTGACATAGCAAGCACATCTTGCCCATCAAGTGTTACTGAGCCGCCAGTAATTGAGTACTTGGGGTGACCTGCGATTGCATAAGCAAGAGTAGATTTACCCGAGCCATTAGGTCCCATAAGTGCATGGACTTCGCCGGCTTTTACCGTCAAGTCAACGCCACGAAGAATGTCCTTTGGACCGTCTTCAGTAGTGACCTGGACAGTCAAACCTTTAATTTCTATTACTGACATGACTAACTCCTCGCGCTTTCGGATAGTGATACAAAAATCATTGGATCTGTTTGGTTTTCTTCTATTACAACTTTGTAGGTTTGCAGATTTGATGTGGCCGGTGGCCCAGAAGCAGTGCCGGTTCGAAGGTCAAAAGATGAACCGTGCAACCAGCATTCAATCGAACAACCTTCAATGTCACCTTCGGACAGTGACACCTCAGAGTGTGTGCAAATGTCACTAACTGCGAACACATCATCATCGATTTTCGCGAGTAACACGTCCTCGCCATCCACCGAAACCTTGAAGGGTTTGCGGTCTTGCAAACTGGAGACTCGAACCGTTTCAAACATTGTGGACATTAGATGTGACCACCAAGACGAGTTTCGATGCTGTTACGGACCCGGTCGTTGATTTCTGGAACTCCAATTTGGCTAAGCAAATCTTCGAAGAAACCACGTAACACGAGCTTGCGTGCTTCATCAGGTGTGATGCCGCGCGACTGTAAGTAAAACAATTGCTCGTCATCAAAACGACCAGTTGTACTTGCGTGCCCAGCACCTACGATTTCGCCAGTTTCAATTTCCAAATTAGGAACGGAATCTGCGCGACCACCACCGCTTAAAACTAAGTTGCGATTGATTTCGTAAGTGTCAGTACCAACAGCATTTGCGCGAATTAGCACGTCGCCAACCCACACAGTGTGAGCATCCGCGCCGTCTAAGGCACCTTTGTAAACAACATTGCTGCGGCAGTTAGCTTCGCTGTGGTCAACAAACAACCGATGTTCCGCATGTTGACCAGCACCAGCAAAATAAAGTCCAAGGAGCTCAGCTTGACCACCAGGTGCGGTGTAAACCACACTTGGCAGAATTCGCACAACTTCCCCACCAAGTGTTATAGACACATGCTTAACTGATGAATCCCGACCAAGTGTGATTCGATGCTGGGCCAAGTGCACGGCTTTTGCATCCCAGTCTTGCAACGAGACAACGCACACACTCGCGCCATCAGCAACATTGATGTCGATGTTGCCAGCATATGTCGCATCACCTATGTGGTCCACGATTACAACAGCTTTTGCGAACTTCCCAACATTGATGTCGAGTTGACCATACGAAACTGCGCCTGAACCCACAATGGACACGACGACAGATTCTTCGAGTTGTGCGTCTGCTGAGATTGTCAAAGTAGAGATTGAGTCAAGGCTTGCCCAGGCACCAGCGGCGATCTTGTCAGTGAATCCCTGACGCTCTCCGGTCTTAGCCGCAGATAATTCAAATGTCGCACCAGGGACCTTATTAACTGCAATTGCCATCCCGCCAGTGGTCGGCACATCGCCTTTATGTAAGTCCCGAAGTTTTGCCATCGGGGTAAATCGAAACTCTTCATCACGACTTGTTGGAGTTGGGAAATCACTTGGGTCCAGCGAGCGGATCACTGGAGTGTGATCCTTCGGTGGAACTATTGCGACTTCACGTTCAATGTGTTCGGTAACAGCGGTCATGTCTAGCCAACCGCTCCTTCCATTTGAAGCTCGATTAGTCGGTTTAGTTCTAGGGCATATTCCATTGGCAGTTCACGCGCAATCGGTTCAATGAAACCGCGCACGATCATAGCCATAGCTTCTGCTTCATCAAGTCCGCGAGACATCAAGTAGAAAAGCTGATCTTCGGAGACTTTGGAAACTGACGCTTCGTGCCCAAGTGATACATCGTCTTCGCGAACATCAACATAGGGATATGTATCGGAACGGGAAATGTCATCAACTAGCAAAGCGTCACAGCGAACTGTGCTCTTACTTCCGTAAGCGCCTTCCAGTACCTGAACTAGACCGCGATAAGACGTACGTCCACCACCACGAGCCACTGACTTACTGATAATTGATGAGGATGTTAGTGGCGCTGCGTGCACCATTTTTGCGCCAGCATCTTGATGTTGGCCCTCGCCAGCAAAAGCCACTGAAAGAGTTTCACCTTTAGCGTGTGGTCCCTGCAACCAAATTGCTGGGTACTTCATGGTGACTTTCGACCCAATGTTTCCATCGACCCATTCCATCGTTGCACCTTCGTGGGCAACTGCGCGCTTAGTAACCAAGTTGTAAACGTTGTTGGACCAGTTTTGAATGGTGGTGTAACGGCAACGTCCACCCTTCTTAACAATGATTTCCACAACAGCTGAGTGCAGTGAATCACTTGAATATGTTGGCGCAGTGCAGCCTTCTACGTAGTGAACGTATGCACCTTCGTCAACAATGATCAGAGTGCGTTCGAATTGACCCATGTTTTCAGTGTTGATTCGGAAATATGCCTGTAGTGGAATGTCTACCTGGACGCCCTTTGGCACGTAAATGAACGAACCACCAGACCATACCGAAGTGTTTAGCGCAGCAAACTTATTGTCGCCAACTGGAATTACGGTTGCGAAGTATTCCCGAAATAACTCTTCATGCTCACGTAAGGCGGTATCAGTATCAACGAAAATTACGCCCTGCTCTTCTAGGTCCTCGCGAATCTTGTGATACACAACTTCGGATTCATACTGCGCTGCAACGCCGCCAACTAAGCGCTGCTTCTCGGCCTCTGGGATTCCCAAACGATCGTATGTGTTCTTGATATCGTCTGGAAGTTCGTCCCAGCTAGTAGCTTGTTTTTCAGTTGAACGAACGAAGTACTTGATGTTGTCGAAGTCAATGCCCGACAAGTCGCTTCCCCAGTTAGGCATAGGCTTTTTTCCAAAGAGGTTAAATCCTTTTAAACGCAGGTCGAGCATCCACTGTGGCTCGTTCTTTAAGCCTGAAATGTTACGCACAACTTCTTCATTGATGCCGCGTCGCGCAGTGCTACCTGCGTGATCACTGTCATGCCAACCGAAATCGTAATTTCCGAGTGCATCTAAATGTTCTTGTTGGGTTGTCATGCGCTTTCCCTTCGGTTGTGTGGAACTAGTGTCGTGCAAACTGAATTACCTTTTGCGATGGTTGCTAACCGGGTCACGTGTACTCCTGTTAGTTCGGAGAATGCTTTAGTTTCCTCTTCACAAATTGCTGGAAACTCTGCTGCCACTTCAATCATTGGGCAGTTGTGTTGGCAGATTTGAGTTGAGCCGTGCAGTCCTGGGGTCTCAGTAGCTGCGTAACCATCTTGGTTAAGTGCCTCAATGAGCGCCATAGCCCGCTCCTCTATGGTGGCTAGTGCTGAAATTTCGTTATGACGCGCGACAAGATCTTTAGCAATTGTGGCGGCAAAATCTCGAACTGCGGCTGATCCAGCGGTGTTATTTAAATACTTAACTGCGCTCAAACTCAACGAGTCCTGGTGCTCACCGAATCTCGCCCGGCCTTTTGGAGTGAGGCTAAAAACTCGTGATGGACGTCCCCGACCACGCTTGGAATCTAAAGCTGCCGGGCCGTATGGCGCCCTTTCACTTGATTCAACTAAACCAGTACTTGCTAATTGATCTAATTGCTTTCGTACAGCAGCGCCGGTTAAACCTAAAATGGCTGCCACTTCAACGGTTGTTGATGGCCCGTTATTGAGCAGGGTGCGAGCAACGGTTGCTGCGGCGGTTCCTTCGAATTTCACAACCTAATAGTTGCATAAATCTATAGGTTTTGCATCTTGTGCCACGCGGGAGCCTAAAAATGCCCGCAAGCAAACAACTTCCGATGGACTTAGGCTACTGCTATGAGCCCCGAAACTTCCCTAACGCAAGTAAGCCTCAAAACCTGGCAACTTCGCACCCTGGTGGCCAATTTGGTGGCGCAAACGGGCATTGTGCTCACCGGAGCAATCGTACGACTCACTTCTTCAGGTCTGGGGTGCCCTACTTGGCCAGAATGTGTTGCAGGATCTATCTCGCCTACTTCGCAGCAGACCGAGTCTTGGCATAAATACGTTGAATTCGGAAATCGACTATTAACATTTGTACTTTTGATTGTTGCGCTTCTAGCCATTGTTGCAATTTGGCAGCACAACCGTGCTCGCGCTGCTGCCGGATTGACTAAACGCAGGTCGCTTACTTTTCTCGCAGTTGGTTCACTTGCCGGTATTTTCGCCCAAGCAATACTGGGTGGCATCACGGTTCTAACTGGGTTGCATCCATTAACTGTCGCCGCGCACTTCATGGTTTCAATTGGCTTAATCACGCTCGCCCAAATTCTTTTAACAAAATCGAAAGAAGCAGATGATGCCCCAGTAGTCAGCTTGGTTCCAAAGGCAATTGCTATTGGGATGCGCGTGCATGTCTGGCTGGCCCTAACTTTGCTTGCAGTTGGCACTTTGGTTACCGGGTCAGGACCACACGCCGGCGACACTGCAGAGATAGTTCGCCTAAATTTTGATGAGCGCACAATCTCATCTATTCATGCTGACATTGTCTTTTTATTCGTTGGCCTAACCATTGGGCTACTGATTGCACTTGCTGCAACTAATTCAAGCGCCAACATCATCCGCTGCGCATGGATTGTGTTGGCAATCTGCATAGTTCAGGGAGTCATCGGTTACACCCAATATTTCACAGGTTTACCTTGGGCACTTGTGACAGTTCACGTGCTGGGTGCCTGTTTACTTTGGATCGCTACGGTTCGTTTTTACTTATCGAGAAACTCTCGAGGAATTAATTAAGAAACGGATCAATTCCGACGACCAAGAAGATTAGCGACAAATATGTGATCGACCAGTGAAACAACTTCATTGGTTTCAAATCCGCGAGATCCTTGCGCACTCGAGCTTGCAGCGCGTAAGCCTCATAAAGAAATAGCGCACCTAGACCGACTGCACTTACGCTATATAGCCAATTCATTTGCGCCACTGGTATCAGTAGCAAAGTGACACCGACCATTGCCCACGAATAATAAATGATCTGCTTAGCAACAACGGCTGGTGCCTGTTCAACTGGCAACATTGGGATTCCCGCTGCTGCATAGTCCTCTTTGTAGCGCAGCGAAAGCGGCCAGTAATGAGGTGGCGTCCAAAAGAAAACAATCATGAAAAGAATTACCGGTGCCCACGACAGCGAACCGGTTACCGCGCTCCAGCCAATTAGAACTGGCATACAGCCAGCCGCACCGCCCCAAACTATGTTCTGTGATGTCCGCCGCTTAAGAAGCAGTGTGTAACCAATCACGTAAAAAGCTATTGCGACGAAAGCTAGTCCTGCACTCAAAAAATTCACGGTTAGTGCGAGAACTACTACTGAAATTATCGAAAGAATGATTCCGAAAATTACGGTGTTCTTCCCACTAATCTGGCCAGTTGCGGAGGGTCGGTGCGCAGTTCGCTGCATTAGGGCATCAATGTCACGGTCTAGATAGCAATTTAGGACATTAGCGCCCCCGGCAGCAAGAGTTCCGCCAAGTAAAGTCCAGCAAACGAGCGACCAGCTGGGGAAACCGCCAGCCGCCAAAAACATCGTGGGAATCGTTGTGACTAAAAGAAGTTCGATGATTCGAGGTTTCGTCAGGGCTAAATATGCCCGCCAGGTTGGGCTGATGAAATTAGGTTGCACGCTGGCTGCTTGATCAAAATCAGATAGACGCGAAGACACCTTATGAGCCTACCTGCGCCTATTGCTTGTCGCGAACGGCCAGTAGATAACCTTAACTCGTGAATGATTTCATCTGGTCCGAACTGGACGAACAAGCTGTTGTAACTGCCCGCGTGCTAGCCATGGATAGCGTTCAAAAAGTTGGTAACGGCCATCCTGGAACTGCCATGAGTCTGGCGCCTATGGCATATTTGCTCTTCCAGAAATGGCTGCGACACGACCCAACTGATCCCAATTGGCAGGGTCGGGATCGATTCGTTCTTTCTAATGGGCACAGCAGCATCACACTTTATATCCAATTATTTTTAAGTGGCTACGGCCTAGAACTGGATGACTTAAAGACATTTCGCACTTGGGGAAGTTCTACTCCTGGGCATCCGGAATTTGGACACACCGCAGGAGTCGAAGCAACTACGGGACCACTTGGAACTGGGCTTGCCACAGCTGTTGGAATGGCCATGGACGCTCGGTATGTGCGAAATTTGCTAGATCCAAACGCGCCCATTGGCACTAGCTTGTTTGATCATCGGATTTGGGTGATTGCTGGTGATGGCTGTTTGCAAGAGGGTGTTACCTCAGAGGCCTCCTCACTTGCCGGACATCAGCAACTTGGAAACTTAGTCGTAATCTATGACGACAACCACATAAGTATTGAGGGTGATACAGCGGTTTCATTTACCGAAGATGTGCTTGCTCGCTACCACTCATATGGCTGGAATGTATTGCACGTAGATATGCGTAGCGACGGAAGTATTGATGTTGCTGCGTTAGATCAAGCTCTAGGTGAAGCGACAAACCAAAATCAAAAACCAACACTGGTTCGCGTTCGCAACATTATTGGCTGGCCAGCTCCTAAATTGCAGAACACCGGAAAAATTCACGGCTCAGCTCTAGGTGAAGCCGAAGTCGCTGCCACTAAGGAAATTCTTGGTGTCGATGCCACGCAAAGTTTTCAAGTTTCCGAAACGGTTCTCTCACATACTCGAAAAGTATCTGCGCGCGGTGTTGCAGTTCACGGCAACTGGAACAAGCAGCTGGCTTCGTGGTCAAATGCAAACCCAGAATCAGCTGCGTTGTACCAGCGATTATTAGCGCGTGAACTACCAATTAACTGGCACACTGCCATTCCTAGATTTGAACCAGGCTCATCGGTAGCAACCCGAAAAGCATCTGGCGACACAATCAATGCCATTGCAGCAGTACTGCCAGAACTTTGGGGTGGCTCGGCTGACTTAGGCGATAGCAATCTCACTTCAATTGAGCACGGAAAATCCTTCCTGCCGGTTAATAGCGACATGCCTAATGCAAATCCCGGTGGTCGCATTATTCATTACGGTATACGCGAATTTGCAATGGCTTGCGCCATGAATGGCATGGCACTCGGTGGACTCACTCGGCCATTTGCTGGAACCTTCCTGGTCTTTAGCGACTTTATGCGTGGCGCCGTGCGACTATCTGCGCTGATGAACATCCCAGCGACATACGTCTGGACCCATGACTCAATTGGGTTGGGCGAGGATGGACCTACGCATCAGCCAGTAGAGCACCTTTGGGCATTGCGCGCGATACCAAACTTGCATGTAGTTCGACCTGCTGATGCAAATGAAACTGCCACAGCTTGGCG
>CAMBGF010000027.1 GCA_945866135.1 Bifidobacterium breve
AATTACGTAATTTAGGAAATCGCCGCCAGTTAAGATTCCATAAAACGCGATGGTGCAAAAGACAATGGTGTCAGCGAACTCCCCGACAACAGTTGAGCCAATTAAGCGCAACCAAAGTGAGCCCTCATTTGTGCGAGCTTTAATTTTTACCAATACGTACGCGTTTAGAAGTTGACCAACTAGAAACCCGCAGACGCTGGCCAACACAATACGTGGCACGAAACCTAAAATTGCTTCAAATGCGCCTTGATTTTCCCAGCCATTGGCTGATGGTGACATCTGTATTAACCAGAATGTCAGCGCAGACAAAATCGCCATTCCAAAGCCGATGTAAATAGTTTTGCGCGCTGCCTTAAAACCATAAACTTCGCTCAGTACATCACCAGCTATGTACACCAGTGGAAACAGAAATGCGCCACCATCGAGAATTAGTGGTCCTGCGCTAATTAACTTCACTGCCCCGACATTTGAAATAACAAGTAAAGCTACAAATACGGCGGAAATCACTGGGTAATAACTTCGCGTTACTACGGCGAAAGAGGGCACTGCTTCAGGTGTTTTTTGGGTACTGGTCATTGACTAATTAAACCACCTAAATAGAGTGATAAGTATGACCTCGGCTAGCGTTACCCAAGCACATCCACTCCAGAAACGAACACTACAAACTTTGGCAGGGGCGCAATCACTTTCCGGTCTTGGATACTCCAGCACAGTTGCAGCGGGGTCATTGCTGGTAGCAAGTATTACTAAATCTGAAGCGCTTGCTGGTTTAGCTCAAACATTTGGCGTGCTTGGCGCAGCCGCAATGGCCCTGCCGCTTGCAAATTTAACAAGGCGCGGCGGGCGAAGACTTGCTCTGAGCTCTGGCTATGCAATTGGATCACTTGGCACAGTGCTCGCAGTGGTAGGAGGAGCCACCGAGTTACTACCCGTTCTGTTCTTGGGCACGTTCTTAGTTGGAGCCGCTGCTGCTTCGGGCTACCAAGCCCGTTACGCCGCGGTTGACCTAGCAACGCAAGACAATCGCGCCCGAAGTTTGTCGCTGGTAGTTTGGGCTTCCACTATTGGATCAGTGCTTGGGCCAAATTTGATTGGTCCAGTTGGCAACTTTGCAACTTCAATTGGTTTTCCAAGACTTACTGGACCCTACATGTTTTCGGCAGTCATGCTCGGCATGGGTTCAGCAGTGATTTGGTTTCGACTCAAGCCAGATCCATACCTAACTAGTACTGCAAGTCACAGCGAAGAGTCTTCAAGCAAAACCAAGATTCCAACAAAAGAAGTAATTGCCCACATTGCCTCTCGTCCAAATGCATTACTCGGTCTACTCGCTCTTTCTATGGGGCACTTAATCATGGTTGCAGTAATGGTTATGACCCCAGTTCACATGGCGCATGTCGATGTCTCGTTAAACATTATTGGACTAGTAATCAGCGTTCACATTGCAGGAATGTACGCTCTATCCCCTGTGGTCGGATACTTAACAGATCGTTTGGGTCGCCAGCAAGTAATTGCAATTGGCGGGCTAATTCTGGTGAGCTCAGCCATCATTTCAGGAAGTGCGCCGGCTAATAATGAAATTCAACTAGGTATCGGGCTGTTTCTACTTGGCCTTGGCTGGTCTTGCACTTTGATTGCTGGTTCAACTTTGTTGTCTGAGTCCGTCTCGGATCATTACCGCGCGCCTGCGCAAGGTACTTCAGACCTCATTATGAATTTGAGCGCAGCAGTTGGGGGCGCACTTGCTGGGGTAATTATTGCGTTCTTGAGTTACGGCTGGCTGTGCGCACTGGCTGCCATCCCTATTTCATACGTGACCATCTTGGCAATTGGTCAACTGATTAAGTCGCCACGCCCTTAATAAACTTGGCAACTTAGTGCTAAATTAAGAATTCAGGAAACGAAGCCTCGTTGATTGATCCGGTTACCCAGATCTCAAGGAGGCAAGTTGTCAGCCGACACAGTTGAAATTCCTAACACCACTCCCACAATTTCTTTTGAGTTTTTCCCGCCTAAAGATGTCCAGAGTGAAGCAAACTTATGGAAAACCATCGACGAGCTACAACAGTTCAAACCTGACTTTGTTTCAATAACTTACGGCGCTGGCGGCGGGACTCGAGATCGTACGGTTCGCATAGCTTCGGAATTTATTGCCAAAACCGGTGTTCAAGTCATCGGACATTTAACTTGCGTTGGTTCAACGCGAGCCGAACTCGTAGAAATTCTTGGGGAATATAAAGACGCGGGTTTCCATGGCTTACTGGCACTGCGCGGCGACCCAGTTGGTGGCCCAACTGCGCCCTGGGTAACCACGCCAGGTGGATTTGATTACGCTGATCAACTAGTTGAATTAGCCAGCGAAATTGGTGGATTCTCCATCGGTGTTGCAGCATTTCCAGATGTACATCCCGCCTCAGATGGAAATTTCATGCAGGACATCAACGTATTGCTTCGCAAGGAAGCCCTTGGCGCAACTTTCGCAATCACGCAGTTTGTGTTTGATAGCGGTCGGTATGAAGCACTGCGAAACGCATTGGATGCCAGAGGTTCTAAGCTTTCGATCTATCCCGGAATCATGCCAGTAACTAGCTACCCACAAATAGTTCGCATGCTTGAACTCAGCGGCGGATACATGCCAAAAGCCACCAGATTGCGCTTTGCGCGCTATCAAAATGATCCAGCAAGTCTGAAAAAGCTTGGCATCGATGTTGCAGTGCAGGTTTGTGAAGATGTTTTCGCACTAGGCGCGGAGGGTTTGCACTTTTACGCCTTAAATAATGCCGGACCAACGAGTGAAATAATTAAGCAACTCTCAATGTTGAATCGCTAAGGGAATACAAACGTTAACTTGCCAGCCAAGACTTAATTTCAAATCCTGCTGACTTGCAGCGCTGGTAAATTGCCGCAGCATTTTCCACTGCTCCTGGAGTATCTCCGTGCAAGCAAATGGACGCCGCGTCAATGGAAATACTCGACCCATCATTTGCCTCGATCGCTCCCCCGGCAAGCCATTGCAATACCCGATCCGAAATGGCTTGCGAATCGTGTAACACTGAACCCTCGATAGTTCTCGGCACTAAAGTGCCAACCGGAAGATATGCCCTATCCGCAAAGAATTCATGGACAACAGTTAAGCCTGCGCCAGCGGCTGCAGACTTTATAACATCCGTGTCAGGCACCAGAACATGCAAGGAAGTGTCAATCTCTGCAATCGCATCAACTACGGCTGCTGCCTGCACTGGGTCATTGCCAATTCGGTGATACAGCGCGCCATGGGGCTTAACGTATTGAACTTTTGCTCCTGCGCTACTTGCTATCTCAAGCAAGTCATGAATCTGATCAAATGTGGATTTTCGAAGCGTGTCATAGTCCAGCTCCACATCAATGCGTCCGAAGTTTTCCCGGTCTTCATAACCCACATGGGCGCCGATAACCACGTCATGGCGGATGGCTGCCAAAACTGCTTTCTTCATCGATTCAGGGCCACCCGCATGGCGACCACAGCAGATGTTCGCGCTAGATAGATACGGATACAAAGCCGCATCATCGCCGCACTCCTCAGCTAAGTCAGCGTTTAGATCAATGGATGTTAAACCCATTCCTGAGCCTTCAGACCGTGTCTGCCGGCATATTGCGCGCGAACTGGCTGCGTCCAACCCTTCAATAGTTCCTGCGAAGGGCGAAACACTTCAATGCCAAGTGGGCGGCAAACATCGATTGGATCCTGCGCATCGGGACCCCAAAGTGGTACCGAAAGATCTCCGCCTGGGCACGTGGAGAGCGCTGCCAGCAAATCAAATTCCGCAAAGAATTCAAAATAGTCGCCCTTTTTAGCTGGACAAGTTTTCATAAAATATTGATCATTGCTATTCAATCCAGTGCATTGGAATACGTTTAACACGTCATGCACATCAAACTCGGTTAAACCAAATGGTAAAACTGCTCGAGTTAAATTTGAGTGGCAATGGTAATCAAAATCTTCGCCAGTAAGCATTCGGTTTACATATGGATCACAGCGAGTTCCAAGTAAGTCGTGAACTCTTCCACCTTGGGCATCTACGCCGTAATTTTCTAAACTGTCGGCAGTGATGGTTGCCATCGGACGCAAAAACGGCAAAGTGGACCAGAGTCTATTGAAAGTTGTTAGGTGAGCTGCATGTAGCTGCTTAGTGCGGGATGCCCAAAAACGTTCGCGTGGATCCGCTAAATTCCAGAGATTTAAGTCGGCAACTTGTGGGCCCTCGATCGTCGTAATTCGGCAGATGTGGCCGGCTGGAATTTTCCAACCAATTCCGCTTCGAATCGGCAAGTGAATGGCTTCCACGAGCTCGCGATTGTTATCGTTTGCAAGCGCTCGATAGAAGTCGCGATTAACATCCAGTGGTCCACCTTCAGTGGCTTGATATGCAGCAGCTGTTAAGTCCATGTCTGTAACTTTAGCGCGGGTACCACAGGTGTTGTGAGGGCTTGTCTGGTTTCGCATATTCCTCAACACCTGCGAGAATAGAGCAGACCTGAAAGGCAAGTGCGTGGCTCCCCGTAATTTAATAAATCTCGAGAATGTCTCGCTGTCCTATGGCAAAGGCGCAGTTCTAGATCATGTTTCACTTGGCTTAGCCGAAGGCGCTCGAATCGGCATCGTTGGCCGCAATGGTGGCGGAAAATCCTCCTTAATCAAGATCATGGGTGGTCAAGAAACTCCAAATGATGGCCGAGTTGCCATGACTAATGGCACCCACCTGGGAACCCTTTCCCAGATGGATCAATCTGACCCTAAAGCCACAGTCCGCGACATAGTTTTAGGCGATCAGGCAGATCATGAATGGGCCACGAATTCAAAAGCTCGAGAGGTATTAACGGGCCTCTTCGGTGGGTTTGGCGAAGCGATTTTAGCCCGGCAAATGGGACCCCTTTCCGGTGGCGAGCGCAGGCGCGTAGCCCTTGCAAAACTATTGATCAGTGATCTTGATGTTTTGCTACTTGATGAACCTACTAACCACCTTGATGTGGAAGCCGTTACTTGGCTCGCTGAGCACTTAAAGAATCGCCGTGGCCTTGCTCTTGCAGTGGTAACCCATGATCGCTGGTTCCTCGATGAGGTAAGCGATCGAACTTGGGAAGTTATTGAAGGCAAGATCGAAGAATACGACGGTGGTTATTCCGCTTATGTGCTGGCTAAAGCGGAGCGGATGCGGCAAGGAAGTGTTGAAGAACAAAAACGAAATATGTTGATTCGAAAAGAATTAGCTTGGTTACGACGCGGCGCTCCAGCGCGAACCAGCAAGCCGAAGTTTCGAATCGATGCCGCAAATGAGTTGATTGAAAACGAACCGCCGCCACGAAATAATGTTGAACTACTTGCCTTTGCAAATGCTCGATTAGGTAAGACGGTATACGAATTACATAATGCAACTATTCACGTTGGCGACAGAGATCTATTCACTCACCTCGACTGGAACGTTGGCCCTGGTGATCGAATTGCCATCGCAGGTGTAAACGGCGCTGGCAAAACCACATTATTAAGAGTATTAACTGGCCAACTAAAAGTTACCGGTGGAAAACTAGTCACCGGCACCACAGTTAAGCCCGCTTTCTTGTCGCAACATCTAGAGGAACTAAACCCTAAGTGGCGCGTATTAGAAGCCATTGAACATATTGCTTCTCATGTTGAAATTGGCAAAGGCAAATCCTTAAGCGCCTCCCAGCTTGGCGAGCGTTTGGGTTTTGGTTCTGATGCGCAGTGGACACCAGTTGGCGATTTATCCGGCGGGGAACGTCGCAGACTGCAATTAACCAGGCTTCTCATGGGTGGACCAAACGTACTTATTCTGGATGAGCCGACAAATGACTTCGATGTTGAAACCCTTGCTGCTTTGGAGGATTTGCTTGATAGTTTCTCTGGAACGCTATTAGTCGTCTCGCATGATAGATATTTTTTGGAGCGAGTCTGCGACACTTTCGTGGGTGTTATGGGCGATGGCACACTTCGCAATTTGCCTGGTGGGCTTGAGGAATATTTGAAACTTCGAAGAGCCCAGCCTGATGAGCCAACAGCTTTTTCGCAATCTCCTGAATCGCCTAAAGTTGAAATTTCTGCCACCGAAAAACGTGACCTCCAAAAAGATCAACAACGCATTGAGCGCTCCATCGCAAAACTAGATGTTCAAGTTAAAGAAATACTCAATGCTATGGAAGAACATTCTGCAAATTTTGAGAAAGTTGCAGTGTTAAATGATGATCTGCAGCCATTAATAATGGAAAAAGAGCAATTGGAAGAACGCTGGATGGCGATGAGCGCTCAACTAGATTGAGTTGATTCCAGCGTTTTGCTTTGCCGCATAACTAAAACCACGCCAAGGCCAGCAAGTATCATTCCGATGATGCCAACTGGCGGTATCACTTCCTGGAATAGGAAGAATGCTTGGATTGCAGCAACGGGTGGCACCAAGTAGTACAAGCTGGAAACTTTGCTTGCACTTCCAATTCGCAACATTCCATAGAGCAAAACTATTGAACCAATGGAAAGCATTAGGACAATCCATGCCAGGCCAAAGAGAAATTCTGGCGTCCAAGTAATGATTTGATCCTCCGTGCTAAATGAAAGAACCGCGAAAACTACTGCGCTAACTGCGTATTGCACGCCGGTTCCAGTCAAGAATGGGATATCAGTTCCAAGTTTCTTCTGCATTAAATAACCAGCACTTGTTCCGAGAAGGGCTACGATGCAAATAAAAATACCGGTCTGCGAAGTTGCGACTGCGTAATCACCCTGGAAAACTTTGGGTAGCAATAGAATCGCGATGCCTGTTACACCAAGGAATAGCCCAACTATTTGCGCCCAGCGCAAACGCTCACCTAGCAACGGAACAGCTAACACCGAAACCAAAACTGGCTGAATACTTACTATTACTGCGCTGATGCCCGCAGAAACTCCTAAACTCACTGCGTAGAAAACGCCACCAATGTAAACAACATGCAGCAGGAGTCCAACTCCGATGGACGCCTTTAAGTAATCTCTGGAAAGTCGTAGCGGTTGCTTTATGATCGCTGCGATTGTCAGCAAAATTGCGCAAGCAATCACATAACGAATCGTTAAAAATGTGAATGGCTCAGCGTAGGGAACAATATATTTTGCGCCGATGAATCCAGTGCTCCAAAGAAATACGAATAGTGCGGGCGCAAACTTCTCTAATTGTTTGGGCACTTAATCGGAACCTGCATCAAATGCGGCTCGATTTAGCCCTTCATCGCCAGCTTCATTTGATTTAGTGTTCGTAATGGCGCCTGACTTGCCTGGTTCAAGATTGCCAACTAACCCAAAAGTACTTGGATCAATTTGTCCTTGGGCTCGGTAAAGTTCAAGTTTTGCCCGAGTGTCTGCGATGTCTAGATTTCGCATAGTGAGTTGACCGATGCGATCCGTTGGACCAAAAGCCGCATTTTCCGTGCGTTCCATGGAAAGTTTTTCTGGGTGATAGCTAAGCGCTGGGCCACACGTATTAATAATTGAGTAATCATCCCCGCGACGTAAGCGAATGGTAACTTCGCCAGTCACGGCGGAAGCAACCCAGCGCTGCAATGATTCCCGAAGCATCAGCGCTTGTGGATCAAACCAGCGACCTTCGTACAGCAATCGACCCAATTGCCGCCCCTGCGCATGGTAACTAGCAATGGTGTCTTCATTGTGAATAGCACTTAACAGCCGTTCGTAGGCAACAAACAATAAAGCCATGCCAGGTGCTTCATAAATACCCCGGCTCTTTGCTTCAATGATGCGGTTTTCAATTTGGTCACTCATGCCCAAACCATGGCGACCACCGATGGCATTTACTTCGTGCATTAATTCAACGAGGTCTGCAAATTCTTTGCCATTTATGGCAACTGGCATCCCTTGACTGTAAGTAATTGTCACATCTTCGGTTTCAATTTTTACGCTGTTATCCCAGAAGCGAACGCCCATAATTGGCTCCACTATTTCAAGTGACATATCGAGCTTCTCTAGACTTTTCGCTTCATGCGTAGCGCCGAGAATATTTGCATCTGTGGAATAGGCCTTTTCAGTGCTGTCTCGGTAAGGAAGTTTTTGGGAAGCTAACCATTCCGACATTTCTTTACGGCCACCAAGTTCGCGCACAAAATCAGCGTCTAGCCAAGGCTTATAAATACGTAAGTTTGGATTTGCCAACAAGCCGTAGCGATAGAACCGCTCGATGTCATTACCTTTATAAGTTGAGCCATCACCCCAGATGTCAACGTTGTCTTGCAGCATTGCGCGCACTAATAAAGTTCCTGTGACTGCCCGGCCAAGCGGTGTGGTGTTGAAGTAATACTTGCCACCAGAACGAATATGAAACGCGCCACATGCAATTGCAGCTAGGCCCTCGGCTACAAGTGCTTGCCTGCAATCAACCAGCCTGGAGATTTCGGCGCCATATTCAGTGGCTCGCGCTGGTACTGAGGCAATGTCTGGTTCGTCGTATTGCCCCAGGTCTGCGGTATAGGTGCATGGAATTGCCCCTTTTGCGCGCATCCAAGCCACAGCAACGGAAGTATCTAGGCCGCCAGAGAAGGCTATGCCGACTTTTTCACCAACAGGTAACGCGGCAAGGACCTTGGACATGGCTACATTCTATTGGTGCGAGGGCTTGTGGATATCGTCATCATTTGCCGCAAAGTTAGGTGCGCCGAATGTCAGCACTAACTAAGGCGAGGTTCGCACCATTTGCTGATAGAACTTGCCTGGTTGTCGCGTACTTGGTTGCGGCTCCCCCACGCAAACAAACCCAAGCCTTTGATAAGCCAATATGGCCACTTGATTATCGGTCCAAGCCCCTAGTCCATGGGTATTCCAGTTCCGCACTAGTTTTTGGGAATCCACGTAATCAACGAGTGCTCGCATGACACCTTGCCCGCGATATTCTTGGCTCACCCAGCAACCACTTAGCCAGCAAGTAACCCCAAAATCTCCTGGGCTATCTTCGACAAACATTACGCCGACATCTTTTCCGGAAATACTGGCAACGCAAAAAGTATTACGCTCCATACGCTCGCGCCAATGATTTTCCAGATACTTGGCTTCCAAGCTCAACTTGGCTCCAAATGCCTCTGGGTTTTGAGTTAGTGCGGCGAGGCGAATTTCGCGGAGTCGCTCCCACGAATCTTGGTCCAGGACTTCAATGACAATCTTGGTGTTCACTGACGTTAACTTGTGACGAGATTGGGAGCTGTTTTTCCAGCGAGGATAGCAAGAGCATTTGTTGCGGCAATGTCGGCCATTGCGGCGCGAGTTTCAACTGTTGCTGATCCAAGATGTGGAATTAAAACCGCGTTGTCTAGTTCTAATAGCCCAGGATTAACTTTTGGTTCATGTTCGAAAACATCCAGTCCCACGCCAGCAATTTGGCCAGCTTTTAGCGCATCTACCAGAGCTTGCTCATCAACAATTGGACCTCGCGCGGTGTTAATTAAGTAAGCAGTTGGTTTCATGCGAGCTAACTGATTTTCGCTAATCAAGTGGTGAGTGGCTGGTGAGTATGGGCAATGCAGCGAAAGCACATCACTGGATTCGATCAACTCATCCATTGACATGAACTTTGCATCAAGATCTTTCGCCACATCGACTTCAAGTGGTGAGCGTCGAGTGTAGGCAATGTTCATGCCAAAAGCTTTTGCTCTGCGCGCAGTGGCTATACCAATTTGTCCCATGCCAACAATGCCCAGTTGGCGTCCTTGCAATCCCATACCGAGCATATAAAACATGCCCCACTGCCAAGGATCTTGCGCGCGAATTACCCGTTCACCCTCGCCAAGTCGCCGAGTAGACATCAAGATAAGTGCCATGGCAATGTCTGCTGTGGCTTCAGTAAGTACACCAGGAGTATTGGTAACTAAAACGCCCCGCTCTTCGCAAGCTGGCACATCAATATTGTTGTATCCAACTGCAACATTGGACACAGATTTAAGTTGTGGACCAGAAGCCGTTAAAAGTTCACCATCAATTTTTTCAGTTAGCAGCGAAACTATTGCGTCTGCGCCGGAAACCATCTGCAAAAGCTCGGTGCGAGAAATGGCTTCATCGCTTTCCCAAGCAAGCACATCATGTTCGGCTTTAAGTCTTGCTAAGCCGCCTGCTGGAATCTTTCCGGTAACTACGACTTTGGCCATTTATTCGGCGATCCATTCGCCCATAAACTTCAAGCCATCAGAAATGTCACTGTTATCTATACCGGAGAATGCAAGACGGATGTACTGTTCTTTCTCACCTGGTTGCGGACGACCGAAATGGCGACGAGTGCAAAACGAAACACCTGTTGCATGAAGCGCCTTCTCAGCAAACTCGCCCAGATCGGTAATTCCTTTATTTGCCATGGCTTCGGTGACATCTGGAAATAAGTAGAAACCCGCTTCCGGCGTGTGAACTTTTACACCCGGCATTTGGCGAAGTAACTCAAGAGCGGTATCCCGGCGTTGCTTCAAAGTGTTAAGCATGATTGGAGTTGCTGATTGGTCTCCCTTAATTGCCTCTACTCCGCCGTACTGCACGAAGTGAGTTGTGCAAGATTCATCATTGGTATTCAGCTTGGAAATAACATCAGCAATTTCTTTCGGCGCGATAGCTGCGCCAAGGCGCCAGCCGGTCATCGCAAATTTCTTTGAAAATGTATAAAGAATTACAGTTCGCTCTTTCATTCCTGGCAGCGAAGCGATTGACTTTGAGTTTCCTTCGTAACGCATTTCGAAATACGCCTCGTCAGATAACACGTATAGGTCATTTGCAATTGCAATTTCTGCAATTGCTTCACGTTCGGCATCAGTTGATTCTGCGCCATTTGGATTTTGTAGATCGTTGTAAACGATCGCCTTGGTCTTAGGGGTGATCAAAGATTTAATTTGCTCAATGTCAATACTAAATCCAGTACCAGTTGCAACATAGCGATATGGCTTTGCAATGCCGCCGAAGTATTCGATCTGACTTTCATAAATTGGGTAACCAGGGTTTGGATAAAGCACTTCATCGCCTGGGTTCATGATTGTCTGAATAAATTTTGTAATAACTGGCTTACCACCAGGCTGAATAACCACGTTTGAGGCATCATAAGTAAGGCCACGATCTTTGCCTATATTTTCAGCTAGCGCCTCTCGAAGCTGCGGAATGCCAGCGCCTGGGCAGTAGCCAGTTTTGCCATCAGCGATAGCGCGATTCATGGCATCAACAATATTTTTCGAAGTCGGGATATTTAAGTCACCTAAATGGAACGGAAATATTCGATTTCCTTTTGAGCCCCATTCGGCTGCTGCTTGCGAAACTGCAAATGCTGTTTCAGTACCTAAATTCGCTAAACGAGTCGCTAACGCCATGACAAATACCCCAATTTTTTCGGTTGTGCCTTGGAGTTTATCGGCGATTTAGCCTGGTCGCGATTTTGTGAAATTTGCAGACTAAAGAAGGGTCTCACATTGTGGAATAAAGCAAGATCTCAAAACTCGAATTGTTTAAACCGCGCGCTTTTTTACCGATCGCAGGCGCCCGCGCCCAGTGTGGGAATACAGATCCTTTGGACCCATTGGGGTTGGAACTAACTCGATGTCTACGCCGATTCCCCGCTGCACGCTCTGCTTATAGATGTACTCCAAGGTTGAGAAATCCTCGATTGCAAAGCCAACCGAGTCAAAAATTGTGACTTGCTCGTCGTTATCACGGCCATCTTCTTTTCCAGCAAAAACTTTCCAGAGATGATGCACAGGTGAGTCTGCCGGGAGTTGCTGAATGTCGCCTTCAATCCGAGTTTGTGGTTCAAATTCCACAAAGACTTTTCCTTGCGTCAATACCCCAACTGCCAGTTCAGTCTTTCCCGGGCAATCCCCACCAACGGCATTGAAGTGCATGCCTGGCTCAACCATTTCTGCAGTAATTATGGTCGCCATTGCTTTATCTGCAGTAATTGTTGTCACGATGTCAGCGCCTTTAACGGCTTCGGCAACGGAATCACAGTGAATGATGGTTATATCCTCAAACTCGGCAAGGTTACGGATCAGTTTCTGCGTTGACTCATCATCAATGTCAAAAGCTTGGATTTTTGTAATGCCAAGCACTTTGTGAAACCCGAGGACTTGGAACTCTGCTTGCGCGCCATTACCAATAACAGCCATTACTTTTGAATCCTTGCGAGCAAGCGCGCGCGCAACCATTACTGAAGTTGCTGCCGTACGAAGCGCTGTTGCTAACGTGAGCTCGCTAAGCAGCATTGGATATCCGGTAGTCATGTCGGAAAGTACCCCAAAGCCCATAACGCTAAATAAGTCATGCTCGATATTGTCTGGGTGACCATTTACATACTTAAAGCCGTACCGCTCATGGTTAGCGGTCGGCATCAATTCAATGACACCCTTTTCACTATGGGCGCCAAAGCGGGCAGCCTTGTCAAAATCTTCCCAACGCACGAAATTAGCCTCGATGGAATCTGCTAGCTCAGCAATGATCTGCGCAATCCCAATTTCTTGGATTAGCTTTGCCATGGCTGGCACATCAACAAATCGAGTCATTTTTATTCCTTTAGGTACTTTCGGTGTTTAGGCAGCTAAGCGTTTAGGTAGTTGGTTCTGGTGAATTACTTTTAAAACCTACTAGGTTAGCGATTTATAGCCTATTTGACAATCATTGTCATTAAGATAAAATGAAAATCATGCTCAATAAATTTGTCGTCCCAATTTCTGCAACTGTAATTTCCTTAACCATGTTGTTGAGCGCCTGCTCTGGCGCTGAAAATGGCGCGACTCCTGCGGATGCTAGTTCTGCTTCCGTTGTGGCGGTACAAGCAGCTTTTTATCCTTTGGAGTTTCTCGCTAATGAAATTGGTGGAGATCTGATTCAAGTAACTGCTCTTGCTGCTGCCGGCGCCGAACCGCATGATATGGAACTGACTCCAGTCCAGGTCGCTGAACTAGAGAAAACATCTTTGATAATTTACATTCAAGGTTTTATGCCTGCAGTAGATGAGGCAATAGCCTCGCAAGCTTCTGCTAACTCGTTGGACTTAGCAACCGCGGTGCCGTTGCTGGCCGCATCTGATGCCAACGAGGGTGCGTACGATCCTCACATTTGGCTTGCTCCAAAAAACATGATTTTAATGGCAACTGCAGTTAGTGATCGATTAATCTCGTTAGCTCCTGCCAACAAGGATTACTACACCGCAAATACTAAAACACTTATTTCAAAATTAGTAGCTCTGGATTCAGAATTTTCTAACGGGCTAGAAAATTGTCAGCAAAAAACACTTGTCACTTCCCATGATGCTTTTGGCTACTTAACAAGTGCCTATGGTTTCCAGCAACTTGGAATAGCTGGCTTATCGCCAGAAAGTGAACCGAGTCCGGCTCGATTAGCGCAGATTTCAAAACTTGTCACAGACCAAGGAATCACAACGATCTACTACGAAACCTTGGTATCCCCCGCGATTGCCGAAACGGTTGCTGCGGAAACTGGATCAACCACTGCAGTGCTTGATCCAATTGAAGGCCTGGCGGCTGGCTCCACCGATACCTTTATTACGGTGATGCAAGCAAATCTGAAAACTCTTATCAAAGGACAGAGCTGCTCTTGACTTTAAATTCCGCCGTGGCGCCGCCGAGTATTTCGGCGCGACATTTGTGTGTCTCATTTAATGATGTTTCTATTCTGAGCGACATCGATTTAGATTTTTTCCCTGGCACCACAATCGCAATTCTTGGTGCAAACGGCAGTGGCAAAACCACAATGATAAAAGCAATGCTTGGTTTATTGCCACGTCACGAAGGCTCGGTAGAAATACATGGTCAAAGTGTTGAAGAATTCAAAGACTGGCATCGCATCGCATACGTGCCCCAGAAATTAATTAATGCCGCAACAGTTCCAGTGTCAGTGTTTGAAACGGTGAGTTCAGCCCTGGTCTATCCACGCAAAAGGATTTCTAGTAAAAATAGAAAGTTGGCAGTTACCTCAGCATTGGCAGAAGTTGGTTTACAGGATCGTGCCAAAGATCGCTTAGATGAACTTTCTGATGGTCAGCAGCGACGTGTGCTTTTGGCGCGTGCGCTGGCTACCAATGCTGACATTTACGTTTTAGATGAACCCACTGCTGGCGTAGATTCGCAGAATCAAGAAATGCTCGTAACTGCAGTTCGTGGCCTGGTAGAAAAAGGTGCCTGCGTAATAATGATCACGCATGAATTGGGGATCTTCGAAGAAGATGTCGATCGGGTTATCGTCTTATCAGATGGTGGGATCAGTTTTGATGGACCCGTTGCGCAACTTCCGGCGCAACTAGAAAATTCTCATCACAGTCATCCGCACTCAAAGCCAGCACATTTGATGGAGTCCTAATGCTGGCTTATGAATTTATGCAGCGCGCACTTATTGCCGCAGTAATCGTTGGATTAGTTTCCCCACTCATCGGTGTTTTCTTAGTTCAGCGCAGACTTGCCCTGCTCGGCGACGGTATGGGGCACGTCGCAATTGCGGGCGTTGGCTTGGCATTTCTTACCGGAACAGAACCAGTGCTGACTGCGCTAATAGTTTCAATTCTTGGTGCCTTCATTCTTGAATTAGTTAGACATAAAAGTAAAGCTGCTGGGGATCTAGCACTAGCCCTGATTTTCTATGGCGGTATTGCTGGCGGAGTATTGCTCACCTCTCTCGCGGGCGGCAAAGCGAGTACCGCGCTTAATCAATACCTATTTGGTTCGCTATCCACGGTTTCCACGCAGGACTTCGTGGCTCTTGGCGGCGCAGCAATTGCGTTATTACTTGTTCTAGTTAAATTTGGTACTCAAATTTTTGCAATGAGTCTTGACGCAGAAACTGCAAAGATTCAAGGCATTCGAGTCACGGCCATGAGCGTGCTTCTTACTTCAATGGCCGCCGTAACAGTTGTGGTTGGAA
>CAMBGF010000028.1 GCA_945866135.1 Bifidobacterium breve
GTTGAAGACACACCTTCGGAATCAAATGCCGAGTATGAATTAGCAACCCAGCCAGCATATTTTTCACTTGTCAGGCAGTCAGTAAAAGTTGTTAAGGCATCGCCAGTTATTCCAGCCGTTTCGGCATAACCGATGATTTCATCGTTGGAAAATCCTGCGCCCTCTTGCGGTTGATTAGCAAAAAGTTGGGCGTGGTATTTTACTTCGGCCCCAGCATCAACTGCGCAACCAAATCCTAAAGTTGCACGCTGTGATGAGTTTGGATTTCCAGCAGCAGTATTTTGCGCTGATAAGTTTTTATCCAAGAAAATAGTTGGACGATATTCAACGCGAACTTTACCCGCGTCTATTAGTCCTTGCAGAATTACGCCAGAAGCAGCTTCAAAACTGCCGCATGCTGGACATTGGAAGTCTTCCCAAATTTGCAGGATTGGGATTTTGTCAGCATCAGGTGCGTCCCAGGCTGGACCTACTTTTACGCCGTAAGTATCAGCAGTTACACCTGCTGGTAGCGCTGCATTCGTTGGAATAACCGCGTCAGTATTTGAAAGTACGGGAATTGCGATCAATGCGCCCATTACTAGGACAACAACAGTGCCACCTATTAGGCGAATCTTGCGTTGCCGCTTTTGTTCAACGCTGGCAGCCTCGTTGCGGGCAGCCGCAGCTGCAGCTTTAGCTGCTTTTGCACTCAAATTCTCTTCTGACACGAAAACTCCAAAAAACTATGAACCAATGGTTTCTTATTCAACCCTAATTATGACGCACTTAAAGAATACCCGAAACTTGCGAAACACTTTGCGCTATCGAGCTAGCCCCTGCGAAAGCGCTTGCGCTAATGCTTTTGCTGCTGGTGGTCCACCATTGGCTATTGCCGTTACAAAGGCACTGCCAACTATGACGCCATCGGCATACTGGGCAATCTCGTGAGCTTGCTCGGGTGTCGATACGCCAAGTCCAACAGCAACCGGTAAATCGGTATAGCGACGCACTTTTGCAACTAACCCCTCAATGGCATCAGAAAGTGATGCGCGAGCACCAGTAACTCCCATGACCGCTCCGGCGTAAACAAAACCAGTTGTGACACTTGCCACTTTTGAAATTCGCTCATCAGAACTAGATAGTGCGACCAGAAATACTCGCTCAACATCGTGGTGATCAGTTGCAGCAATCCAATCATCAGCTTCTTCTGGCGTTAAATCTGGAGTGATTACACCCGCGCCACCTGCGGCATGAAAATCAGTTGCAAAACTTTCTAGTCCATAGCGCTCAATTGGATTCCAATAAGACATAACAAGTGTTGGCACACCCATTTGTGAAACGCGCTTCACGGTATTTATCACGGTGGCTGACTTAGTGCCACCAACGAGTGAAATGTTTACGGCTTCTTGAATAGTTGGTCCATCCATAACAGGATCGCTATAAGGAAAACCAATTTCGACTATGTCAACGCCGCCAGCAACCATGGCTTCAATACATTCCACTGCGCCATCTGCAGTTGGGTACCCTGCGGGCAAGTAGGCAATTAAGGCAGCGCGATTTTCTGACTTAGTGCGCGCAAAAACTTCGTGAAGCAAACTCATGGATTCATGTCAAACCACTTTGCAGCAGTTTCAACATCCTTATCTCCCCGACCTGAACAATTCACCAAGATGATGGCATCCTTGCCCAACTCTTTTCCAATTTCAAGTGCACCGGCAAGGGCATGCGCGGTTTCAATTGCTGGAATTATTCCTTCAGTTTCACACAACAACTTAAAAGCATTCATTGCTTGGACATCAGTTACCGAACGATATTCTGCGCGACCAATATCTGCCAAGTAGGCATGCTCTGGACCAACACTTGGATAATCCAAGCCAGCACTAATTGAATGACTTTCAATAGTTTGGCCATCATCGTCTTGCATGATGTAAGAACGAGCACCGTGCAGAACGCCGACTGCGCCGCCAACAATTGTTGAAGCGTGGCGACCTGTTTCCACACCATCGCCACCGGCTTCAAGTCCAAGTAAGCGCACTTCGCTATCTGGAATAAATGCAGTGAAAATACCAATTGCATTGGAACCGCCGCCAACACAAGCAGCTACGACATCTGGCAAGCGTCCAAAGCGTTCCAACATTTGTTCCCGAGATTCATCGCCGATGATTCGGTGGAAATCGCGCACCATTTCTGGAAATGGCGCAGGCCCGGCAACTGTGCCAAGCATGTAGTGGGTATCTTCAACGTTTGCCACCCAATCACGCATAGCTTCGTTGATTGCATCTTTTAAAGTTTTGCTTCCCGAAGTTACTGGAATTACAGTAGCGCCAAGTAATTTCATGCGAGCCACATTAAGCGCTTGGCGCTTAGTGTCTTCCTCACCCATGTAAACAACACATTCCAAACCAAGCAATGCTGAAACAGTCGCAGTTGCTACGCCGTGTTGTCCCGCACCCGTTTCGGCGATCACGCGAGTTTTACCCATGCGTAGCGTTAGTAATCCTTGACCAAGAACGTTATTGATTTTGTGCGAGCCTGTGTGGTTTAAATCTTCTCGCTTCAGTAAAACTGTGGCGCCGCCAGCAAGTTCTGAAAATCGCTTTGCATGCGTAATTGGACTTGGGCGTCCGGTGTAATTAACCTGCAGGTCGTGCAACTGAGCAAGGAAACTTGGGTCAACCATGGCTTTACGAAACGCGTCATCTAGTTCATCCAGGGCGGCCATCAAAGCCTCAGGTACAAACCGGCCACCGAATTTTCCAAAGTGGCCGCGCAGGTCTGGCATAACTAAAACTTCATCAACACTCATGTGTCTGTGCCCTAACTGCCATTTAGCAAATAATTTGCGCGGGCAAGTTCCCCTGCCTGAGTCCATTCTCTGACAGTTTCGCTAGGAGTACCACCTGTGACCAATGCCTCGCCAACTAAAACTGCTTGCGCGCCACAATTTGCTAAGTCCTGGACTTCCTGGGTGCTGGAAATGCCCGATTCAGCAATGGCGACAATGTGCTCGGGAATCAGAGGCAAAAGTTCAAAACATGTCGCTAAATCAACTTCAAGAGTCTTTAGATTTCGCGCATTCACACCGACTAGGGCTGGATTAAGGGCTAGCGCCCGCTCTAATTCCTGGGCGTCATGCACTTCAATTAGCACTGACATACCAAGTGTTAAAGCTAGCGAGTTAAGTCGCTCGAGTTCGGAATCAGAAAGTGCTGCAACTATCAATAAAATCAAATCTGCCCCATGGGCACGTGCTTCCCAAACTTGGTAATCGTCAACCATAAAATCTTTACGCAGCACTGGGATCGAAACTTTACTGCGGACTGCGTCAAGGTCGGCAAGTGTGCCACCAAATCTGCGCTCTTCAGTTAGCACGCTGATAACTTGGGCCCCACCGCTTTGATAATCGAGGGCGAGTTGCGCGGGATCAGAAATTTGGGCCAGGTGACCTTTGCTCGGGCTGGCACGCTTGACTTCAGCAATCACGCTAAATGATCGGTTGCTAAGTAGTTGTGCAGCGGGCAGTGCTGGTGGCAACTTCGCAATTTGAGCCTGCAACGTTTCAATTGAGACATTTTGCATTCGAACTGCAAGGTCTTCGCGAACCCCAGAAATAATTGAAGTTAAGACTGAAGTCATTTAACGCAGCCCTCCTAGCGATGCATTCCGAAAAATTTCATAACGTAAATTACACCTTAACTAACTTGCAGATTTACCAAACCCAAGAAGGGCAAGTACTTTCCCGGCGATGAGCGCAACTGGGAGTAATGCGACACCAAGCCAAAAAACCGCTGGTGTGGCTATGACAACACCTATGCACCCAATAAGAAATGCCAACATCGCAATACCTACTGCAGTCCAGGCAGCCACTGTATGGCCGTGATCTTCGTGGGCTTGCGACATGTTGTCTCCTTGAAAATTAGAAAAATTTATAACTAAATAGTACCAACTAGCGAATTTAGCTTTCGATGGTTGGGTCAATTCCTTGATCCAAGGATTGCCAGGGTGTTAAATTCTTGGCATTGCCTTGATCGCGCTCATAGCGCTTAGATAGCCGCGAATCGAAAGTTTTTCCAGCCATCAGCGAGCCGCAAGTTGCAATGATTAATCCCGCTGGGATTACGAGCCAGGCATAAATCGAACTATCTTGGCTCCAGCCTGAGACATCGCGACCAATTGCATCCGCAAATTCTGAACCGATTAATTCTTCTAAATTTTGCATCATATCTAATGTGACAAAAACTATGCCAAACCCAATGGCAGCCATTACGACCCCAACTAAGCGTCGGCCAAATCCGCGAGTTGCTATTGCGCCCAAGGTAGAGGCAATAGCTGCGATGGCAAGGCCGCTAAGTGCTGGTGTTAGTTGATTCGCAGTTAAATCCAGTGACACATTTGGGAATCCAGATTCGACATACTTTGCGCTCACCCACTTCCTGGAAAGTAAAACCAGAACTAAACCAGAAGCTAAAAAAGCGCTGGTAATAATATTTCTAAAAGTTAACTTCATTTAGGCGAGTCACTCAAAGTGTTTGCCACTGCAATGGCATTAAGAACTGCCATAGCTTTGAATTGGCATTCCGCATCTTCACTTTCTGGCACAGAATCAGCAACAACTCCCGCGCCTGCTTGCACGTACGCCATTTGATTTTTAATCACGGTAGATCGAATCGCAATTGCAGTATCTACGTTGCCTGCGAAATCGAAGTAACCTACGCAACCGCCATAAACTCCGCGCTTAGTTTTTTCCAATTCTTCAATGATTGTCATGGCCATCGGCTTAGGTGCACCTGATAACGTACCGGCTGGAAAAGTTGCCGCAACTAAATCAAAAGCACTTACTTGTGGGGAGATCTTTCCAATCACAGTTGAAACTATGTGCATGACATGGCTATAGCGTTCAATACTCATGAAGTCAGTGACCTCTACTGTGCCCGGTAAGCACACGCGTCCTAAATCATTGCGACCAAGATCAACCAGCATCAAATGTTCAGCGCGCTCTTTGGTATCTGCCAGCAAACTCTGCGCGTGCGCTTCATCTTCTTGTGGCGTAGCCCCGCGAGGTCTGGTGCCTGCGATTGGGTGCAACATGGCTTCGCCGTTACGTAAAGTAACTAATGCCTCAGGGCTGGAACCAACTATGTCAAAAGCAACTTTGGTTCCTAGCGGTTGATCAGGTCCAGTTAATTCTGGGATGCGAAATAAGAACATGTATGGACTGGGATTTGACTCGCGCAAAACTTCATAGACATCTAGCGCAGATGCTTTGCATGATGTTGCAAATCTTTGACTCAATACGATTTGGAAAGCATCACCAGCTTTGATTCGTTCTTGCGCACTTCTTACCGTGCTTTGATACTCATCACTTTTCGTTTCGCGGGTGAAATTAGCTTTTGCTGTGCGATCAAAGTGTTGGGCATTAGAAACATCTGGTTTGCCAAGAGCTTGCTCCATGGCCGCAAGGCGGTTGTTCGCATCGGCCCAAGCTTCATCAACCCGCTCATCAGAATTGTCATAATTAATGGCATTGGCAATAAGTGTTACCGAACCATTTTCATGGTCGAGTACAGCTAAATCAGTGGCGACCAACATTGCTAATTCAGGTAATTCCAAAACATCGATCGTGTCATTAGGCAATCTCTCTAGCCGCCGAACAATGTCATAACCCAAATACCCAACTACCCCGCCAGTCAGCGGTGGTAATTCTTCGCTTGTAATGCCCTCATTTACCCCTGGCGTAAAAAGCAGATCAAGGGTTTCGCGTAAAACTTTAATTGGATCATCAGAGTCGCAAACTCCACTGGGAACTTTGCCTGACCAATGCGCCTGACCAGCGCGTTCGGAAAGCATCGCAGAACTAGCAACACCTACGAAGGAATATCGCGACCACGATCTGCCATGTTCAGCAGATTCAAGTAAGAAAGTTCCAGCACGTTCATCTGCTAATTTGCGATAAAGACCCAGAGCTGTTTCATTCACTACTGAAACTTTTCGAAATACTGGAATTACTCGTCGGGTTTTAGCTAACTTGCGGAAATTTTCCAAGTCTGGGGTAGTCATTCACTTGCCTCAGGGTGTGTCGTGTGCTCATCAAAGCAAGTGTAGGAACCCGTATGGCACGCACTGCCAGTTTGGTCAACTGTTAGCAATAACGTGTCACTGTCACAGTCTTTAGCCAATGCAACAACACGTTGGTGCTGACCAGAAGTTTCGCCTTTAACCCACACTTGGGCGCGACTGCGACTCCAATACGTTGCTTTGCCGGTGTTTAGAGTTTGCGCAACAGTCTCGGCGTTCATCCACGCCACCATAAGTACTTCTCGAGTGTCGACTTGCTGCACCACGACAGGGATTAAACCCTGTTCGTTAAACACTAGGTTTTCCACAAATGCGCTGCGATCCATACCTCTATTGTGCCGTGCTGGAACAGGCTATTGGAAATCAGCGCAAATTTTCCAACTGGCTAGCGAACTTCGATTCCAGTTGAACGCAGTTCATCCTTAACTTGCGCGATGGAAAGTTCCATGAAGTGAAAAACGCTGGCTGCTAGCACTGCGTTGGCGCCTGCTGATACTGCGGGCGCAAAATCGGATAACTTACCAGCGCCGCCACTGGCAATAAGTGGAATGTCTACAACTTCGCGAACGCGAGCGATTAGTTCCAAGTCGTAACCATTTTTAGTGCCGTCTGCATCCATTGAGTTAAGAAGTACTTCACCAGCCCCGCGCTGGGCAGCTTCGATGATCCACTCCAAAGCATCTTTACCGCTACTTTTTCGTCCACCATGGGTAGTTGCTTCAAAGCCACTGGGAGCACTAGAGCTGCGCCTGACATCTACTGAAACCACAATGCACTGGTCGCCAAAACGGCTAGCAGCAAGTGAGATCAGATCTGGATTCGCCAGGCCTGCGGTATTTATTCCAACTTTGTCGGCGCCAGCTCGCAACAGCGCATCTACATCGTCCACTGTGCGAACACCGCCGCCAACAGTGAGCGGTATGAATAACACGTCAGCAGTGCGCTTAACCATTTCAATCGTGGTTTCGCGGTTCGCGCTCGAGGCAGTGATGTCTAGAAAAATTAATTCATCTGCGCCCGAATCTCCGTAATGTTTTGCTAACTCAACTGGGTCGCCAGCATCCGCAAGATTCTCAAAATTTACACCCTTAACAACTCGGCCAGCATCAACGTCCAGACAAGGAATAACTCGGATTGCTACGCTCACTTAAATTTCCTGGGGTCCGGCAACTTCGATTGCTTCAACAAGTGTGAAAGCTTGCGCATAAAGTGCCTTGCCGACAATCGCACCTTCTACCCCAATTTCAGTAAGAGCGCGCAACTGCGCAATGTCAGCAAGATTTGCAATACCGCCACTTGCAATCACGGGTTTATCCGTGCGCTCGCACATTTGTTTTAGCAGCTCAATATTTGGTCCTCGAAGTGTGCCATCTTTTGTGACGTCAGTTACGACATAACGCTGGCAACCATCTGCTTCAAGGCGCTCCAGAGTTTCCCAAATGTCGCCGCCGTCTTGCGTCCAGCCACGCGCAGCCAGCACAGTACCGCGCACATCAAGACCGACTGCGATGCGATCTCCAAATTCAGAAATTACCTGGGCAGTCCATTGCGGATTTTCCAATGCGGCAGTGCCAAGATTCACTCGACGCGCACCTGTGGCCAGCGCAGCGCGCAGCGATTCGTCGTCGCGAATACCACCTGAGATTTCAACATTGACATCTAAGCGCTGAACTACCTGAGCAAGAAGTTCACTATTTTCCCCGCGTCCAAAAGCGGCATCTAAATCAACTAAGTGGATCCACTGCGCGCCACTTGATTGCCAATCCAGAGCTGCAGCTAACGGATCTCCAAATGAGGTAGCACTATCAGCTTGACCTTGGACTAAGCGAACCGCTTTTCCGCCAGCAACATCAACAGCAGGCAACAAGATAAGTGATGACATCTAGTTGACCTCTTTACTTAATCGACGCGGGAATGTGTGGCTAAATGTCTTCAGTTGGAAACTTTTGAATGATTTCATTTTATTGCGGCGATCCAGTTTGCTAACAATGTCAGTCCGGCGTCACCTGATTTTTCGGGATGAAATTGAGTTGCCCAAAGTGGTCCATTTTCAACGGCAGCAACAAAGTTCTCGCCGTGATTGGACCACGAGACTTTTGGGGCAGCCAGTTTCTCGTGCGGGTCTAGTTCCCAATTTCGAGCAGCGTATGAATGTACGAAATAAAACCGCTCATCTGCAATGCCGGTAAACATTTGTGACTGCGGTGCGCACGAGACATTATTCCAACCCATGTGTGGCAAAACTGGCGCAGTGAGTTGATCAACTGTTCCTGGCCATTCATTTAACCCAGCATGAAAACCTGACTCGGCGTGCTCAGTGCTTTTTTCGAATAACACCTGCATCCCAACGCAAATTCCAAGTACTGGTCTGCTGCCCGCTAACCGGCGACCAATAATTTGATCGCCGCGTACATTCTTCAAGCCAGCCATGCAAGATGCGAAAGCACCAACGCCTGGAACAAGAAGGGCGTCGCAATTCATTGCTTCATCGAAATCAGCCGAAATGGAAACAGTTGCTCCGGTAGTTTCAACAGCGCGCTGGGCCGATCGAACGTTTCCAGATCCGTAATCCAGAATTACCACAGAGGTCACGAGCTAGAGACTTCCCTTTGTTGAAGGTACGTCAACGACTCGCGGATCAAGTGCAACTGCATCGCGAAGTGCACGTGCGACAGCCTTGAATTGGGCTTCACTTACGTGATGGGCATTTCGACCGCTGAGAATTCTAATGTGAATGCAAATTTGGGCAGTGGCAACTATGGACTCCCAGATGTGGCGAATCAATGTGGTGTCAAAAGTTCCGATCAACTCAACTATTTCGGGTTGCTCATGTACTAAGTAAGGACGACCAGAAAGATCAACTGCTGCGTGGCAGGCTGTTTCATCAAGTGGAACGTAGGCATCACCAAACCGGCGGATGCCGACTTTATCCCCCAGCGCTGCTCGAATAGCCTCGCCAACGGCAAGAGAAGTATCTTCAACGCTGTGATGTGAATCAACTTCCACGTCACCCTTGGTTTCTACCTTGAGATCAAATCCACCATGTCGGCCTAACTGCGAAAGCATGTGATCAAAAAACGGCACACCAGTATTGATATCAAGCTGGCCTGTGCCATCAAGATTTAACTCAACCAATACTGAACTTTCCTTGGTCGAGCGTTCGATGCGAGCGGTACGTGCTGTTCCTGCCATGGTGGTCACCTTCTTATTCGTTAGATGTAACTTTAAGTAATGCGCTCTTGAATAGCGAATTTTCCGCCGGAGTTCCAATACTTACCCGCAGCCAGCCTGCTGGACCAGTTTGCCGAATCAAAACCCCTTGCTCAACCAGTTTTTCCCAGATCAGGTTTCGATCACTAAATGTTCCAAAAAGTAGGAAATTTGCGCCACTTGTTGCGACTTCAAAACCAGAATCAGTTAACCATTTAGTTAGTTCATCCCGCTGCGTTCGAATTAAGTCAACTTGACTTAACAACTCGGCGCTAAATCTAAGTGCCACTCGAGCAGCCTCTTGCGTGAGAGTTGATAAGTGATAAGGCAGTCGAACAAGCTGCATCGCATCAATAACTTTAGGGTCAGCTATCGCGTATCCAATTCGGGCGCCTGCGTAAGAAAAAGCCTTGCTCATAGTTCGGGTCACAATTAAAAGGGGGTGCTTTTTCAGGTTCGCTATGGCACTTGGTGTCCCAATTGCCCGAAATTCGGCGTAAGCCTCATCAATGATTACTACGCCTGGAAAATTTTCTAGCAAATATTCAATTTCTGATTGACCAACGACTGTGCCCGTTGGATTGTTAGGCGAAGTTAAAACGATGATATCAGGCTGTAATGCAAGGGCCTGATCGATCACTTGCAAGTCAATTTCATAATCTGGTTTTCGAGAAACAGTCTCATATTTTGTAAAAGTATTTCGACAATAATCCTCGTACATCGAATAAGTCGGATCAAATGTCACTAACTTCTTATCAGGACCACCAAATAGTTGAAGTAACTGCTGCATAACTTCATTGGAGCCATTTGCTGGCCAAATATTTTCAGCAGTTACTTTTACCTGGCTTTCTGTTGCTAGGTAACTCGCTAAGTCGGCGCGAAGTAACTTAGCTTCTCGATCTGGATAGCGATTAAGGTTTGCGCCAACTTGGGAAATTACCCGAGATAACTCGGACACTAGTTCAGGGGATGGATCAAAAGGATTCTCATTTGTATTAAGGCGCACTGGCACATCAAGTTGGGGCGCGCCATAAGGTGAGCGTCCAACAAGATCTGCGCGAATTGGTAGCTCAGTACTTTTTTTACCCGCGCCGTCACCCGGTGTCATTGGGAGCGAATCTCAATTGCCGCAGCGTGACCGGGTAGGCCTTCTGCTGTTGCCAGTGTGATGACCGTTTGCGCTACATCACGTAAGGCACTCTCGTTGTATTCCACGTAGTGAATGCCACGTAAAAATGTCTGCACTGATAATCCCGAGGAATGGCAAGCGCAACCACCAGTTGGCAGCACATGGTTAGATCCAGCTGCGTAATCACCGAGCGAAACTGGCGACCAGTCCCCCACAAAAATTGCGCCAGCATTCTTTACGCGGCGCGCGACTGCAGCAGCATCGCGGGTGTGAATTTCTAAGTGCTCGGCAGCGTAAGCATCAACCACAGCTAGACCATGATCTAAATCATCTACTAAGACAAATGCACTTTGTTGGCTGGTCAGCGCAATTCGGATTCGATCTGCATTCATATTTAGTGGCACTTGACGTTCAAGGCAGATGCGAACTTTCTCAATTAGTTCTTTACTATCTGTTACTAAAACTGAGGCAGCAACTACGTCATGCTCCGCTTGACTAATTAAGTCAGCTGCTACGAATTCGGGGTTTGCTGAATCATCGGCCAAAATTGCAATTTCAGTTGGTCCTGCCTCAGAATCAATTCCAATCAGTCCTTTTAACATTCGCTTTGCGGCTGTGACATACATATTGCCTGGGCCAGTAACAAGGTAAACCGGTTCAATCTCGATTGGACCAGCGCTACCGTATGCCATTAGCGCAACAGCTTGCGCGCCTCCTGCTGCATAAACTTCAGTTACGCCAAGTAACGCACAAGCTGCCAAAATTGTTGGGTGTGGCCAGCCACCAAATTCACTTTGCGGCGGTGAACACACGACTAAAGATTCCACGCCAGCAATCTGAGCTGGAACTACATTCATAATTACGCTACTTGGATATACGTACACACCACCAGGCACATAAAGTCCAACTCGCTGCACCGGGACCCAACGTTCACTTACTTTGCCGCCGGGAGCAACTTGAACTTCGGATTCTTCGCGACGTTGCTTCTCGTGCACTATTCGAACCCGACGAATTGCTTCTTCCAGGGCTGCGCGGATTTTTGGATCGACATCAACTAATGCTTGATCAATTACATTTTGCGGAACTCGGATTTCTGGCGCCGTAACCCCATCAAATTTTGCCGACCACTCCTGCACCGCGACCACTCCGCGCTCGCGTACGTCTTCCACAATTGGCCGAACAACTTCTACTACCGCGGCCAGGTCAAACTTGGCTCGGGGCACAATATCTCGCAAATCTACTGCTCGGCGAGATCCCCCGCGTAAATCTAGCGTCGATAACATATTGATAAGTTTAATGGCAAAATTGAAGCATTAGAATTGCGAGATATGGCCACCGGTACACCAGCAACAACACTGCTATCTACTGCCGGAATTATCTACGTGGAGCATGAGTATCAACACGAAACAAGTGCTACCTCATTTGGATTAGAGGCTGCTGAAAAACTTGGAATTGATCCAAGCCAAGTTTTTAAGACCCTGGTGGTTGCAGTAGATGACTATTTTGCAGTTGCGATTGTTCCAGTTAACCAACAAGTGAGCTTGAAATCTCTTTCCCGAGTGCTTAACGCGAAAAAGGCAACTATGGCTGATCCCGAAGTTGCCGCCCGAATGACTGGCTACGTGGTGGGCGGAATCAGCCCGCTTGGTCAAAAGAAGTTGCTCCCAACTGTTATTGCCGAGTCAGCGCAACTACTTGGCACAGTTCTAGTTAGTGGCGGAAAGCGTGGCTTTGACATTGAGTTATCACCAATTGATTTAGCTGAACTGTTACAGGCAAAATTCGCTGACATATCGGTTTAGAAATTTTGCCTTGCTTGTTAAGTTGTAAGCAATTGTGGTGCCTCGAGGCAATTAGCACCTAATAGCGCTTTTAAGTCGCCAAACAACGAAGGAGATGGCGAAACTCTAAGTTTGTCGTCAGTCTTTACCGAAACAAACTTGTCAGCTTGAATCACTGTTAAGTTAACTTGAGTTGTCCCTGGATGCGCGCTCAAAATTTGGCGTAAGGAATCCATGACTGCAGCGTTAACTCGAGATTCTGGAATGTAGACAGTTACTGGACCAGAGAACGCCGTGCTGACATCAGGGATTGAGACTTCCAGCGCTGCAACGCGTGGACTCTCGTCATCTCTTTTTTCAATTCGCACCTTCATTAAAATGATCGCGTCTTCATTAAGCAGGGCGGCAACTTTTGTAAAAGTATTTGGCCACACCATAACTTCAACAACGCCCTCTAGATCTTCAAGTGAAACAATCGCCCATCGGTCGCCAGAACGCTTGGTAGTTTTAATTTGTACGCTGCTGACTAATCCACCCAGTGTTACTACTGCGCCGTCGGTGGCTTCAGCTACTCCTGAGATTGGCATTGAAGTGTTCATGGCCAACAAGTGCTCGACACCAAATAGTGGATGGTCACTTACGTAAAGCCCAAGCATGTCGCGCTCTTGGGCCAACATAGTTTTCTTATCCCACTCCTCAATGGAAATGTTGACATCTACGCCGCCGATGGCATCTTCCGAATGATCTTTTGATGTGCCAAATAAATCGAACTGTCCAATTGCCTCAGCTTTTTTGGTATCAAGTACTGAGTCAACCGATTCCACATGGATCGCAAATAGTCCTCGCCTGGTGTGACCTAGCGAATCAAAGGCGCCGGCCTTAATTAAAGATTCAATAACTCGCTTATTGCAAACTTGAATATCGACTTTTGTTAAGAAGTCACCAAAGGATGCGAATCTACCCTTCTTTGTCCGGCTTACTTTAAGGGATTCAACCACGTTGACTCCAACGTTGCGTACCGCAGCAAGTCCAAACCGGATGTCAGTTGCTATTGCAGTGAAATCAACGTCAGATTCATTTACATCTGGTGGCAAAACTTTTATGCCCATGCGCCGGCATTCGTTTAAGTAGACTGCCGACTTATCTTTGTCATCTTTAACGCTGGTAAGCAGCGCTGCCATATATTCTGCTGGGTAATTTGCTTTTAGATACGCCGTCCAATATGAAACTAAGCCATAACCAGCACTGTGGGCTTTATTGAATGCGTAATCGGAGAATGGAACTAGCGTTTCCCAAAGTCGATTGATGGCAGCTTGGGAAAATTTACGCTCTTTCATGCCAGCTTCAAATGGCACATACTCTTTATCTAGAATTTCCTTCTTTTTCTTACCCATGGCTCGTCGCAGTAAATCAGCTTGGCCAAGTGTGTAGCCAGCCACTTCCTGAGCAATTGCCATTACCTGTTCTTGGTAAACGATCAAGCCATAAGTGTCACCCAAAATTGCAGCCAAAGGTTGTTCCAAGTCGGGGTGGATTGGAACTTGGACTTTACGTTTGTTTTTGTAATCGGCGTAGTCAGTGTGTGCATTAACACCCATTGGCCCTGGTCGATAAAGCGCAAGCACAGCGGAGATATCACCAAACGAATCGGGGTTCATGGAACGTAGAAGCGAGCGGATTGGGCCACTGTCGAGTTGGAATACCCCAAGTGTGTCGCCACGGGCCAACAATTCATAAGTTTTTAAATCATCAAGTCCAAGTTCTTCCAAGACCACTGTTTCATCGCGATTTGATTTAATGTTGAGCAAAGTGTCATCCAGGACTGTGAGGTTTCGCAGTCCAAGGAAATCCATCTTCAGCAGTCCCAGGGATTCACAAGCTCCCATGTCGAATTGCGTAATGATTGCGCCATCTTGATCGCGGCGCCAAATCGGCAGGATGTCTAGCAATTCCGCTTTACACAAAATCACGCCAGCTGCGTGTACGCCGGGTTGGCGCTTTAGACCCTCAATGCCACGCGCAGTATCAACTACCGTGCGAACGTCAGCGTCGTCGTCATAAAGTGCTCGAAACTCGCCCGCTTCACCAAATCGATCATGGTCTGGATCAAAAATTCCAGAAAGTGGAATGTCTTTGCCCATAACACCGGGAGGAATAGTTTTATTGATCTTGTCACCGAGTGCATACGGAAAACCAAGTGCTCGAGTGGCATCTTTAACAGCTGCTTTTGCTTTAATCGAGGCGTAAGTAATGATCTGGGCTACGCGTTCCTCACCGTATTTATGTGTGGCATATCGAATCATTTCGCTGCGACGACGTTCGTCAAAGTCAATGTCAATGTCAG
>CAMBGF010000029.1 GCA_945866135.1 Bifidobacterium breve
AGCGTGCCATTCAAAGTTGCAATTGGTTCAACGCCATTTTCCCCACGTGAGCGAATTTTCAATCTCCGCGCTTGGAAAGTTGTGCAGTTCGATGTCGAAGTTACTTCGCGATAACGCTCTTGTGATGGCACCCAAGCTTCGCAATCAAACTTGCGCGCAGCACTTGAGCCAAGATCTCCAGTTGCAACATCAATAACCCGATACGGGATTTCAAGTAGCTGTAAGAACTCTTCTTCAAATCCAAGTAAGCGAGCATGTTCAGCAAGAGCTTCATCGACTGGACAAAACGAAAACATTTCAACTTTGTCAAACCAGTGCACCCGAAAAATTCCCCGCGTATCCTTGCCGTGACTTCCAGCTTCTCGTCTAAAGCACGGTGAGAATGCTGCGTAGCGCCGAGGTAGCTCGCCTTCTAAAATTTCGTCCATGTGATATGCGGCAAGTGGAACTTCAGCGGTACCAACTAAATACAAATCATCGGCTTCTAGTCGATAAACGTTTTCCGCGGCTTGGCCCAGAAAGCCCGTGCCTTCCATCGCAGCAGGCTTTACTAATGCCGGCGGAATCATCGGGGTGAATCCATTTTTTTGCGCAGTGTTCATTGCAAGCTGCACTAGTGCAAGCTCCAACATTGCACCTGGGCCAGTCAAGTAATAAAACCGGCTACCGCTAACTTTTGCGCCGCGCTCTATATCTATTGCGCCAAGCAGTTCGCCGATTTCAACGTGGTCACGAACTGAAATACCTTCGGAAGCAAAGTCGCGCTTTGTGCCAACTTCTTTGATGACGACAAAATCATCTTCGCCACCAACTGGAGACGCTGGATCAACCAGATTGGAAAGTCCCAGTACTAGCGCGTCCAGAGCAGCGTCCATTTCACGAAGCGAATTTTCAGCAGCCTTGACCTGGTCTGACAAAGTTTTTGTTTCGGCTAAAAGCGCGGTTCTTTCCTCACCTTGGGCTTTTGCAACCTGGGCGCCAATTGCCTTTTGTGTCGTGCGAAGTGCCTCAAATTCCCCAACTGCGCTGCGGCGAGCAATATCTGCCGCAATAACCTGATCAACTAACTCAACCGATTCGCCCCGGGCAGCCTGAGATTTCTTCATAGCATCTGGGTCTTGGCGTAAAACGGCTAAATCGATCATGGCTTAAGCCTAGAGGAACACTTGTGCGATAGGTGCGACAGAAATTCACATGGGATTTAGTATCTGACTGGTATTTCCAGATAGCATCAGTTCTGCATTTGAACAGTATTTTTGATCTGAAGCTGGACACTGGAATAAGGGGTACTTCATTGGACATGAACTGGTTGACTCCCAAAGCGCAAGCTCACGAAGCTGGAGTAAAGGGCTGGGGAAGTTTTGCTATTGAGCCGATAAGTGCTGGCGAAACCGTAGGCAGTTTTGGCGGTTGGTCAATACCACGTTCAGTCTTAGCAACTTTAGAAATTGAGCGCCAACATCGCGCTATTCAAGTTGATGATGATCAGTATCTAGTCTCGCAAGAGCACCGTGAACCAGGTGATTGTTTTAACCATTCCTGCGAACCAAGTTGTAGCCTCAGCGGTGCGACTGTGTTGAAAGCTCGCCGCGACATTGCCGTAGGCGAAGAATTAACTTTTGATTACGCAACTTGCGATGACTCAGATTATGACGAATTCACTTGTGGCTGCAGCACTAAATCTTGTCGTGGAACTGTGACTGGTAAGGACTGGCAACTACCAGAACTTCACAAAAAGTACGCTGGCGAATTTTCACCTTATTTAGCTCGTCGAATTGCTAGCGAGTTTTAATCTGAACTTGAAGTTCCACCATCTTGGGAATCAAGCGGGATAACTTGTGTCTGATTCATATCTTTAACAGCTTCATTCGAAGTATGTGTGCCAGCAGGTGACGTTGTAATTACTCCAGCATCAGCAGAGTTTTTATTGTCAAAGTGCTCGTGGTACTCAAGATCAGCGCGATGTAAATCAGATTCGCGAATCTTGAGCGCTTCCGCAATTGGGAGTACGACGAGGAAAGTTGCCAGTACGTGCATAACACTTAAAGAAAACTTCACGGTGAGAGAAATATCTGGCAATGTGATTGCGCCATATATAGAGGCAAGGCCAACTGCTAAACCACTCACTAAAAACCAAATACGTGGTCCGATAAGCAATTTACTAAGAACTACGGCAATGACGGTGGCAAGTAAACCAGCGATAGCTGTGGCAAGAGTGATTCGTAATAATGTTGCTTCGACATAAGTCGTGCTTTGGAATCCCATAGGAACCAAAACCTTCAAGTTAAAAATATTGGTGCATAGCCATAACCAACCAGCATTCGCACCCACTGCAAGAGAAGTAGCGCCAATTCCGACCAGCCAAATTCGAATTGCTAGTGGCGTGATTTGGCGAACCTGCTTTGCCATCACATTTGCTCCTTTTAGCGAATTGCTAGTGACAAAAGCCTACGCCATTAAGCGGGTTTCACTACAGTTCAATTCTCGCGTAACCTTACGTTTGATCGTTTTTAAAACGATTTGGCGAGGTGGCAGAGCGGCCGAATGCGGGCGCCTTGAAAGCGTCTGAGGTGTAAAAGCCTCCGGGGGTTCAAATCCCTCCCTCGCCGCGTAATAAGAAGGCCCCCGCAGGAACGCGGGGGCCTTCTTATTAAGTAGATGAAGTGGTTGAGAACCGTCGCTGACGCCTTACTCGCGCCATAACGGACGAGTCAAACAAGTCGGTCCACCTTCGCCGCGATTAATTACATCTGCTTTATACGTGTGAACTTCAACTCCGACATCACGTAAGCGCTGGGCTGTAATCGGATTACCTGATGGCATTACAGCAACACCTGGACGGATCGCTAATACATTGCAAGCAAGTGACATATATTCTTCGTCTGGCACTGAAACAGTTTTGATTCCACGCTTAGCAAGTTCCTGCAACAAAGTAATTGGCGCTTCCCGCTCATATACAACAGCTAAGTCATCACGAATGGGCGAGATCACACTCATTAAGTGCAGGCAGTATTCCGGACCCATCGCATGTGGCATGTGAAAAGTTTTAACATCAATGCCTTCAGCAGCAAAAATATCGCGCAACTGTTTTTCACCTGCCTCATTGGTTCGGTAAGTACGACCAATGGCAACTGTTCTATCGTCCAGCCAAAACATGTCACCAGCATCGGCAGTGGCATCGCCAATTAATACTCCGACGGTTGGCATACCCAGCGCATTAATGTCACCAGTAAGTAATGCTGGCTCCTTAACACGGGCTTCTTTCGCGCCTTGCAGTTGAATCACTCCAGATGGAGTTGTGAAAGCTGGATCATAAACAAAGCAAGCATCAGCAAGTCCTGGTGCTTCTGGCAGCACATCAACTTCGCAGCCAAGTTCCCTTAGGAGTTCAACGAATGCAGCGTGATCCACTTGTAGTGCGTCTAGGTCTAACTCTTCTGGAGCTCCGAGCCAATGTGCGCCTTGATAATCAGCATCGCGAGTCGGGGTGCGAACTGCGACGCGTTTGAGGTTGGCAACGGAAGAGGAAACACCGAATTTAGACATGACCCAATCCTTGCGGGCTGGTGCGATTGGCACAAACGCGGATTTTCGCCAATCGCCCTTAAACCCGTTAATCTAAAGGTTCAAGGAGACGTCGCATAGTCCGGTCGAGTGCGCCTCACTGCTAATGAGGTAAGGAGTCAAATCCTTCGGAGGTTCAAATCCTCTCGTCTCCGCAGACACAAAGACCTCGCCCTCATGGGCGGGGTCTTTCTGTATGTCCAGAAATAGATAATTGAGGATTTGGGAAGAGCTTGCGCCAGCAAGCAATGGCTCCTCTCGTCTGCGCCAAATAAACCCAATCTGGATGTACCCTGAAACCACAAGAAAGGAAAGCAGATGGAAAGCTTGGCGCTGCTCGCCTCACTTATGATCTTGTTCGTATACGGGTCTGGGCTAATCGCATTTATTAGTTCTTGGTTTAGAAATCGAGTATCTGAAATCATTACCTATTTGTTTTCTGCAATTTCAGTTCTGACAGGGAGCGGACTCGGTTTCTCCTTGCGAGAGGGCAATGGATTAGTTATTGCACTGATACCGATCTCGTTAGGAATCCTTGCAGTTTGGAACTTTAAACGCAGGAAAAAGCTTTCTACAGAGCCGTCCTAAACCCTCCACCAGCGTTGACTGAGTGAATCTGTACTCCCATAAGCAATGTTCGGGAACACTTTCGTTCAACAATAGATTTACTTCCTCGCTGGAATCCGAATTAAAAATTCTCACTTATTTCAATCTGTATCAACCAGTCGTTCTATTTGACTGCCGCAATAAGAACACTTTGTTGCTTCATCACTAATCGAGTGTAAACAAAATGGGCAAGTTGGAAGTTCTGGATCAAGGCATCCTTTGCAATATGTATCGTTCTCCCATTGGGTAACACCCCAGTTTGGATTTCTTCGGATCGAGGGTGGCTGCAGGCTTTTTCCGCAAAAACGACACTTGCTTGCCATGTTGAGCTAAACCCGCACATCCGCTGCTGGGAATGGCACACGGTCATCAAGCTTCATTGATAAGCGACCCGCAGTTCGCCAGACTCTTGCTAACGAATCACTGTCCTCATCAGTTACTAAGTTGCCCATAACTCGAAGCGCTAGTTTCATAATTGTTTTTGAACGCATTCCAACTGGCCCAGCCACTGGCAACAGCCCTGGAACAGTTAAGAGTCCAGCCAGACGTCGAGCAATTGAAAATGCTAGGCCGTAATGAGAACGCAACAGCGCCGGCCAAGCAACGGAAAAATCACTTTCAGTTTCTAACATTTGCGCTGCTAACCGACCAGTTTCTAATCCGTAATCAATGCCTTCACCGTTGAGTGGATTTACGCAACCTGCTGCGTCGCCAATAAACATGAAGTTCCTTCCAGCAATTCCAGAAACGGCTCCGCCCATTGGTAACAAGAAGGACCACGGCAAACGAATGTCGCCCGAAAGTTTCCAGTCTTCGCGTTGTTGATCTGCATAGGTATTCATTAATGCGCGAAGGTTTACCTCAGCGGGGCGTTTATGTGTGGCAAGTGTGCCAACTCCGACATTTACTTCACCATTTGCAAGTGGGAAGATCCAACCGTAACCAGAAAGAATTTCATTTTTATCGCCGCGTAATTCCAAGTGTGATGAAATCCATGGATCGTCGTGGCGCTCACTCTTTATATAGCCGCGCGCCGCAACACCATAAGCAGTATCGCGATGCCACTCGCGACCGAGCTTGCGACCGAGTTGGGATCGCGCGCCGTCAGCGATGATCACGGAATTTGCATTAATAGTGACAATGCCAGAATCTGTTTTTACAATTACTGATTTAATTGCGCCGCTATCAAGTACGACATCAGTTGCAGTGTGACCCTCTAAAACATTTGCCCCAGCTGCTTTTGCGATCCACATAATTTGTTCATCGAGTTCAAGTCTTGGGGCCGCGCCGCCGTAATCGGGCAAAGATCCACCTGGCCAAGGCAACAACAATTCTTGGCCGAATCCAGCAGCGCGTAGTCCCTTGTTGCGGGCCCGGCCAGAAAGCCAGTCACTCAAACCAATCGCATTGAGTTCCGCAATCGCTCTGGGAGTTAGACCATCACCGCATGGTTTATCACGCGGAAAAGTTGCGGAATCAATTAGCATTACTTCCCGACCAGCGCGAGCGGCATAAGTTGCAGCAGCAGACCCGGCAGGTCCCGCGCCAACTACCAGCACATCAGTTTGGATTTCGCTCACGCTCTTATTCTCTCGCGATTGTGAATTAACCGCAGTTTTGCTTTATTTACTAGTCACTGAAAAGCGAGCACTGACACTACGTTTGGAAAATTAGACCACGCCAAATAAGCGGTCGCCAGCATCGCCCAAGCCTGGAACTATGTAGCCTTTTTCGTTTAGCTTCTCGTCAACGACTGCAGTTACCAGCAATACATCAACGTCGCGACCTTCAAGTGATTTTTCAAGTGCTGCGATACCTTCCGGCGCAGACAATAAACAGATCGCTGTGATTTGGTTCGCCCCACGTTCCAACATCAATTCAATGGCCGCAATCAAAGTTCCACCCGTTGCCAACATTGGGTCAAGTAAAAATACTTGGCGTCCTTTTAAGTCTCCGGGAATTCGATCCGCGTAAGTAGATGGTTGTAATGTGTCGTGATCACGAACCATTCCTAAGAAGCCAACTTCGGAAGTCGGTAACATGCGCGTCATGCCATCTAACATTCCAAGGCCCGCGCGCAGAATTGGAATCACAACTGGAGTAGGTGCGCTAAGCCGAACCCCTTTCGCAGGAGCAACTGGAGTTTGCACTGTTACTGGCTCAACCCGAATATTTCGAGTGGCTTCGTATGCCAAAAGTGTTACTAACTCATCAGCTAACCGGCGAAAAGTTGGGGAATCAGTTTTCTCATCGCGAAGCGCAGTTAACTTGTGAGCTATCAATGGGTGATCAGTAATTAATGTGCGCACGTGCCAACATTAACTGGCTCAACGAGAATTTCATGGGGCGGAGTTAACTTTGTTGCAGATGAGACACATGGGGTAGATGTCTAGTCTTGTTCATCACGGCAATGTCACACTTTTGGGTTACTGGGTGGTGAACGCGCGGTGAAAATCCCCACAAAGTACACTTTTCTTGGTGATGCGAATGTCGCATTGTCGAAATGAGAGGAGCCCTCCGTGTTGAAGGGTGTAAAACTTGCCTCCGTCCTAGCTGTAGCGTCATTAGCGCTGGCAGCCTGTGGATCAAGTGGCGAAACAGCAGAAAGTGCAGCGCCAACAGAGGCTGCAGCCCCAACTGTCAAAGTTGGAATGGCCTATGACCAAGACGGCAAGGGTGACGGATCGTTCAACGATGCTGCATTTGCTGGACTATCAAAAGCACAAACTGATCTTGGTGTTGAAATCAAGGAAGTTAACTCCGGCGCTGGCGCAACAGATGCGGCTCGCGAAGAACTTTTGACTCTTCTAGCTGATGGTGGATACAACCCAGTCATCGCTATTGGATTCGCCTACAGCACTGCACTTGCTGCAGTGGCTCCAAAGTTCCCAGGAACAACATTCGCAATTGTTGACTCAGTTGTGGATTCACCAAACGTTGGATCATTAATCTTTGCTGCAGAGCAGGGTTCATACCTAACAGGTGTAATTGCAGCCTCCGCATCCAAGTCAGGTCACATTGGCTTTATTGGTGGTATGGAAATCGATCTAATCAAGGCTTTTGAAGCTGGATACAACGAAGGTGCTCGCTCAGTAAACGCTGACATCATCATCGATTCCAAGTACATGGGCCCTGCTGGCGACAACACTGCATGGAACGTGCCAGAAAAGGCAAAGACTGCAACTGACGGCATGATCGCTAATGGCGCAGATGTTATCTATGCAGCTGCAGGTGGCTCCGGTCTTGGAATGTTCCAGTCCGTTAAGGCCGCAGGCGCAGGTTACTGGGCAATCGGCGTTGACTCCGATCAGTACACCGTGCCAGCACTTGCTGAATACAAGGATTTCATTTTGACATCCATGTTGAAGCGCGTTGACGTAGCTGTATACGACGTAATCGCTGCCGTGGTTAATGGCGCTCCACTAGTTGGAATCCAGGCCTTTGACCTAAGCAAAGAAGGCGTTGGCTACTCAGCTTCTAACTCTGCCGTTGCTGAATACGCTGCTGCTGCTGACGCTGCTGCTGCGAAAATCGCATCCGGTGAAGTTGTTGTTGGTACCAAAGTTGAATAACAACTAAACAGATTGAGGCTCGGGTGGATTTATTTCCACCCGAGCCTCACTTTTTATTTGGGTTAGTCGTAAGTTTGGTTAATACAAATGCACTATTTGAAGGGCCTGGTCTCAAGACATGAGCGAAAGTTCAGTAGCAGTGGAACTGCAAGGAATCTGGAAACGCTTTCCTGGAGTTATCGCAAATAGCAACATAAATCTAAAGGTTGCCTCTGGAACTGTTCATGCAATTGTGGGTGAAAATGGCGCAGGCAAATCAACTTTGATGAAGATTCTTTACGGTATGCAAAAAGCTGACGAAGGAACAATTTCAATTAACGGCGCAGCGTTAGTTTTTAATTCTCCATCTGATGCAATTGCTGCAGGTATTGGAATGGTGCATCAGCATTTCATGCTGGCAGATAACTTCACCGTTTTGGAAAATATCATTTTAGGAAGCGAACCAAAGTCAGGTGGCAAATTAGATTTTGTAAAAGCTCGCAAACTAATTTCAGAAATAGCTGCCGAAAATGGGTTAGCAGTAAATCCAGATGTTTTAGTTAGTGAACTTGGTGTTGGAGATCGGCAACGCATTGAGATTCTTAAGGTCCTTTATCGTGGCGCAAATATATTGATTCTTGATGAACCAACTGCAGTACTTGTACCTCATGAAGTAGAAGAATTATTTAATACGCTTCGCGACTTAAAGAAACAAGGATTCACCGTTATTTTTATCAGTCACAAACTCGATGAGGTTCTTTCCATCGCTGATGAAATAACAGTCATTCGCCAAGGCACAACTGTCGGTACCGTAAATCCCCATTTAGAGAAGGTTTCCGCGCGAGACCTTGCCGAGATGATGGTTGGAAATGAATTACCAACTCCAGCATCCGTTGGTAACACTATTCAAGATCAAGTTGTGCTTACTGTTGAAAACCTAAGTGTGATTGCAACTGGTGGGAAAGCAATAGTTGATGGCGTCTCATTCAAAATTCGAGCTGGTGAAATTTTAGGAATTGCTGGCGTAGAAGGCAATGGCCAGGCCGAAATTCTAAACGCCTTAATGGGCATCGAATCCGCCACTGGAAAAGTTATGTTCCAGGATGAAGACATCAGTAAGAAATCCACACGTCATAGGCGCGATCTCGGAATTGGTTTTATTCCAGAGGATCGCCAGCGACAAGCATTGTTACTTGAAGCACCGCTGTGGGAAAACCGAATGCTGGGACATCAAACTAAAGCGCCGAATGCCAAGGGTTTTTGGTTGAATCCTCGGGGCGCGAAAGCTGACACCAAGCGCATTGTGGCTGAATACGATGTTCGCACTCCCAGCATTGATGTAAACGCAAGCGCTCTTTCCGGCGGCAACCAACAGAAACTAATCGTTGGCCGCGAAATGTCTAACGATCCAAAACTATTAATTGCAGCTCATCCAACCCGTGGGGTGGATGTCGGAGCGCAAGCGGCAATCTGGGATCACATCCGCAATGCCCGCCAAGCTGGCCTTGCCGTGTTATTAATCTCTGCTGATCTTGATGAGCTCATTGGCTTAAGCGATTCCATCAAAGTTTTGCTAAGAGGAAAATTTGTAGCAGACGCCGATCCGGCAACTGTTACTCCGCAAGAACTAGGTACTGCTATGACCGGTGCTGGGAGAGCCGCCTAATGAATTTTCGTCGCCTCGCAACGAGTTTGGTTGCACCAGCAATTGGGCTTGTTGTATCTCTTGCAGCAACTGCCGTAATTTTGATCTCTATTGACGCCAGTGTCACGGTTATTTTCTCTTCCATGTGGAATTACGGAACTTCACCGCGCGCTATGACTTTGATGCTTAACTTGGCAACTGTTTATTTCTTGAGTGCCTTAGCGGTTTCTATCGGATTCAAAATGAATCTTTTCAACATTGGTGTCAATGGTCAATATATTTTAGGTTCGTTAGCAGCTGCGGTAGTTGCCAGCAACTTACAACTACCAAAAGTGGCATCGATAACTGTGACAATTTTGACTGCTATGTTGGTTGGCGCTGCGTGGGCTGGGATTGCTGCTTGGCTTAAAGTCGCGCGTGGTGTCAGTGAAGTTATTTCGACAATCATGTTGAACTTCATTGCAATTGGAATTATCAGTTATCTAATTGTGCGCACGAGCATTGGCACCGAAACTGGCGTGAACATTCGTGGCACTAAGTTAATTCCAGAATCTGGGATGTTGCGTGGTAACGCATTTATTGATCCAGAAACAAAAGTTTATGGATTCTTATTTATTTCCATTTTTGTTGGTATTGGATATTGGTTTTTACTAAATCGAACCCGGTTTGGTTTCGATCTACGCGCAACTGGTAAATCTGCATCGGCCGCTCGAACAAGTGGTGTGCAGTCAACTCGCATGATCGTCACCACGATGTTGCTCTCCGGTGCAGTGGCTGGATTAGTTGGCCTGCCATACTTACTTGGTCAAACTGGTTCCTACAATCTGCAATTCCCAACGGAATGGGGATTCATCGGTATTGCGATTGCGCTGTTAGGGCGTAACAATCCTGTCGGGATTGCATTTGGCGCGATTTTTGTTGCGTTTCTCGATGTTTCAAGTGGGCAATTAGTTCTGGAAGGTGTGCCTCGCGAGATTTCCACAATCATGCAAGGACTAATTGTGATCGTTGTTGTCATCTCTTATGAAGTAGTGCGACGAAATCAAGTTAAGAGTGAACAACGAAGTGTCGCACGCGCGCTTGCAAAACAGGAGGTGTCAGCATGACTTACTTAAAGTCGCGTCGCTTTATTGCATCAGCTTTTACTGCCATAACCATGCTTTCAATTACTCGCACTATTACCGGTAACGGCGACTTAACAAGCACAGTGACTATTGCGCAAGCACTTGTATTTGCGTCACCAATCGCACTCGCCGGTCTTGCTGGAATCTGGGCCGAACGTGCTGGCGTTATCAACATTGGCCTAGAAGGCATGATGATCCTTGGCACCTTTGGTGCGGGTTGGGCTGGCTGGCAATGGGGCGCTTGGGCTGGCGTACTAGCTGGCATTATTTTTGGCGCAATCGGCGGCTTCCTACTCGCTGTTGCCGCAGTGACTTTCGGTGTTGATCAAATTATTGCTGGAACTGCGCTCAACTTATTGGCACTGGGCACAACTAAGTTCCTAGCCATCTTGCTCTTTACTAATGCGCCAGGTGGTGGTCAAGCACAATCCCCACCGATCAAAGGTGAGATTCCAGTTTTTACTTTGGATTCAATTGTTGTGCCACTGACTGCGCTGCATGAAAAAGAAATCTTCTTCGTAAGTGACTTGGCAGGTTTAGTTGCAGGTTTGTTTTATAACATGTCGCTCTTAACCATCATTACGCTATTGCTTTTCATAATGACAAGTTATTTACTTTGGAAAACTGCCTTTGGACTTCGGTTGCGCAGTGCGGGCGAGAATCCATGGGCTGCTGATTCACTTGGCGTGAAAGTTGTGCAATACAAATACGCAGCAGTCGTGTTCTCTGGAATGCTTGCAGGTCTTGGCGGCGCGTACCTATCGATTGCCTCGACTATTTACCGAAATGGAAATACTGCTGGTCGTGGTTACATCGGATTAGCCACGATGATTTTTGGTGACTGGCGTCCCGGTGGTACCGCAGCTGGCGCTGTGATGTTTGGCTACATCGATACTTTGCGCCTAATTGATACTGGAAATCAAAACGTTAAGGGATTGATTTTGCTTGGCTCCATTATTTTGTTCGCAATCGGTGCCTGGATGCTGCGAAGTTCCAGGCGCAACACTGCTATTGGATTCTTACTGCTTGGCGCCGTAATGGTTGGCGCCTACTTCTCGGCCACTTCCTTCCCGCCAGAAGTTGCTCAAGTTGCGCCATACATCACAACTTTGTTGGTGCTAGCAACTGCCTCTCAAAATTTGCGGCCGCCCGCTGCTGATGGAGTTCCATACAGAAAGGGAGAAGACCACTAATGGAAATTAATTGGAATGAATTACGCGCAGCTGCAAGTAAAGCAATGTCTAATGCTTACGCGCCTTACTCAAAGTTTCCAGTCGGAGTTGCTGGCTTAGTTGATGATGGTCGAATTGTTACTGGTTGCAATGTTGAGAATGCATCGTACGGTGTTGCGTTATGCGCGGAATGTGGACTTATCTCAAATTTGATTAGCACCGGTGGCGGCAAATTAGTTGCTGTGGCTTGTGTTGACCGCCATGGTAATTCGTTGATGCCTTGTGGTCGTTGCCGACAATTACTTTGGGAGCATGGTGGTCCTACCTGCTTACTTGATTCAGTTAGTGGCATCAAAACTATGGCTGAAATATTGCCAGATGCCTTTGGTGCGCACGATTTAACAGATCGGCTTTAAGTAATACCCTTGATTCATGAGCACTGAACCTTTTGCAGCAGTTGAAGTTATTGCTGCCAAACGTGACAAGCGCGAATTATCTGATCAACAAATCGATTGGTTTGTCGGTGCTTACGTGCGAAACGTTATTGCCGAAGAACAAATGTCGGCAATGGCCATGGCAATTTTGCTAAACGGCATGAATCGGCGCGAGATTGTGCGCTGGACTAAGGCTTACATCGATTCTGGCGAGACTATGAATTGGGCAGATCTTGGGCGGCCCACTGCGGATAAACATTCAACTGGTGGAGTTGGCGACAAAATTACTTTGCCACTCGCGCCGCTTGTTGCTGCCTGCGGCGTAAGCGTGCCACAACTTTCTGGTCGAGGTTTGGGTCACACTGGTGGCACACTGGACAAACTTGAATCAATTCCTGGCTGGCGCGCAAGTCTTACTAATGCCGAAATGTTTGCGGTCTTAAAAGAAACTGGCGCAGTAATCTGCGCAGCGAGCCAAACTTTAGCGCCAGCTGATCGTCGCATTTATGCCCTGCGCGATGTCACCGGAACTGTGGAATCTATCCCACTGATTTCTGCATCGATTATGAGTAAGAAGATTGCTGAGGGAACTGGGGCCTTAGTACTTGATGTCAAAGTTGGCTCTGGTGCATTCATGAAAACAGTTGAGCAAGCTCGTGAACTTGCCAGCACTATGGTGACAATTGGTAATGATGCAGGCGTAACAACTCGAGCGCTGTTAACCGCAATGGATGTGCCACTTGGCCGAACTGCCGGCAACGCATTGGAAGTAAGAGAGTCCTTAGATGTACTAGCTGGCGGCGGACCTGCAGATGTCATCGAACTGACAATCACGTTAGCTCGCGAAATGTTAGAAGCATCCAGCGCCAAGGGAACTAAAGATCCAGCTGATGCGCTGCGTGATGGTTCAGCGATGGATGTTTGGCGGGCGATGATCAGCGCCCAAGGTGGCGACGTTGATGCTGCGTTGCCCGTGGCTAAAGAAACTCATGATGTCATCGCACAAAGTGATGGCTATTTAATCAAACTTGATGCATTATCTGTTGGCATGGCTAGTTGGCGGTTAGGAGCTGGTCGGGCGCGCAAAGAGGATGTCGTGCAAGCTGGCGCAGGAATCCAGTGGCATGTTGGTCATGGTGAGGCGGTGGCCAAGGGCGCGAAATTATTCACCTTGCATACTGATGAACCAACTCGGTTTGAGTCAGCGCTGGAAGTTTTGAATACTGGTTATGCAGTGGGTGGGGAAGCGGAAATCTCCGAACGCTTGCCGCTGATAATCGAACGCTTCGTTTAAGATTCTTTTGATTGTGGCTTGTGCAGGTATTCTTTGGGTATGCCTGAATTAATTAGCGAACCAACAATGATCCCGGTGCCTGGTGGCAAATCGATTGCGGAATACATAGGTCGAGTAAAAACTGGTGACAATGACGTCTCTGTTGCCGTTATGCATGCACCAGCTGGTTGGTCTGAACCCGCACAAGCTCCAAACTTCGATGAATTCACGATTGTCATCACGGGTTCAATTGATGTTGAACACGAAGGTAAAACTATTAACGTTGGTGCGGGACAAGCACTGATTACGCGTGCTGGTGAGAAAGTCCGCTACTTAACCAGGGAAGATGCACATTACGTTGCCATCTGCTTACCTGCTTTTTCCCCCGAACTTGTGAATCGCGATGAGGTCTAATGATTTCCGCTGCCGTAATTAAGGCCGTTCCTAAAGTTGTCCTACATGATCACTTAGACGGTGGTTTGCGTATTAACACTATTTTGGAATTGGCAAAGCAACACAACTACAACTCATTGCCATACGACAATGA
>CAMBGF010000030.1 GCA_945866135.1 Bifidobacterium breve
TCTTCGGAGAATTCTTCTATCACTTCACCCGATAATTCCAAGGGCGCCAAAATAACATTTGCTTCTTCAACATTAAGTCCAGCCAGTGGCGGGACAATTGCGTAGCTGCCACTGAATTGATACCAAGCGCCGCCGCCAAGAATCAAAGCTAAGAAAATTAGTAACGGTGCAATCAGTCGGTTTCGAGATTTTGGCGCAGCCGTGCGCGCAATTCCGCCACCTCCAATTCCTGGATTTGGTTTGGCAATTGGGGTAGCGCCAGTAGCCCGATGTGAGCCTCTAAGCGAAGGAGTAAGAATCTGGGTGTTATTCAGTGGGATCGCAGTTGTTAGTGCTTCCGCCTTGGGAACTGCAGAAATCGCTCGAATTACCCCATCACGAAATTCCCGCGCACTTTGGATTCGGTCCTCTGGCAATTTGCGAGTTGCGGCCAAAACTAAGTGATCGACAGCTGGTGGAACATCCGGTTGAATCGCACTTGGGGCTGATACTGAACTGTTGACATGTTGGTATGCAACTTCAAGTGGGGAAACACCAGTGAATGGCACAACGCCAGTAACCATTTCATAAAGCAAAATGCCACACGAGTAAACATCTGATCGTTGATCCACTGCGAGCTGCTGGACCTGCTCTGGTGAAAGGTAAGCCATAGTGCCGAGCAATACTGCGCCAGTTGAGTCACTAACGGGAGTAGAACTGATGACTCGAGCTAACCCGAAATCGGTAACTTTAATGTGACCGTCTTGCGTTATCAAGACATTTTCTGGCTTTATGTCGCGGTGCACAAACCCGGCATCGTGGGCTGCGCTTAAGCCAGCTAGTACTGCCCCGAGTATCTCCAGCGCGTGCGCACTTGTAAATGGTCCCGACTGCGCCATTAGTTGTCGGATAGTTCGCCCTTGAACGTATTCCATAACCAAGAATGGAAACCCACCATTAATTCCTTGGTCATGAACAGCAACAACATTTGGATGCGTCAAAGCAGCCGCAGCTCGCGCCTCCTGTGAGAAGCGTTCAACAAAGTTAGGATCACTGGCCAAAATGCCACCAAGAACTTTTAGCGCAACTGTGCGACCCAGTCTTAGGTCCGTGCCAAGGTAGACCGTAGCCATTCCACCTTGGGCGATTAGTTCATCAATTTGGTAGCGATCTTCTAATACTTTTCCAATTAATGGATCAGAAAACGGTGGCTGGGTCACTAATTCATTGTAGGTGAAAGGGGGAAATATCAGATTGGTCGCCACGGCAAGGTATATTTTTTAACAGAATCGAGAGTGAGTTAATGTCACAATTTGCGTACTTAAGCGTGCTTGCTGGTTGCCTGTTAGGGACCGCATGGTTGGAATTCTTTTTGCGCACCAGGGTTTACCAGCGGGCTATTCGATTGGTCTTAACAATTATTCCCGTGCTCATTGTTTTTTCAATTTGGGATGCATATGCCATAGCGCAGGGCCATTGGAATTTTGATAGTCGCTACATTACTGGAATTACTGTTTTTGCAGACATTCCACTTGATGAAATTTTGTTTTTTATTGTGATACCAATTTGTGCGGTTTTATCCTTTGAAGCAGTGCGCAGTGCGCGCAATTGGAATGCGGGAGATGAGATAGGCAAATGACTTACACACAGATTGCTTTGCTCAGCGTGCTCATAGCGGCAACAGCAGATCTTTTTATTTTCAAAACAAAGCTCTTGACTAGACGAGTTTTTTGGGTTTCATATTCGATAGTGATTTTCTTTCAACTTGTAACTAATGGAATTCTTACCGGCTTTGGAATTGTGAAGTATGACGGGGAAGCGATAATTGGATCATCTTCACCACAGGACACCGCCCCTGCGATTCTTGGTGATGGTCGCATAATGTTTGCGCCAGTTGAAGATCTATTTTTTGGATTTAGTTTGGTTTTACTCACCCTTGTGCTTTGGGTGTGGTTAGGACGAGTCGGAATTCAAAGAGATCCTCGTTCTGGACCGCCTCGAAAGAGTGTGCAAAAGATCTTGCGGGTTGAGTAGCGTTTGGAATTTACCAAAGTTTTCTTGCTTGCAGGTAAGCCGGAATAGCAACTCGCAATCGGCGTCTTAACGATACGCTCGCTCGACGTTCAAAAACTTCGTAATCGATGTCTTCCACAGCAGAGACAATTCCACAGTACAAAATTCGTGCGGTCTCGATGCAGGGTTGCGACTTGGCGCCCAACATGGAGATCCCAATACGAGATGATTCCTCAAGCTGGCGAACTCGTTTGATTTGGAATTTCAGTGCTTCCTTGATTTGTGGCGTTGCAATGCGCTTCTCTAAGTCAGCGCGCGTTACGCCAAATTGGGCAAGTTCATCAAGCGGCAAATAAATTCGGCCGCGTTCTAGATCCTCACCAACATCCCTAATGAAGTTTGCAAGTTGAAAAGCAATGCCGAGCTCAGTTGCGCGAGCGTAAGCTAATTGATCTGTTGGCTCCAGAATGGGCACCATTTGCAGCCCGATCACTGCAGCCGAGCCATAAACGTATTCATAAAGATCTTCATAAGTCTGGTATTGCGTGATCGTTAAATCCATTGTCATCGAATGCAGAAATGCTTCGAAATGTTCGCGGGGAATTTTCCATCGTCGTACGGTGTCCAAGACAGCAATGCATACGGGATCAGTAGTTTCACCTGTCTCGAAAATTTCCAGAAAGTTCTTACCCCAAGTGTTTAGCTGTTCTGCTTTTTCTTCATCTGACAAAGTAGACGCTAAGTCATCAACAATCTCATCTGCGTAGCGAGCAAACCCATACAACGCATGAACGTAGGGCCGCTTTTCTGGCGGTAAGAGCAAAGTTGCTAAATAGTAAGTTTTCCCATGCTTGGCATTGAGTTGCCGACATAGCTCATAGGACTCCCGCAGCGCAGGATCAAAAATTTGAGCAGCATCGAGATCTCGGTTAGACACATTGGCAACTTTAATCAATGTCGAGCAACACTGGATACAGCAACCCACGTGTTTTTCCAGATTTCAGGATCGGCGCAGTTAACGCGTATGGTTACTTCTGCACACTGTGCGAACTTCTATGGATCGGATTCAAGTGGTTGCTCCAAACCCAGGGTTACTAGCTGCAATGCTGAAAGCGCAGCGTCTGACTGGTGTTTTACGTTGGAAAGTAAATTTCACGCAAGCAGTTGTTGCGGCCGAAGCTGGACTTGCAGGCTGGAATTACATTTGGCTTGATTCAAGTGGCGCGCGATCTGAGCAAGACTTTATTGATCTAGTTGCCCAGCAAATATTGCGTCCAGATTTAGTTGGGTGTGATCTAGCGGCAATTGCCCACGAATTAGTAGGTCTTGATGGGGTTACTACAAATTCCTGCATTGCCTGGACCGGTTGGCAAGAACTTGTTAAGTCAGATGCCGGCGCTGCGCAGCGAATCGCTGAGGAACTAGAAGCCGCGGGAAATGAAAAAACTAATGTGGTTCTAGTTTGTGATTCAAGTGGAAACTTCCCGGGAATTTCTGAGCTAACGCAGGGCTAAGTAAGCTCCATTGATTTTGCGACTAATTGCGAGTCGCGATCACTAGGCAGTAAATCTTTCTCAGAACTATCACCAAGAATTAACGAGCGTTCCACTTTTGAAGCAAGCATTGCCACACCAAGAGTTAATCCAGCCAACACCATGGCAATTCCATCGCTTAGATCCAGAAAAGTATCAGCAGTTGCACTTGAATTTGCAATGCCATGAATCGTGAACGCCGCAACTGCGAGCACCATGATGCGCACTTGCTTGTGGGTTAATCCAGTGGCTGCTAGAAGTGGAATCGACCACAGCAAGTACCAAGGCTGCACAACAGGCCCCAGGACAACCAGCGCGACTAGAGATAGCGCGATGCCGCGCGCTGCGCTGCGCCCGGCAGGACGTAAAACCAGCAGAACCAAAACGCCAGCGAGTAACACAGAGCCAACGAGTCGCGAAATTTGAACTGAAGTATCAACTAAGTTTCCAAAGCCAAGTAACTTCATGATTTCCCCGATCAACATCCCAGTCGCGGTAGTCGGGGAAAGCCAACTCTTAACTGCCCCTGGTGTCGATAATGAGCTCAGCCATCCAAATGGCCCGGTTCCGGAGAGCACCGAAACTGCGAGCAAAGTGATTAACGAAATGATCCCAGTAAATGAGGCATACCTTGTGCGACGAGTCCAATTTGAATTATTACCAGCAGCCATGAGCGCCAAGAAAGGTAGCATAACGATCGCAACTGGCTTGATAGCAAGGGCAATGGTGGCCAAGACCACTGAAATTACAAATTGCTTTTTAAGTGCGAATCTAAGTGCCAGAAACATAACACCAACCATGATCGCGTCGTTGTGTGCCCCAGCCACAAAATGCATGACAACAAGTGGGTTCATAACGCCAAGCCAGACTGCAGTGATTGGATTTATGCCATGTGCCCGAGCTAATGCAGGTAGATTCACGCAAATTAAAATCACACCAGAGACAGCTAACGCTCTAAATAAATACGAAGCAGCTAAGGCTGAGTCACCGCTAATAAAAGCCAAGGCCTTTTCGATCAGCAAAAAAACGGAACCATAAGGTGTCGGTGCATCTCCCCAGAGTGGATCTACTCCACTTTGAAACCAGCCAGGGACAACTGAAACACCAGACTCATATGGATTGTTTCCACTTAGTTGCATTTTGCCTTGCATGTAATAGGAATAGACGTCGCGACTAAACAGTGGCGGGGCAAACATGAGTGGTATGCACCAAGCAATAAATGAAAAATAGATTGTTTCCAGGCGTGTAATTTTGTCATGGAGTGCGTCAATGCCAACTACTAACCAAGCCTGCAACAAAAGTGCGGCCCCAACGACAACGAAAGAACGAGTCAGCGCGAGTCCTAGAGTCTGAGTTTGCATAAACTCGATTAAGTTCCACTGCAATACGTATGCGGATAGCGGAAACCAACCTACGCCAAGGGCGCCAACTGACATGAAGAGTGAGCCAAGTAAACCTGGCAACGCGTATTGTCCAAACCATCCTGCGTCAGCGCGTAATTTGCGACTGCGGGGTTCGGTTATTGACACGACTTCAGAATAGAGCCATTGTGGAAAATCAGTAACTTGGCTAAGTCAAGGTTTAACGTCGCGCACGTGATGAATATGTTTTATCAAGGCCGGTGACCCGCTCGGCTGCTAATCTGCCAGAGACCAAAACCATCGGTACGCCCACTCCTGGCTGGGTGCCAGAGCCAGTGAAGACTACGTTTTCACCAAACATATTGCCAGGACGAAATGGCCCAGTTTGCAGGAAGGAATGCGCAGCTGCAAATGGCGCGCCACGTTCCATGCCACGATCTGACCAATCCTGGGGCGTAGTTAGATGCTCTAATTCAATACCAGCGCCAAAGCCGGTGTAGCCGCGAGCTTCTAACGTCTCCACAACGTGATCTCGATACGCTGGGCCAATTTTCTTCCAGTCGATATCTGCATCCAAATTCGGAGTAGGGAACAAGATGTAGTAAATCTCTTTACCGTCAGGGGCCAAACTTGGATCGCTACGAGTGGGATTTGTGACTAAAACACTTGGATCAGTCATCAAAACTTTCTGATCAATTAATTCATCGAAGACCCCTGCCCAACTGTGTCCAAAATGAATGTTGTGATGGGCTACATGGTCATACTTAACATTCGATCCAGCGAGCATCAAGTAGCAAGATGGTGAGTAGTTGAGGCGTTTAACGCTCCAGGGCTCCTTACCTAACAGATCGCGATAAGCAACTGGTAGATCAGGGTTAAGAACGACGACATCAGCAGGAATAAATTCCCCGGTACTCGTCTCCACGCCGGTAGCGCAGTTTCCGACCATTTTTACTTTGGTAACTTCAGTGCTGTATTGAAACTTCACACCATGTTTTGCTGCCGCGCTAGCCATCGCAACAGGAAGTGCGTGCATGCCACCTTTTGGTGCGAATACCCCAGCAACTGAATCCATGTAAGCAATAACTGCGTAAATGGCTAGCGCATCATATGGCGAAAGCCCGGCATACATGGACTGAAATGAATACACCCTTTGCGTGCGATCATCTTTTAAGTATTGGCTGACTTTAGGAGCAAGTTTGCGGAAGCCACCAAGTTTAATTAGGCGAACTAAGTCCATGGAAAGTAAGTCAAGTGGTGAGTCGATGTTGCGATCAATAAAATTCTTCATTTCGTACTTGTATAAATCAGTAACAAAATCAACATATTTCAAATAACCTGCAGCCTCAGATGCACCGATTACTTTTTCAATCTCAGTTGCCATGGCCGTAGTGTCTGAGTGCACATTTAAAACACTGCCATCTTGATAAAACGCCCGATATAACGGAGCTACTGGTTCTAAAGTCAACCAGTCACTCATATTTTCACCTAAGCAATCAAAAGCATCAGCGATGAGATCGGGCATAGTTAAAACGGTTGGGCCAGTATCGAATTCAAACCCCCGATCGCTGATTCGCCCAGCTCGCCCGCCTGGAATAGCTTCGCGCTCAATTACCGTTACATTTCGTCCTGCGCCAGCTAAGCGCATCGCGGCGGAAAGTCCAGCCAGTCCAGCTCCGACAATGACGACATTGTCAGTCTTACCACTTACAGTTCTTGGGGCGCCCGGAAGCCATCTGGATAAATTGCTCATTCGTTATGCCGTTCTCTTAGTTGCCAAAATAGCAAGTGCGGTTAATGCATTCTTTACTTCAATTTCGTAGGCAGGATTTTCTAATGACTTAAGCGCGGCAGCAAGGCAATCGGAAATCCGCTGTTCAATGAAATCTTGGGCGCCACAATTGACCAATATCTCTTGAAGTATTTCGATTTCAGCAGAACTGATTGCGTTGGAACCTAAGTGTTTAGTAAGCACAGCACAATCCGTCGCAGTTGCATGCGAGTAAGCAAATGCGATGAGCATAGTTTGCTTTCCTTCGCGCAAGTCATCACCAGCAGGCTTGCCGGTAACACTTGACTCGCCGAATACCCCAAGCAAGTCATCTCGTAATTGAAAAGCCTCACCCAATGACAAGCCGTAACTGCTTAGCGAAGTCAGCAAATCAACATTTGCATTAGCAATAGCTGCGCCCATATGTAGTGGACGTTCGATTGTGTACTTTGCACTTTTATAACGAATCACGGTCTCAGCACGCTCTTGCGTAATTTGTCCCCGTACTTGCTCCAAAAGATCAAGATACTGTCCACTCATTAATTCAGTGCGCATAATGTCGTAGACGGCTTTTGCTCGCAGTGTCTGCTCAGGATCAATGCCACTAGTCAACAACATTTCATCTGCCCATGAAAGCGCCAAATCTCCCACAAGAATTGCAGCGCCCTCGCCAAATAACGAAGCTGAACCTGACCAATTATTAAGTGCGTGCAGTGTTTCAAATTGCTTGTGAACTGAAGGATTTCCGCGTCTAGTGTCACTGGCATCCATAACGTCATCATGAATCAGCGCGCAGGCTTGCAAAAACTCCAAACTTGCGCAGGCGCGAATTACTGCGTCAGAATCGTCGCCACCAGCGGCTCGATAACCCCAATATGCGAAAGCTGGGCGAAGCCGTTTGCCACCTGCAAGTAGGCCCGAGAGCGAATCAACTAAGGAGAGGGTGTCTTTTGAAACTGAACTCATCAAAACGCGATTTTGAGCTACATGTTCATCCAGCGCAGTTTGCACTCGCCCCAGAAGGTTGTTGCTGTCTAAGGGGTTTTGCTCCACTAGTTCAGGTTATTGGCAAGGTGGCGTTTGCGCACTTTCGGTCTGGCAGGACAATAGCCATATGAATTTCCAGGAGTACTTGGTGCAATGGTCGCACTTGCATGGTGGAGTGGTGCCAACTGGGCTGATCAAGATTTGGTTGCGCGTAGCTTTTGCCATGACAACTCCGCTAGTTCGGCTAAATCCAAACCTAATTACGGTTAGTTCAGTCCTAGTTATAGCCGGCGCAATCGGATGGGTGGCCGATCCAAATCCAGCCGCTTGGCAGTATCTCCTGGCTGCCTTGTTAGTTCTTTTAGTCGGATTGATTGACAGCTTTGACGGCATTGTGGCATTGCGTAGTTCGCGCGTAACAAGCTGGGGCGCCTACCTAGATTCAATTGTTGATCGATTTATTGACGTTGGAATTGGAGTCCTGTTTTTTTCCTTAGGCGCGCCACTAGAACTTGTCATGGCGGCAGTTTCCATTGCATTAATTCATGAATATATGCGTGCTCGCGCTGGTGGAGTTGGCCATCACGAAGTTGGGGCAGTAACAGTTGCTGAAAAGCCCACGCGAATTGCGCTCGGAGTTATGTTTTTAGTTGCTTGCGCGGTGCGCCCACAAGATTCCCAACAACTCGCAACTATTGCAATCTGCGCTTGGATAATTCTCGGCATCATCGGGTTTGCGCATTTAATGCGAACATTTAGATCAATAATCAAATAACGAACTAAGCGCGGCCTATTCGGCTAGCGACTATTTCAGCTGACATACCCACAAGCGGGAGACCGCCACCAGGGTGAGCAGAGCCGCCAACTAAATAAAGATTTGGAATCTTCGTGGTGTTTTCTGGACGTAAGAATGCCGATCGCATGCCATTACTGGAACTTCCGTAAATTGAACCGCCAGGTGCCAAAGTATTTCGCTCTAAGTCTGCTGGCGATATAACTTCTTGCCATTTAACTCGAGCGTCTACTTCAACACCACGTCCGCTAAGTGTTTTCAGTACTGAACTTGCGTAGCTTTGGGCCAGAGATTCAACGGACCAATCCATTCCCGCATTTTTATCATGACGCGGCGCATTGACCAGCACGTACCAAGATTCCGAACCTGGGGGAGACATCTTTGAATCCTTGGGGTTGCAAATGTAAATAGTTGGATCTGCTACTGGGCACGCAGGTTTACCAATACCAAAAACGCTATCAAATTCATCATCGTAGTTACTCGGGAAAAATACATTGTGATGTTCTAAATCTGGAGTTACCCCAGACATAGCTAGCAGGATCACAAAACCCGACAGGGAAGGAGTGGCTTTGCGCAGTGATTTCGTGGCTGACTTAGTTTTAGTCAGAGCCTCGCCAGTTAGCAACGAGCCATAGACATTGCTGGCGTCGGCGTTAGCCACGACGATGTCTGCAGCAATAAACCTGCCACCTTCGAGTGTCACACCAGATATAGCTGGGTTTGCGCAAATGTTCTCCACAGTGCAAGAAAATTCAAACTTCACCCCAATTGCGCAGGCACGTTCAAAAAGTGCTCGGCCAAGTTCGCGCAGCCCACCGGCTACGTGATATGCACCGAACATCTGTTCAACATAAGGAACAGTTGCAAGTGCTGCGGGTGCCTGGCGCGGATCCGAGCCAGTGTAAGTTGCGTACCTGTCGACTAGCGTCAAGAGACGAGAATCCGAAATATATTGCTGCGCAAGCTCGCGCAAAGTCTTAGTAGGAGCAATGGTTCGCAAATCGCCTAGTCGCCAAGACATCGAAACCAAACTCGATAGACCATGAAGTTCAGATTCTAAAAAGGGTTTACGGGTAACTGACCACATTTTGGCAGCGCGCTTCATGAACGCGCGCCATTGTTCAGCGCTACTCCCACCTAGTGTGTCGCCAATTGCTTCGGCGCATTTTCCGATTCCCACACCAGGCATTTTCAAAACTGTGCCATCGGCAAATTGGTATCTAAATGCGGTATCCAGATCAACAATTTCAATGCTGTCTTCCAGAGCCGCGCCGGTTTTCAAAAATAAGTCGCGGTATACCGCTGGCAATGTCAGCAAACTCGGACCAGTGTCGAAAAGATGTCCTTCGTGGTTAGCAATTCCGAGCTTTCCACCCCAGGTTGGGCTGTGCTCCAAGACGGTAACTTGGTGGCCTTTGCTGGCCAATCTGGCGGCGCAGGCCATCCCACCCATGCCAGCGCCAATTACTACTACGTTAGCCACGGTCTTACCTTAAGTCCCTTGATTTCCAAGTGTTGAGTCCACGAAGATGTCGCGACCAAGAAACAAAATTTAGCCATGAAAAAATGGTAATTGAGAGTGGATGCAAAAAGGCTTCCGGAAAAATTCGACTTCTACTCACTCGAGCACTTATTACCCGACCCAGTGTGCCCGATAATAATCCAACTGTTGCAAGCCCGGGTTGATTTGAAAAGAATCCGTAAAGCGGAAAAACGTAGACAAAAACAAAAAATGAATTGATGGCTAGCGAGCCAAAAATTCCACCAAAGGCTTTCCATAAACTTTTCGAGTACCCAGCAATAAGTTGCTTATCAGTTCGATACATCTGACAAGTTGCAAGTGTTGAGCCATCAATGACACAACCTTTAAAACCCTTTTTATAAAAAGCACGCAACAATTCAATGTCATCGAGAACCTGACTCTTGATGCCTTCATGTCCGCCGCTAGCTTCATATGCCTGCGCTTTACAAACTAGAAATTGACCATTTGCAACAGCAAGACTCCCACGAGTTGTTCGGCGAGTTAAACCGAGCGGAACTGTTGTTAACCAAGACCATTGCAAGAGTGGCTGCACTAACTTGGCTAAGCCCGAGCTTGTAAGTTGCCTTGGGTATGGGCTCACCAAATCTAAAGAGTGCTCGTTCATAGCCGAAATAGCACTTGCAACTGCCATTGGTTCCAAAACTACGTCACTGTCAATAAATACCAAGTAGTTGGCAGTAACACTTTGTGCTAAGCGATGGCAAGCAAAATTTTTGCCAAGCCAGTTAATCGGTAAGTGTGAGTCGCCAGAAATAACCTGAAGTCTCAGATCACTAATTCCTTGAAGCTTTGTAAGCGTTGTATCGCTGGAATCATCATCCAATACCGCAACAACAAAGGATTCAAGTGATTGTTGTGCCAAGGCGCTGCGGACGCAAGCTTCAATTGTGAGCTCTTCATTCCTTGCTGGGATCAGGATGGCAACACGCTTTGAAACCAAATTTGGCTTAGGGCGAATGAGTTTAAATTGATTAAAGAAGGTGTGGACAGTTAACAACAAGGAGATTGTTACCGCAATATAAATTAACGTGGTCGCCATGTCCGCCAAGCCCAGGGGAGTAGCACGATACCCATGCCAATAAATCCAGACCAGGCAGTTTTTGGATCGCCCAGAAATGGTGGGATCGTTACGACATTTACCAAAAAGCTTCCTAACCAAATCCACAGCATAAGCGAATGTGGAACTAACTTGCTCACGTCAGATTTTGGCTCGCCAACAAACCTGGAAACCAGAGTAAAAATAATGGCTGCCGTAATAAACCAACCAAAAAAATTAGAAATAGGGATTTCTTGACTGGGCGCTCCTGAAATAAACCAAGTCCAATATCCTTCATTGACCATCTGTGGATCAAGATATAAATCCCAACTCGCCATAAGAAGCGAACTCAATAGCACGGCAGGTATCTTTGCCTTCACCAGATCATTAACAACTAACCATGATGGATAGAGCATCATGAACCAGGCAAATGGAATTAAGAGTGGTACTTGAAGTACCGTTGGCCCGAGTCGCGTTGGATCATATTCATATGCGCCAAACGGTATTCCAGTTTGAACGCCGATAATCTCGATAACGAGTGTTGTTACTAGCGCAATTGAAACAAACTTCACGAAGCGCGCGCTTCCAAATGTGGTGTAAGCGTGAAGTCCAGATGCAATTGAAAATGCAAGAACTCCTACGATAGTTAGCACATCACGCGTTGATCCAGAAAAAATAGCCCACAAAATATTTGCCAGTACGGTAACCACTGCTGCAACGGCAGCTAGCGCAAGCTTTGGATTCCGATCGTTTTTTACTTTTGAGGTCATCTTGATTCGTTGTTTCCAGTGAGTCCCGTTGCAATTGAATTTAGATCTACGTTTGCATATTCACCGGACATTTTCGTGACCTTAAAGCGAGCAAAAAGTTCTTCGGAGTACCAACCAGTTTCATGAGTGCGAGCTACGACCACAGCGTGTGGTTTTTGGCGCGAGGCAAACTGGGTAATGCTGTCGTTGTTCTGCCACAAACTGAAAGTTCCTTGCAGTCCAACAGGCGCCTCGCCAATACCCAAGCTGACTATAAGTCCAGGTGTGGCATTTAAATCAGCTGAAACTGGTGGCACACTTCGCCAGAATTCCAGCCACCATTTCGGTTTGATGGCTGCGCGCGTTAATGCAGCAGTTAGTCCAGTCCATTTTTCTGGTACTGGATTTCCAAATGGTGATTTGCCAGACCAAGTTCCTCTGGAAGCAAGCGGAATTAATTCGAGGTGCGCCTGCTTCGTAGCAATTTTTGCCCACTGCTGCGCTGGCTTACTACTTGGAAAGTTTTGGGAATCACTTTCACTTTTCCAAACCGTTAAAGTACACCAGTGGTGCACATCAGCGTCTCTAACTGTGAAGGTTTTTCCAGAGCCAGTACCCATCAACTTAAAGAAATCTAGCCCAGGAAGTTTGCGCATCAACCGTCGTTGGCGGGCCATCAGCAAAAACGCTGCTGGAACCTGCCTGCTGCTTACTTTAGTTATGTCGATTCGAACGTACACAAGTTCGACTTTAGTCGTGCGCAACGACAAGCGCTGTTCCTGCAGTGATGTCTAGCAATGATTCAAAATTTAGGCTGCAGACAACATGCGTGTGACCACAAGCGCCCCACACAATTGGATAGTCGTTAAGCGCCTTGTCCACTATGGTTTGGGGCTGGAAAACTTCGCCATTATGGAGCCAACCAACGGGGGAGACGCCACCGATAGCAAAGCCGCTCCAGGATCGAACAAAATCAGCATCGGCTCGTCCTAGCTTTTCCAACCCAAGTTCTTTCGCCACCAATTCAGTGTCAACTCGATGGCGACCGGAGGTGACAACTAGCAATGGACGCTCACCTTTGTCATCGGAGATTTTAAAGACAATGGAGGAAGCGATCTGTCCAACTTCTACCTCCAGAGCTTGCGCAGCCTCGAGTGCACTGCGGGCAGTATCGGATAGGTGTCTGATTTCAGTAGTTACGCCGTAACGTTCAAGTTCCAGGCGCACGCGTCTTACAGATGAGTGTTCCGTTTCTTGCGTCATGTTAAATCAGTGTTTAGGCAGTGGCTTCTTTGAACTGCTGTTCAATGATTGTTAGCGCGTCATCAAGCAGATGCTCTGACATGACCATTGGTGGCAGGAAGCGCAAAACGTTGCCGTAAGTACCAGCGGTTAGTACTAGTACGCCGTTGGTATGGCAGGCCTTTGCAATTTTGTTAGTCATTTCTGCATCAGGCTCGTTAGTTCCTTTTTTAACGATTTCTACAGCAACCATGGCGCCGCGGCCACGAACATCACATATGACGCCAGTGTCAGCGGCAATTTTTGCCAACCGTGGTTTCATTATTTCTTCGATGCGACGTGCCTTAGCATTCAAATCTTCGCGTTCCATAACTGCGATTGAACCAAGCGCTGCAGCGCAAGCAATTGGGTTACCACCGTAGGTGCCACCAAGTCCACCTGCGTGAACTGAGTCCATTATTTCTGCGCGGCCAGTTACAGCTGCTAATGGAAGTCCACCTGCAATTCCCTTTGCCGTAATAATCATATCCGGCACGACACCTTCATGCTCTGATGCAAACCAGTCTCCAGTGCGACAAAAACCAGTTTGCACTTCGTCAGCAACAAAAACTATTCCGTTTTCTTCTGAATACTTAACTAAGTCACTCATAAAACCAGCGGCAGGAACTACGAAGCCACCTTCACCTTGAATTGGTTCAATAATAATGGCTGCAATATTCTCAGCACCAATTTCCTTGTTCATGCGACTAATTGCATGTGCGGCTGCCTCTGCGCCAGTAAGTCCGTCATGAGCAGGGTAGGACATTGGCATGCGATAAATTTCAGGAGCGAACGGTCCAAAACCTTGCTTGTAAGGAATAACTTTTGCAGTCATTCCCATCGTTAGATTTGTGCGACC
>CAMBGF010000031.1 GCA_945866135.1 Bifidobacterium breve
GATGTGCGCCGAAGTTCTGTCATGCGCCGGTTGGCATGGGATGCCCCTGAAGTGAATGAAGAATGGAACTGTGACAAGGGACGTTTCGCGTTTCCTTACACCGGGCAAGCTCGCTTGACGCAGCCATTAGTTCGCGATGCCGACGGCAATTTAGTCCCAACTTCCTGGCCTGAAGCACTTCGAATTGCTGCCGCTGGATTAGCTAAGACTGGCGCAGCAACTGGAGTTTTAACTGGTGGGAGAGTCACGATCGAAGATGCGCAAGCTTATGCTTCCTTCGCACGCGAAGTGCTTGGCACCAATGATGTGGACTTCAGGGCTCGTCCAGTAAGTAATGAGGAAACTGCATTTTTAGCCAACTACGTTGCAGGTACCCCGCTGGATGTCACTTATGGTGATTTGGAAACTGCGACCAGCGTTTTGCTAGTTGGGTTTGAGCCCGAAGATGAATCCCCAATCGTGTTTTTGCGTCTTCGCAAAGCAGCGCTCAAGGCAAATACCAAGGTCTACTCGGTGGCACCGTACGCGAGCGCGGGTCTTGCCAAAATGAAGGGCAAACTTTTAGTTGCGGGTCCACGAGAAGAAGTTTCAGTAATTAGTAACGCTGCTGCAAATCTTTCGGGTAGAGACAGCATTATTTTGGTGGGCGAACGTGCTGCGCAAACACCGGGTGCACTCACAGCGGTTGCAGATTTAGCACAGGCAACAGGTGCGCGTCTGGCTTGGATCCCACGTCGCGCTGGAGATCGCGGCGCACTTGATGCGGGCTTACTTCCAATCGGTGGTCGCAACACAACAGACATCATTTCGGCAACTGGAACAAAAGTTAAGGGCTTACTTATCGCAGGAGTTTCGCCAGAAGATGTAGTTGGCGACTTACTAACTGCGATAAACCGAGCTGACTTCGTGGTGTCACTAGAAACACGACATACCGAAGTAACTGCGCTTGCTGATGTGGTTTTGCCCGTTGCCGTTGTCACAGAGAAGAGTGGAACTTTTCGAAATTGGGAAGGTCGTGATCGCAGCTTCAACGCAGTAACACCAATGCCTGGGGCCATGAGCGATGCTGCCGTACTCGGTGAGATCGCAAATGAATTAGACAAGAAATTAAGTGTCAGTGACTACTGGGAATCAGTTGCAAAACCAACATTGGTTGCCGAGTCCCCGGTGACTACTGCCATTTCATCTGGCCAGGCCGTGCTATCTTCTTGGCGACATTTGCTGGATAAAGGTGCGCTGCAAACTGGTGAACCATATTTAGCAGCAACTTCTAGAGTTGCTGTTGTTAGGGTAAGCCCCGCAACTGCGCAAGCTTTAGATTTACAAGACGGCGCGAGCACTACTGTGAGTTTTGCTGACAACACCGCAACTGCTCCACTGATTGTTACTGCAGGAATGGCGAATGATGTGGTTTGGATGCCAGCAAACAGTGAAGGAAGTTCCTTGAATTTACCCTCAGGATGCGTAGTAACCGTTTCGCAGGTGGGTAACTAATGTCAATCAAACAAGCGCAAGGTGACCTTGGTATTTTTGGCACTGATCCTGGCAGCGTGATAGCCATAAAAGTACTCGGGATTTTCGTGATCATGGTTGTGATGACGCTGCTCACTATTTGGGCAGAACGTCGCATAGTCGGTCGAATGCAGATGCGCATTGGGCCAAATCGAGTTGGCCCATTTGGTTTACTTCAGTCACTTATGGATGGCATCAAGCTTGCACTTAAAGAAGAGATTATTCCCAAAGGAGTTCACTTCGCGGTTTACGCAATTGCGCCGGTGATTGCAGTAACTGCGGCGTTTCTCACTTTCGCAGTTATCCCGTTTGGTCCGGAAGTTTCAATTCTTGGTCATGTAACGCCACTGCAGTTAACAGATTTTCCAGTTTCAGTTTTATACGTTTTGGCTGTGGCATCCGTAGGTATTTACGGAATTGTGCTTGCGGGTTGGTCTTCAGGCTCAATTTATCCACTTCTGGGTGGCTTGCGGTCTTCAGCTCAAATGATTAGTTATGAAATCGCGATGGGACTTTCGTTTGTAGCGGTTTTCTTATACGCCCAATCGATGTCGACGTCACAGATTGTTGCTGCGCAAGAACCAATGTGGTACATCGTTTTGCTTCTACCTTCATTCATTATTTACACAACTGCCATGGTTGGCGAAACCAACCGCGCCCCATTTGATTTACCTGAAGCTGAAGGCGAACTTGTTGCTGGCTTCCACACGGAATACTCATCACTAAAGTTCGCACTATTTTTCCTTGCCGAATACATCAACATGGTGACAGTCTCCGCACTTGCCACCACGTTATTCCTTGGCGGCTGGCGAGCGCCGTGGCCAATTTCATTATGGGATCAAGCCAACGTCGGTTGGTGGCCAATGATTTGGTTCTTCGGAAAAGTCTTTACCTTCATATTTGTATTCATTTGGTTACGTGGAACTTTACCGCGACTTCGCTACGACCAATTTATGAAGTTTGGCTGGAAAGTCCTGATCCCAGTTTCAATTGTTTGGATTTTGATTGTTGCGATTGCTCGTTACCTTCGAAGCACTGGTGGGGTGGAGTCGAGAAACTTACTCATTGCAGCCAGTGCAGCGCTGTTGTTAGTTGTCATGATCTCTTACGCGCTAGATTTGCGCCGTAAAAAGTCGGATGAACTTGAAACTGACCGCTTAGCAATTGCAGCGACGCAAGAATTTGATCCATTCGCGGCTGGTTTCCCGGTGCCACCAATGCCTGGACAAGTTGCGCAACCTTCGCGCCACTCAGTCATAGCAGTTCAAAGCCCTGCGGCTAAAGTTGGAATCACCATGGAAGTTACAGAGGAAAACTAAATGCCTAAAGTTCCACAAGTAATCCGCGGTTTTGGAGTGACTTTCCGATCCATGTTTAAGCGAGTTACTACTGAGCAGTACCCAGAAGAGCGGGAAAAGTATCCACCTAAGCCACGCTTTCATGGTCGCCATCAACTGAATCGTCATCCGGACGGTCTAGAGAAATGTATCGGCTGTGAACTATGTGCTTGGGCATGTCCAGCTGACGCCATTTATGTAGAGGGCGCAGACAACACTGACGAACAACGGTTTTCGCCAGGTGAAAGATATGGCGTCACTTATCAAATTAATTATTTGCGCTGTATTTTGTGTGGACTGTGCATTGAAGCTTGCCCCACTCGCGCGCTTACCATGACAAATGAATATGAGTTAGCTGACGATAGCCGCGAAAAACTTATTTTCACTAAGGAAGATCTGTTAGCACCATTATTAGCGGGTATGGAACTACCACCGCATGACATGGCGCCCGGTACTACCGCAATTGATTATTACGAAGGAAAGATTAAAGCCAGTTCTAATGCGACAAAGACCGTAACGGTTGGTGACCAATGACCGGTGAGAGTTTAGTATTTGGAGTTTCGGGAACTTTCGCAATAGTTGGCGCAGTCGGAATGGTGATTTCGCGCAAGGCCGTACATAGCGCGCTTTGGGTGGCTTTTGCAATGATTAATATTGCAATCCTTTATTTTTCCTTAGAAGCACCGTTCCTGGGGACAATTCAAATCATCGTTTATACCGGGGCAATTATGATGATGTTCCTTTTCGTTCTGATGATGGTTGGCGTGGATTCATCGGACTCTCTGATTGAAACCATCAAAGGTCAACGCGTATTGGCCTCACTTTTTGGATTAATTTTTGGTGCCATGTTAGTCAGCGCGATCACAAGTTCCCTGGCATCGCCATCCGCAGGTTTGGCGGCGGTAAGCGCAGACTCTGGGGGACCCATCCAGGCAATTGCCCGGCTCATTTTCCGAGAATATGTTTTTGCCTTCGAGGCGCTTTCAGCCCTACTTATTACAGCTGCAGTTGGCGCAATTTTGTTAGCACATAATGAGCGTTGGGCGCCACGTAAAACTCAGGATCAAATGCAACGCGAGCGCACCCTTGGCACACACATAACTCCGCTGCCAGCTCCTGGTGTACTCGCCAGCACTAATGCCGTTGATACTCCCGCACTGTTACCTGACGGCTCAATTTCCACAACTTCGCTACCGGGATCATTTGGATTAAAAGGTCAAGTTGATGGCGCCCGAAGTATTACGGAGGAAGGTAAGTGAACCCAAATAATTACTTACTCCTTGCTGCCATCTTGTTCACAATAGGTGCCTATGGCGTATTAGTAAGGCGCAATGCGATCATCGTATTTTTGAGTGTGGAGTTGATGTTAAACGCAGCTAATTTGGCATTCGTGGCAGCTGCGCGCAACACCGGCACCCTCGATGGATTAGTTGCTGCTTTCTTTGTAATGGTGGTAGCTGCAGCTGAGGTAGTTGTTGGGCTAGCAATTATTGTGACAATTTTCCGTACCCGTCGATCAGCCTCGATCGATGAAGCAAGTCTGATGAAGTACTAGAGGAACTTGAAATGATTGCCGCACTTATTGGACTGCCCTTACTTGGCGCTGTAGTACTTCTGCTTGGTGGTCGTCGCACAAATGCTTGGGGTCACTTACTGGCTGTTGTCATGTCGGCTTCATCATTTTTTATTGCCGCGATGCTTTTCATGCAGATGGTTGGTAAGCCTGAAGAAGAGCGCGAAATCGGCCAATTCTTATTTGATTGGATAGCGGTTGGCGCATTTCAAATTCCTTTTGGATTTTATTTAGATCAACTGGCAATAGTTTTCGTTCTACTAATTACTGGCGTTGGAACTTTGATTCACATCTACTCAATCGGCTACATGGCGCACGATCCAAACCGCCGCCAATTCTTTGGGTACCTAAATCTGTTCATTGCATCAATGCTGCTCTTAGTTCTGGCTGATAATTACTTCTTGCTTTACCTTGGCTGGGAAAGTGTCGGCCTAGCTTCTTATCTGCTGATTAGTTTTTATCAACAGAAACCATCAGCTGCAGCTGCCGGAAAGAAAGCATTCATTGTTAACCGAGTTGGAGACGTGGGTCTGGCGCTTGCCATTCTGTTGATGTTTGTCACTTTTGGAACCTTAAGTTTTGAAGGCGTAGCAGCTGGCGCAGGCCTTGCCGCGCCAACAACCGTTACTTGGATCGGGTTAGCGCTGTTACTTGCTGCTTGCGGCAAGAGTGCTCAGTTCCCGCTGCAATCCTGGTTACTTGATGCAATGGAAGGTCCAACACCTGTTTCCGCATTGATTCATGCGGCAACTATGGTCACAGCTGGCGTGTATTTAATCGTTCGTGCACATGCAATTTTTGACCTTTCAGAAACAGCTCGAACTGCTGTTGTTATCGTCGGTGCCATCACACTCTTGCTTGGTGCGTTTATTGGTACCGCTAAAGATGACATTAAAAAGGGACTGGCTGGTTCCACTATGAGTCAAATTGGTTACATGATTTTGGCGGCAGGCCTTGGACCAGTCGGTTATGTATTTGCAATTTTCCATTTACTAACTCACGGCATGTTTAAAGCGGGACTTTTCTTAGGCGCCGGCTCGGTGATGCACGGCATGCATGACGATGTAAACATGCGGCACTACGGCGCACTTCGAACCATGATGAAAGTAACTTATGCCACATTTGCCCTGGGATTCTTAGCAATCATCGGAGTTCCACCGTTTGCGGGATTCTGGTCTAAGGACGAAATTATTCATGCAGCCTTTGGGCAAAACTTGTTCATTGGACTTGCAACTCTGCTTGGCGCTGGCGTAACTGCTTTTTACATGACTCGAATGATGGCAATGACATTCTTTGGCGAAGCTCGGTGGGAGCAAGATGTTAAGCCACATGAATCACCTGCTGTAATGACAATTCCAATGATTGTGTTAGCACTAGGTTCAGCATTTGGCGGCATGGCAATGCTATTCATAGGTGACATCGAACATTGGTTGGAGCCAGTTACTGGTTTTGCTTATCCACAAAATTCAGTTTCAAAAGCGGTACTAATTCCAATTACACTTGCCGTAATTCTTGGCGGTGCTGGCTACGCTTGGCTCTGCTATGGTCGCCGGCCAATTCCAGTTGATGCTCCAACAAATGTCAGCTTGTTAACCAAAGCTGCGCGCGCAGATGCTTACGGTGATGCAATTAATGAGAGTTTGTTTATGCGCCCAGGACAATACTTAACACGATCCTTAACTTGGTTTGATGCCAAAGCCATAGATGGATTTGTTGGCGGCATCGCAGCAGCTGTTGGTGGTTTGTCGGCACGCAGTCGCCGGTTGCAAAACGGTTATGTACGTTCCTATGCATTAACCATGTTCGGTGGCGCAACGTTGATTGCACTAATACTTCTCTTAGTGAGGCTTTAATTATGCTGTTAACAATCATGCTGCTAATTCCACTTGTGGGGTCGATAGCAGTCTTCTTGCTACCTGCTTCCAAGCCAGCATTGGCAAAGCAAGTTGCTCTTGGATTTGCTTTAATCACCCTGGTGGTTTCGTCAGTTGTTGTCGTTGGCCTTGATAATTCAACTGGGCTATTGCAATATGTAGAGTCCTATGAATGGATTGCAGCGTTTGGAATTTCTTGGACTCTTGGAGTAAATGGCATCTCGGCATTACTAATTGTCATGACTGCCATTTTGGTGCCAATAGCAATGATTGCTGGTTGGTGGGACGCAGAAAATGCAACTCGTGGAACAGCTAAAGGTTATTTTTCACTAATTTTGATTCTTGAGTCATGCATCATTGGCGCTTTCGCTGCCAATGACTTGTTCTTATTCTTCGTATTTTTTGAGGCCATGCTATTTCCGATTTATTTCTTAATTGGAAAATTTGGTGGCCCGCAACGCGCTTACGCCGCGATGAAGTTTTTGCTGTATTCATTAGTCGGTGGCTTGTTCATGCTTGCTGCAATGATCGGTTTATATGTAGTTTCGGCACGCGAACTTGGCACAGGAACTTTTGATGTGGTAACACTAACTTCCTTAAACATTGACCCAGGTACCCAAAAAATGCTGTTCCTTGGATTCTTTTTTGCTTTTGCAGTCAAAGCTCCTTTAGTTCCGTTTCACACCTGGTTGCCTGATGCAGCAGCAGAGGCAACCCCAGGTACCTCAACTTTGTTAGTGGGAGTGCTAGATAAAGTTGGAACTTTTGGAATGTTGCATTTCTTGCTTCCAATTTTCCCAGAAGCTAGCAAGTTTTATGCGCCCGTTATTATCGTGCTCGCAGTCATAAGTATTTTCTATGGCGCGCTAGTTGCAATTGGCCAAACTGACGTAATGCGTTTGATCGCTTTTACTTCTATTTCACATTTTGGTTTCATAGTTTTAGGTATTTTTGCATTCACTTCCCAAGGCTTAAGTGGAGCTTCGTTCTACATGGTCAATCATGGCTTCTCCACTGGCGCACTTTTCTTAGTGCTGGGCTACCTAGTTTCGCGCCGTGGTTCCAAGCGAATTGCAGATTTTGGCGGCGTACAGAAAGTTGCTCCGTTAATGGCAGGAATGTTCTTACTGTCGGGGCTTTCTTCGTTAGCCCTGCCGGGTATGTCTAGTTTTGTTTCAGAATTTTTAGTCTTAGCTGGAACTTTTGCCGTAAACCAACCAGCAGCAATATTTGCAACTCTTGGAATCGTGCTAGCTGCGGTATACATCTTGTGGATGTACCAGCGGATGATGACTGGTGTTCCTTCGCAAGAGGTAACTGAAACTGTGACGGAAATTAATCGACGTGAATTATCGGCAGTAGCCCCACTTTTAGTGCTTTTGATTGCTTTGGGATTCTTCCCCCAGATCGCACTCGACTCCCTAAATCCAGCAGTGCAGCAGATACAAGAATATATTGGTTTTTCTGACCCACAAGCCCCAGTTGTAATTGAGGGGAGTGGGGAATGAACGTAAACATTTCTTATCAAGCTTTAGCTCCCATCATTATTTTGTTAACTTCAGGTGTACTTTCCGTGCTAATTGAGGCGCTAGTACCACGAACTTTCCGTCGGCCAATCCAACTCGTTTTAGTGCTTAGTTCAATCGTTTTGGCCTTTGCATATCTCGTATTCAATTCAACGATTGCGTTAACGAGCGATCCGGCATTTAGTGGTGGCCAAATCAAGGGCTTACGCGAAATCGCGGCTGCTGGGGCAATTGCAATTGATGGTCCTGGCATGGTGATCCAAGGAATTATTTTATTGATCTCTTTTTCGGCCGCACTTCTACTTGCCGAGCGTCAGATAGACCCACAGGGAGATGCGTTCACAGCGCGCGCCTCAACACTTCCAGGAAGTGAAGACGAACGTCAGTTCACTGCAAACGGTTGGCTGCAGACCGAAATTTGGCCACTGTTTTTATTCTGTGTTGGTGGCATGCTGCTATTCCCAGTATCAAATGACTTCCTTATTATGTTCGTAGCTCTAGAAGTTTTCTCACTGCCGCTTTACTTGTTGGCCAGTATGGCTCGCCGCCGCCGCTTGCTCAGCCAAGAGGCAGCCCTGAAGTATTTTATTTTGGGCTCCTTCTCTAGCGCATTCTTTCTATTTGGTGCGGCACTTATCTACGCAGCTACCTCATCTGTTAATTTCAGCGTCGTTTCTGTTGCGATGGAAAACTCATCACAAGATGGGTTAATAATTTCTGGCATCGCGATGATTGCAGTTGGCTTGTTATTTAAAGTTGGTGCGGTGCCATTTCACCAATGGGTCCCAGATGTTTATCAAGGGTCCCCAACTCCACTCGTTGCATTCATGAGCGCTGCCACTAAGGTTGCCGCATTCGGCGCGCTACTTCGCGTGTTTTATGTCGCTTTCGGCAGCATGCGCTGGGATTGGCGACCGATGATGTGGGTAATTGCCGGACTAACCATGATCATTGGCTCACTACTTGCGGTTACGCAAACTGACATGAAGCGGATGCTGGCATTTTCTTCGGTAGCACATACTGGATTCCTATTGCTCGGTGTTGTCGCCTCAAGTGCCGCGGGACTTTCAAGTTCACTGTTTTACTTACTTGCGTACGCCTTTACATCACTTGGAACATTTGCAATTGTTGGCTTAGTGCGCGATGCATCTGGGGAAGCAACACATTTGTCGCAATGGGCTGGGCTTGGCAAAAAGTCACCATGGATAGCGAGTATTTTCGCATTGTTCCTTCTGGCGCTGGCTGGCATTCCATTGACAAGTGGTTTTACCGGAAAGTTCGCAATTTTCACCGCAGCGGTGGAAGGTGGCGCAACGCCACTTGTCATCATTGCCGTGCTGGCAAGCGCTGTTGCTGCATTCTTTTATGCCCGAGTTATAGTTTTGATGTTCTTTACTGAGCCACCGACTGATGGTCCGGCAGTAGTAATTCCAAGTGGCTTAACAACAGTTGCCATTGGAATTAGTGCTGCCTTCACTTTGTTACTGGGAATTGCGCCCCAGCCAGTCCTGGAATTAGTAATTAACGTTGGTCTATTCATTCGTTAAACCTCAAGTCGCAACTTGCCTCGCAAAGTGGAAAGATTAGGGCGTGCCCCTTTTATTCCCTGAAGAACTAGCTGATCTTGAAGAGCAGTTGCTTACTGGGTTGTCCGCAGTAGAGGATCGGCTACGCGCTGAGATTGCCAGCGATTATGAATTGGCAGATATCACAGGCCGACATTTAGTTGAGGCAGGTGGCAAGAGATTCCGCCCGCTACTGGTGTTACTTGCTTCGCATTTTGGTGATCCAAAAACGGAAAAAATAGTCCCGTCTGCTGTTGTTGTGGAACTAACGCACTTAGCAACTTTGTATCATGATGACGTTATGGATGAAGCAACAATTCGTCGGGGTACTGAATCCGCTAACAGTCGCTGGGGGAATACGGTTGCAATTCTTAGTGGAGATTTTCTTTTTGCGCGCGCTTCAAAATTGCTTGCTGATCTTGGTCCGGAAGCTGTCCGAGTCCAAGCTGAAACTTTTGAACGTTTAGTTATTGGTCAATTACGCGAGAGTGTTGGTCCACAAGGTGACGAAGATCCGGTAGTTCATCATCTTGAGGTACTAGCAGACAAGACTGGTTCGTTAATTGCCGCTGCTGGTCGTTATGGCGCGATGATGGGCGGGGTCTCACCTGAACTTACTGATCAGATTGCAGATTTTGGCGAGAGCATTGGAATTGCATTTCAGCTAAGTGATGACTTGCTTGATATCGAATCCGAGGTTTCCGGAAAGACTCCAGGAACTGATTTGCGCGAGGGTATCCGCACTTTGCCAGTGCTATTTGCACTCGCTGACACAACGCTGCCAGCGCGATTGCGGGAATTATTGTCTCGTCCTTTACCCAATGATGCGGAGCATGCCGAAGCACTTGCCGCTCTGCGAGTGCACCCAGCAATGGATCAAGCCCGCGACGTGTTAGAGCAATGGGCTGATCGCGCGCGTGAGCGTCTAACTGCGCTTCCAGATTGCGACGCCAAAACAGCGATGGATTCTCTTGTCGATAGCGTTGCTTACCGCAAGGTTTAATCCGACTTCGCTAACTAAGAAGTTTGCACTAGCCTTTAGAAACCATGACTTTAATGCAAAATTTTCGCAATCAATCTGAATCAACTAAAGGCACTTACGCTGGAGCTGCTGTCTACCTTTTTTGGGGCTCAGTAGTTCTGTATTGGCCCAAGCTTGAGCCAGCAACTGCAATAGAAATCCTATGTAACCGCGTATTGTGGAGTCTTCTCACCCTGCTGATTATTGTTGCTTTGCAAAAAAGAACTAAAGCAGTAATTGAAATTTTTCGCAAAAAACGCGAAGTGTTCCTATTACTCCTAGCGTCGATATTGATTGCCGCTAACTGGGGGCTTTTTATTTGGGCAAATTTGAATGGCCATATTTTAGATTCCTCATTGGGATATTTCGTGACACCCCTGTTAAGTGTTCTAATGGGAGTATTTTTCTTTCAGGAGAAACTGAGATCCCTTCAGTGGATGGCAATCGCAGTGGCAACGTGCTCATTAGTTGTATTTACATTCTCGCTGAGTGGACCACCTTGGTTAGCACTTTCTATCGGTGCCACTTTTGCCGCATATGGATATGTTAAGAAATTAGCGCAAGTACCTGCGGTGGAAAGTTTGACTGTAGAAACGATTTTATTGACACCAGTTGCAACTATATATTTAGTCTTACTCTCGCTTCAGGGCAACAATACCTTTAGCTCGTTTGGAATTTCACACTCACTGTGGCTCGCGAGCGCTGGCATAGTAACTTCACTCCCACTTTTACTTTTTGGATTTGCAGCAATTCGGGTGCCTCTTTCCAGACTTGGAATGCTGCAGTATTTAAGCCCAACCATCTCGTTTATTGTTGGGCTGTTTGTGTTTAACGAAACCATGTCCGCAGAGAGATTGGCGGGTTTTGTTATAACTTGGCTCGCCCTTGCCATACTTTCCTATGACGTAATACGTCAACGCACTAAGAAATTAACTATGTAGCTGGAAAGCCTTAATTAATAACTTCCTTGCCGGCTATTAATGACTTGGCAATAACCATTTTCATAATGTCATTAGTTCCCTCGCCAATTGCCATCAACGGAGCATCGCGATACAGGCGTTCCACGACATATTCGGTTGAGTAACCGTAACCACCATGAATTCGCATTGCTTCTAGTGATGCCTTGATTGCAACTTCGGAGGCAAAGTACTTGGCCATTCCACTGTGCATATCTGAACGTGCGCCAGAACCCTGCACACTAGCAGCCCAATAAGTCAGCAACCTTGCGGCTTGCAATTCTGTTGCCATTTCTCCGAGTTTTAATTGAATAGCTTGGAAATCCGATATTGGTTGACCAAATGCTTCGCGCTCTCGACTGTATTTAAGTGATGCATCAAAAGCTGCTTGCGCAATACCGACCGATCTTGCTGCAATGTTTACTCGCCCTGATTCCAGTGCGCCTAGTACTTGCTTCATACCTTTACCTTCAACGCCACCCACGAGTTGTGAAACGGGCACGCGAACATTAACAAGGGAAACTTCACAGGACTCTGGTCCCTTGTATCCAAGCTTCCCGATGTCTTTGCTGATAGTAAATCCTGGTGTTCCGGCATCAACTAAAATTACGCTCATACCCTTGTGACGGGGATCAGCTTTAGGATCAGTCTTTACAAGCACTGGCAATGGATCCGCATGCCGAGCATTTGTAATCCAAGTCTTTGCGCCATTAATTACATAGTGATCGCCATCAAGAACCGCAGTAGTTTTTATGCCTTGCAGATCAGTACCAGCATCTGGCTCAGTAAGACCAATTCCAGTTCTCCGCTTACCGGTGGCTAAGTCTGGGAGGTATTTTTCCTTTTGTTCTGTTGTGCCATTCTTTGCAATTAAGTGGCAAGCCAATGAATGACTTCCTAATACACCAGCGATACCAACCCAACCACGGGCTAATTCTTCAAAGACAATTGCAAACGAAACTGGATCAAGGTCTAAGCCGCCGTACTCTTCGGGAATCGTCATTCCAAATAGCCCTAGGTCCTTAAGTCCCTGAACTATCTTGGTTGGGTATTCACCTGATTTTTCCATTTCCATAGCAACTGGATTTATCTCTTTGTTAACAAAATCTCGCATAACACTTTGAAAATCCTTTTGCTGCGCGCTTAGTTCAAAATCCATTACTAATCCGATTCCTTCGTTGTAATTCGGTTATACGCCGGAACCCAGCGAGTGTTCTAGTTATATCTTAACCATAGTTAAATTGACAGGTATATGCCCATTTCCATGAATCAGTCAAAATTCCTTTAGAGTCGTGTTGTGGCAACTTCAACTATTTCAATTCTGCAGGCCGGCTTAGCTTGCTGTGGTGTGGAGGCAAGTTCAGTTGATTTAGTTGATGGGGCCTGGAACCTGGTGCAGTCGACGAGTTCTATTTTCGCAGCAGAACACATTTTAGTAATTGCTGGCACTCTCACTCAGGCTTTAATTCCAACAGTGAGATCTGCATATGACGCATTGCTGGAACCAAAAGTCGTTGTTGCTTTTGGGGCGTGCGCAATTACTGGTGGACCTTATTGGGATTCCTATTCTGTGATCCCAGGAGCAGATCAAGTTGTGCCCGTAGATATTCATGTTCCAGGTTGCCCGCCAAGCCCACAAGAATTGGCAGTGGCGCTACAGCAAGCAATAGAGATGGCAAGTAAATGAAGGAAAACATTCGAGTAGATTGTGCCACTTGGGTTACTAATTCCAAGGACTTAAAAGCGGCGGGTTATGTGAGATGTGAATGGCTAACTGCAACTCATAATGGCGGAGCTAATTTTGATATCACACTGTGTGTTTCAACTGAAGATCTATCTAAAAAAACATTAGTTTCAACAGCGATAACGCAATCTATTGAGACTTTGATTGAGGTTTATCCAAGCATCACATTTCATGAGTGCGAAGTTGCGCAAATGTTTGGTGTGGTTTTCCTAGGCCATGAAACGCAAAATGCATTTGAAACAAACTTCGAAGGTTTTCCACTGCGCCGCGATTTTGCACTTGAAACGAGGGTGCAAACCCCTTGGCCAGGGGCAGTTGAGCCAGAAGTTAGCGCCCGCCGCCGAACCTCGTTACCACCTGGCGTATTTGAATCTTGGCAATCATGAACCATTCCACAATTGCCTTGCATCCAGCATCTTGTACTTCCTGCATGTTATGCGTGCGCGAATGTCCAGATTGGTGCATCACAATCGATGCCCACAGCGAGACTGACCCGGATGCCCCGACTTACAGTAATTCTCGACGAGAATCTACCAAGAATGTTTTAGA
>CAMBGF010000032.1 GCA_945866135.1 Bifidobacterium breve
GGAAGCTAAAGGTCTTGCCCAGTCCACTGAATCGAAGACTTTGCAGTATTCAGGTCCCAGCGAAACTGGTGACACAGTATCGAGCGTGGTTTCAAAAGATGCTTACGCAAATGTTGGACGTAACGAACCATGCCCTTGCGGATCCGGTAGTAAGTTCAAGAAATGCCACGGAGCTTCGAGTTAACTTTTTAAAAGTTACTTAAGTAAATCTTGGATGCGTGAAATGCCCTCAATTAAGTCATCATCACCCAGCGCATAGGAAAGTCGAACGTAACCTGGGGTTCCAAACGCTTCCCCTGGAACAACTGCAACTTCAACTTCTTCAAGAATTAATGCCGAAAGTTCCGCAGAGGTCGTTGGTACCTTGCCACGGATGTTGCGACCCAAAACATTTTTAACGGATGGGTAAACATAGAAAGCGCCTTCTGGCTCCGGGCAGACAACGCCTTCGATCTCATTAAGCATTTTGGTTATGGTTTGCCGGCGTCGATCAAATGCAACTTTCATTTCATCAACCGCACTTAAATCGCCAGATACGGCAGCTAATGCAGCGATTTGTGAAACGTTCGCCACATTTGAAGTGGCATGTGATTGCAAGTTAGTGGCAGCTTTAACGATGTCGTTTGGACCGATCATCCAGCCAACGCGCCAACCAGTCATGGCATAAGTTTTTGCAACACCGTTTACAACAATGCAGCGATCTGCAATTTCTGGAACAAGAACGGGCATTGAGGAGAATTCGGCATCTCCATAAACCAAGTGTTCATAAATTTCATCGGTAATGACCCAGATACCTTTTTCAACAGCCCACTGACCAATTGCTTCAACTTCAGCAGGTGAGTAGACAGCGCCCGTTGGATTGCTTGGTGATACGAAAACTAGAGCTTTAGTTTTTGGGGTTAATGCTTTTTCAAGTTGTGCAATAGAAGTTCGAAAACCTGTTGACTCATCAGTCATGATTTCAACTGCAGTACCGCCAGCTAAGCGAATTGACTCTGGATATGTCGTCCAGTAAGGAGCAGGCAATAAAACTTCATCACCTGGATCAAGTAATGCGGCGAATGCGTTGTATAAAGCTTGCTTGCCACCATTTGTAATTAACACTTGACTTGGATCAATTGCAAATTTTGAATCGCGCAATGTTTTTACAGCGATAGCGCTTTTTAGTTCGGGTAAGCCGCCAGCTGGGGTGTAACGGTGCCATTTAGGGTCGCGGCAAGCAGCGAGAGCGGCTTCAACTATGTAGTCGGGAGTTGGAAAATCCGGTTCACCTGCGCCAAAGCCAATAACTGGACGCCCAGCAGCCTTAAGGGCCTTAGCTTTAGCATCAACAGCAAGGGTGGCAGATTCGGCAATTGACCCAATTCGGGCGGAAACTCTAGGCTTGTTCACGCGACCCAGTATTGCCTATTTATTGCGCGTTGGCACTACTTGGGTTGGGATTTAGTGGTTTTAAGGCTCGGAAAAATGGGTCTACACTTGACACACCGACGTAATTCTTAGTCTGCGCAAGCATGCCTACAAGTAGGTAGCAATCGTTGCATAGTTTTATGCCAGAGGGTCGTGGCTCAATTGGTAGAGCACCGGTCTCCAAAACCGGTGGTTGGGGGTTCAAGTCCCTCCGGCCCTGCTGCAAGATGCAAGACAAAGAATTTAAGTGAAGTCAGTTATAGCAAAGAAGGGAACGACAATGAGTTCAACTAACACCGAACGTTTGGGTTTGTTCTCACGCATGTCACTTTTCTTGCGACAAGTAACTTTTGAACTCAAGAAAGTTACTTGGCCAACCAAGGATCAACTTCTTACTTACACCGCAGTTGTTGTCGTGTTCGTGATAATCATGGCGTTGATTATTGCCGCATTTGATTTTGCTTTCGTCAAATTAGTTCTAGTTATTTTCGGTTAGTGGTTAGGTAAGGAAACAATCGTGTCTGAATCCCCGTTCTTAGAAGCTGTAGCACCAAAAGCAGAGGATGCTATGTCTTCGGCAGTTATTGAAATGCCCGTTTCTAATGAAGAAGCAATCGAAGCAATTGATACTGCATATGATGGCGCTGTAGATGTTGACCTTGATGGTGAAGTTTCCACGCCTTCTTCAGATGACAACTTCGATTTAAGCGAAGTCGTCGAAGCGCAGTTAGCACCAGAAGTTGCTGAAGAAGTAACGCAAGTTGAAGAAATCCCAGCAGTGGCTGAAGAAGCACAAATTGCCGTAGATGAAGATCCACTAGTAGCTTTTCGCGCACGGTTAGATTCCCAAATTGGGGACTGGTTTGTAATTCACTCTTACGCAGGTTTTGAAAACCGCGTAAAGCAAAATCTTGAAACTCGCGCTGTGTCCTTAAACATGGAGGACTACATTTACGAAATTAACGTTCCATCAGAAGAAGTAACTGAAATCAAAAACGGTGTTCGTAAGCAAGTTAAGCGCAATAAATTCCCAGGATACGTTTTAGTCCGCATGGATCTAACGGATGAATCATGGGGCGTTGTTCGTCACACACCTGGCGTTACTGGATTCGTTGGTCAGGGTCACAACCCAGCACCACTTTCAATGGACGAAGCATTTGAAATGCTTAGACCATCTCAGCAAAAGGCAATTGCATCAGTGGCAACTGCCGCCGCATCTGCGGGACAAAAGAGTGGCAGTGGCGCAAAGATTGACATTGACTTGAACATTGGCGATTCAGTAACCGTCGTTGATGGACCATTTGCCACATTGCACGCTACGATTTCCGAGATTAACTTGGATGGACAAAAAGTTGTTGGTCTCGTCGAGATCTTCGGCCGCGAAACTCCTGTGGAACTGGGCTTCAACCAGATTCACAAGAACTAAAGAAACAACGAATAGAAAAAGGACGCGACAGACATGGCACCAAAGAAAAAAGTCACTGGACTTATTAAGTTGCAGATCAAGGCTGGCGAAGCTAATCCTGCGCCACCAGTTGGTCCAGCCCTTGGTCAGCACGGTGTAAACATTATGGATTTCTGCAAGGCGTACAACGCTGCGACAGAAACACAGCGTGGAAATGTAATCCCAGTTGAAATTACGGTTTACGAAGACCGCTCTTTCACATTCGTTACAAAAACTCCACCAGCAGCGCGCATGATCCTCAAGGCCGCAGGCGTTGAAAAGGGTTCAGGCGTTCCGCACACAACAAAAGTTGCGAATATCAGCAAAGATCAGGTGCGCGAAATCGCTCAAACTAAAATGGTTGATCTAAATGCAAACGATATTGATGCAGCAATGTTAATTATCGAAGGCACTGCTCGCTCAATGGGTATTACCGTCGGTAAATAGTAAGAACAAACCACCAGTGGGAGAGCACTTCATGCTCACACCACGAACTCCAAAACGAAACAGGAGAAAGACATGAAGCACAGTAAGGCGTACAACAAGTCCGCAGCAACAATTGATAAAGATTTTCTTTACAGTCCATTGGCTGCAGCGCGTTTGGCAAAAGCCGGCGCAACTAGCACCAAGTTTGATCAAACAGTCGATGTAGCAATGCTGCTTGGCGTGGATCCTCGTAAAGCCGATCAGATGGTGCGAAGCACCGTTAACCTCCCACACGGAACTGGCAAGACCGCACGCGTCTTGGTTATTGCCGCCGGTGAAAAGGCTGACGAAGCTCGCGCAGCAGGCGCTGACTATGTCGGTGTCGATGATCTAATTACAAAAATTGAAGGTGGCTGGACTGACTTTGATGCAGTTGTAGCTACTCCAGATTTAATGGGTAAAGTCGGGCGCCTCGGTAAGGTTCTAGGTCCACGTAACTTAATGCCGAACCCAAAGACTGGAACTGTAACTCTTAACGTTGGTAAAGCAGTTGAAGATATCAAGGGCGGCAAGATTGAATTCCGCGTTGATAAGCATTCAAACCTGCACTTCATCATTGGAAAGGCATCTTTCACCGAGCAACAGTTGGTTGAAAACTACGCTGCCGCACTTGATGAGGTTCTTCGCGTAAAGCCATCTTCTTCAAAAGGTCGCTACATCAAAAGAGCCGTTATTTCCACAACTATGGGCGTTGGCATCCAAGTAGATCCAAATAAAACCCGCAACTTGATGGTTGAAGACGAAGACTAATTCTCATAAAAAAATAGACCGGCATCTTTTGATGTCGGTCTATTTTTATGCAGATCTTTTAGGTTTACGTTTAGTGATTGATCCATAGCGCTGGCGAGCAGCTTCACCGGATGTGCCAAGTATTTGTCCGATTAACTTCCAGGACATGTTTTCTGATCGCGCCTTAACAACTAGTTCAGCAATTGAGTTTTCCAAAACTGATTTTTGTTGTCCGGCAGACCAAAGCGCATTGAAGGTCACACTATCAATGGCATCCTGGGAACCCGTTGGATAATCCTCAAACTGCTTTGCATAAAAATCTGCATGCTGTATCAATTCATTTAAAGATCTAGGCACGATGTCTCACAAACCCCTTCCGCAGGCGCATTGCATGAACGATGATCCACTCTTGGTCAATTTTGACAATCCCCAGTTCCAATAAGATTCCATTTTCGGCAGGGCCAACATAGACCAGGCCATCCTTTGCGTGGGTTCGAACTTCAATGAAGTTTCGATACGCGTGCAAGATGTCCGATTGATTAATGCCGTGCCGGTAGGCAGTTGAAAGAATCCTCGGGTAACTAGGCACGGCGACAAGTTAACTTGCATGGGATAACTGTAGCAAGTTAACTTGCGAATGTGTACACAAGTTGCTTGTGTGGAAAAGCAGTCGTGAGTACTCGTTTTGACTCGCAGGCCCACCAACGCTTAAAGTTCAAGAGAACAAACCGAAGACCGCCGGTCCTTCTGGGAAACCAGAAAGGCTAAGGCTCTAGAAATTGGAGCGCCAGCGCAGGTGAAGTAAGAGAAACAACTTTCTAGTTGTGTTCCTGCCTCGCTCGCGCGGGGCTTTTTTCATGGGCCAATTACCTAAGGAGCACCATGGCACGCGCTGACAAGGCCGCTGCAGTAGCCGAGATCACGGAAGAATTCCGTGCGTCCAATGCAACTGTTCTGACCGAGTACCGCGGTTTGTCTGTGGGTCAACTCAAGCAACTTCGTCGTTCGCTTGGCCAAGACACCACCTACGCCGTAGTTAAGAACACGCTGACAAAAATCGCAGCTAAGGATGCCGGTGTTGTCGGTTTTGACGACTTGCTCGTTGGACCAACTGCAATCGCATTTATCAAGGGTGACGCACTCGCTGCCGCAAAGGGCATCGATACCTTCGCCAAGGAAAATCCAATGCTTGTTATCAAGGGCGGAATGATGGATGGAAAAATCCTCACCGCTGATGACATCAAGAAATTGGCAAAGATCGAGTCTCGCGAAGTACTTCTGTCCAGAATTGCTGGCGCTGCAAATGCAACGCTTGCCAAGGCAGCAGCACTATTCCAGGCTCCGTTATCACAGGCCGCTCGTACTATCGCTGCACTGGAAGCAAAGGTAGCTGCGCAAACGCCAGCTGCTGCGAAGCCAGCACCAGCGCCAGTTGAGACTGCGGAAGCAACAGCTGACGCAACAAATGAAACTGCGGAAGTTGAAGCATCTGATGCTCCAGCCGAGGCACAAGAAGAAGCAGTAGAAGCATCCGCTGAAGCTGTCGAAGCCGAAGCTGCACCAGCAGTCGAGGAATCAACTGAGGGCTAGGCCCCTCTCAGCACGAATTAACCGGGCCTATCGCCCCAAACCGGAAGGAAGCCATAATGGCAAAGCTAAGCACCGATCAGTTGATCGACGCATTCAAGGAACTAACACTGATCGAACTTTCTGAGTTCGTTTCACAGTTTGAAGAAGTATTCAACGTAACCGCAGCTGCGCCAGTAGCTATGGCTGCTGCGCCAGCAGCAGGCGGCGGCGACGGTGGCGCATCTGCAGATCAGGATGAATTCGATGTCATCCTAGAAGAAGGCGGCGCACAGAAGATTGCGGTTATCAAGGAAGTTCGTGCCTTGACAAACCTTGGTCTTAAAGAAGCAAAAGATCTTGTAGAAGCAGCACCAAAAGCAGTTCTTGAAAAAGTTAAGAAGGACGCAGCTGAAGCAGCAAAGGCAACTCTAGAAGCAGCCGGCGCAAAGGTAACAGTCAAGTAATTATTAAAAAGCAATACTCGGCTAGTCCTAAAAAGGTGGTTCCCTCGGGGGAGCCACCTTTTTTGCTGCCTAAAAATCAGTTACGTTTAACACGAATCAGTTTGTGAAATGTTTCCCAAAGTTTGTAAATGCAACAAACACAGTAAAAATTCGCTCATTCATAACGCCTTCATCACAGACCGTGCGCAGTGCTTGACACTTGCCTGAATCTGGGCAACGATTGGCGAGCAAGTAGAAATGCAGATTTACCCTGGTAACCGATGATTTCGGCCTGAGGCACTTGGTACTAGCTGTCCAAGTCAGTGCAGAAGTCCTAAAATCGAGGGTTTTCAGGAAAAGTAAGTCCGCATTGGACAGTGGCTGCCGCGTCTAGGTATGCTACTAATTCGCCGTGCCTTAAACCACCTGTCATTTGTGTACCCTAATTTGACTAGGTTCCTTTAGCGTGCGGACATACAGCTAGCTTGGAAGGACGACTGTTGGCCGCCTCACGCACTCACTCCCGCAGTTCCACAGGCCCAAAGCGGGTCTCATTCGCAAAGATTCGTGAACCACTTGAGGTTCCTAATCTTCTTGATCTACAAGTTGAATCTTTTGACTGGTTACTTGGCAATCAAGTGTGGAAGGACCGCGTTGGCGCGGCCCTGGAATCTGGTAACAACGAAATCCCGCAGACTCACGGTTTGCAGGATGTATTCGATGAGATTAGCCCAATTGAGGATTACAACGGCACTATGTCGTTGACATTCACCGAGCCAAGTTTGGAAGACACCAAGTACACCGAAGACGAATGCCGCGAGAAAGATTTAACTTTTGCTCAGCCGCTTTACGTCAACGCAGAATTCATGAACAACGAAACTGGCGAAATCAAGAGCCAGACCGTATTCATGGGCGACTTCCCAATCATGACCAGCAAGGGAACTTTCATCATCAACGGCACCGAGCGTGTTGTTGTTTCCCAGTTAGTTCGTTCCCCGGGCGTTTACTTTGAGCGCACACTTGATAAAGCAACTGACAAAGATGTTTACACAACAAAAATCATTCCGAGCCGTGGCGCTTGGATGGAATTTGAAGTTGATAAGAAAGATATGGTTGGTGTTCGCATTGACCGTAAGCGCAAGCAGCCGGTAACAATTTTCTTGAAGGCACTCGGTATTACCAACGAGCAGATTCGCGAACAATTCGGTGCTTACGAATCAATGATGTCAACACTTGAAAAAGATACGACCACTACACAGGATGAGGCCCTGTTAGATCTGTATCGCAAACTTCGACCAGGTGAACCACCGACCGTTGAAGCATCACGAAGTTTGCTACAAAACTTTTTCTTCAATGAGAAGCGTTATGACCTTGCAAAGGTTGGCCGTTACAAGGTCAACAAGAAACTAGGTCTTGATACCGATCCAATCAAAACTGTTTTGGATATCAACGACGTATTAGCAACCATTGAATACTTAGTTCGTCTGCATGCAGGTGAAACTGAATTCACATCAGCACGTGGAGCAACTCGCGTTGAAGTAGATGACATCGATCACTTCGGAAACCGTCGCCTTCGCACAGTTGGTGAGCTGATTCAGAATCAGATTCGCACTGGGCTATCTCGTATGGAGCGCGTAGTTCGCGAACGTATGACGACTCAGGATCCAGAAGCAATCACGCCGCTTACTTTGATCAACACTCGTCCAGTAATTGCATCGATTAAGGAGTTCTTTGGAACTTCTCAGCTTTCGCAGTTCATGGATCAAACCAACCCACTTTCTGGCTTAACCCACAAGCGCCGTCTTTCCGCACTTGGACCCGGCGGTCTCTCTCGTGAGCGCGCTGGCTTCGAAGTTCGCGACGTTCACCCGTCGCACTACGGTCGCATGTGTCCAATTGAAACTCCAGAAGGTCCAAACATTGGGCTAATTGGTTCGCTTGCGTCTTACGCACGAATTAATGCATTTGGTTTTGTTGAGACTCCATACCGCAAGGTAATCAAGGGCAAGGTATCGGACAAGATTCAGTACCTAACCGCTGATGAAGAAGATGTTTACGTCATTGCGCAAGCAAACTCGTTGCTTAATGACGACAACACTTTCCAAGACACCAAGGTTTTGGTTCGCACCAAGGGCGGTGAAGTTGACTACGTACCTGGTACTGAAGTTGATTTCATGGACGTTTCACCACGTCAGATGGTTTCCGTTGCAACTGCAATGATTCCGTTCCTTGAGCACGACGATGCAAACCGCGCACTTATGGGCGCAAACATGCAACGTCAGGCTGTGCCATTGCTTCGCAGTGAATCACCATATGTTGGAACCGGTATGGAATACCGCGCAGCAAAGGATGCCGGCGATGTAATCGTGGCAACTGGTACTGGCGTTGTCTCTGAAGTTTCAGCTGACTCAATCACAGTTCAAGAAGATGGCGGCAAGCACCTTACTTATGCAGTGCGTAAGTTTGATCGCTCAAACCAAGGCACTTGCTACAACCAGCGCCCAATCGTCAGTGAAGGCGATCGGGTAGAAGCTGGTCAAGTTATTGCTGATGGTCCGTGTACTGAAAACGGCGAAATGGCTCTTGGTCGTAACCTGCTTGTGGCATTCATGCCGTGGGAAGGCCTTAACTACGAAGATGCGATTATTTTGAACCAGCGTCTCGTGCAAGATGACGTGCTTTCTTCAATTCACATTGAAGAACACGAAATTGATGCGCGCGATACCAAGCTTGGTCCAGAGGAAATCACTCGAGATCTGCCAAACCTTTCTGATGAAGTTCTTGCTGATTTAGATGAGCGCGGAATTATTCGCATCGGCGCCGACGTTGTGCCAGGCGACTTGCTAGTTGGAAAGGTGACACCTAAGGGTGAAACTGAACTAACTCCAGAAGAGCGCTTACTTCGCGCAATCTTTGGTGAGAAAGCTCGCGAAGTTCGCGACACTTCTCTTAAGGTGCCGCACGGCGAATCTGGAAAAGTTATTGGCGTTCGCGTCTTTGATTCTTCCGAAGGTGATGACCTACCTCCAGGTGTTAACCAAATCGTTCGCGTTTACATCGCACAGAAGCGCAAAATCACCGAAGGTGACAAACTTGCTGGCCGTCACGGCAACAAGGGTGTTATCTCCAAGATTTTGCCACCAGAAGATATGCCATTCCTTGAAGATGGAACCCCAGTTGATGTCGTCCTGAACCCACTTGGTGTTCCGGGACGTATGAACATCGGTCAGATCTTGGAAGTTCACCTTGGTTGGATCGCATCCCGCGGTTGGGATATCGAGGGAGATCCAGATTGGGCAAAGCATCTTGTGAAAGAAGCGCGTCACGTTGAGCCTGGTTCAAAGTTGGCCACACCGGTCTTCGATGGTGCCAAGGAAGATGAAATTGGCGGACTACTTGCTTCAACTCGTAAGACTGCCGATGGCCTAAGCCTTGTTGGGGTTAACGGAAAGGCCAAGTTATTTGATGGTCGTTCTGGCGAACCATTCCCTGGCGAAATCTCAGTTGGCTACATGTATATCTTGAAACTTCACCACTTGGTGGATGACAAGATTCACGCTCGCTCAACTGGTCCTTACTCAATGATTACGCAGCAACCTCTGGGTGGTAAAGCTCAGTTCGGTGGCCAGCGCTTCGGAGAAATGGAAGTTTGGGCACTTGAGGCTTATGGCGCATCGTATGCACTTCAGGAATTGTTGACTATCAAGTCTGACGATGTCCTTGGTCGCGTGCGCGTGTATGAAGCAATCGTTAAGGGTGAAAACATTCCAGAGCCAGGTATCCCTGAATCATTCAAGGTACTTATCAAGGAAATGCAGTCACTATGTCTGAATGTGGAAGTTCTCTCTAGCGATGGTTCCGCCATCGAATTGCGAGACACCGCGGAAGAAGTATTCCGTACCGCTGAAGAACTTGGAATCGACCTGTCGCGCCGTGAGTCGCTCAGCGTCGAAGAACTCTGATCTCGGTCAGAACAGACAACCCGAAACTTAACTGGAAATAGAGGAACTCAAAGTGTTGGACGTCAACTTCTTCGACGAATTGCGGATCGGTCTAGCTAGCGCAGAAGACATCCGTTTATGGTCACATGGTGAAGTCAAGAAACCAGAAACAATTAACTACCGCACACTTAAGCCAGAGCGCGATGGTCTTTTCTGCGAAAAGATCTTCGGTCCGACTCGGGACTGGGAATGCTACTGCGGTAAGTACAAGCGTGTGCGATTCAAAGGCATCGTTTGTGAGCGTTGTGGCGTTGAAGTCACTCGCTCCAAAGTTCGCCGCGAACGCATGGGACACATCGAACTTGCTGCGCCAGTAACACACATCTGGTACTTCAAGGGCGTGCCAAGTCGTCTTGGTTACTTACTTGATCTAGCTCCAAAAGATCTAGAAAAAGTAATTTACTTCGCCGCTTACATGATCACCTCTGTTGATGATGCAACTCGTCGGGAAGACTTGCCAAGCCTGGAAGCTCGACTAAACGAAGATCGCAACAACCTTATTAAGAAGCGCGATGCTGATATTGATTTGCGCCTTAAGAAGATGGAAGCAGATCTTGCTGAACTCGAAGCAGAAGGTGCTAAAGCTGACATCAAGCGCAAAGTTCGCGAATCCGGAGAACGTGAAGTTAACCAGATTCGTAAGCGCGAAGATGCAAAAATCGATCGCCTGGTAAAGGTATTTGATCGTTTCCGCACACTTAAGGTGCAAGACCTTGAGGGCGACGAAATGCTTTACCGCGAAATGCGTGACCGTTTTGGTCGCTACTTCAAGGGTGGCATGGGCGCTGCAGCAATCAAGGCTCGTTTGGAAACATTCGATCTTGAAGCAGAGTCAGTAAAACTTAAAGACATCATCATCAATGGCAAGGGCCAAAAGAAGGCTCGTGCGCTAAAGCGTCTCAAGGTTGTTAACGCCTTCTTGAACACAACGAATCATCCAGCCGCAATGGTGCTGGACGCAGTTCCGGTTATTCCACCAGATCTTCGCCCAATGGTTCAGCTTGATGGTGGTCGATTTGCAACTTCAGATCTAAATGATCTTTACCGTCGCGTAATCAACCGCAACAACCGACTAAAGCGCCTGCTTGATCTTGGCGCTCCAGAAATTATCGTTAACAACGAAAAGCGCATGCTTCAGGAATCTGTAGATGCACTATTTGATAACGGTCGTCGTGGTCGTCCAGTAACTGGTCCGGGCAATCGTCCGCTCAAGTCACTTTCCGACATGCTTAAGGGTAAGCAAGGTCGCTTCCGCCAGAATCTTCTTGGTAAGCGCGTTGACTACTCTGGTCGGTCGGTAATCGTTGTTGGTCCACAGCTAAAACTGCATCAGTGTGGTCTGCCAAAGCAGATGGCGCTGGAACTATTCAAGCCATTCGTGATGAAGCGCTTGGTTGATCTAAACCATGCCCAGAACATCAAGAGTGCTAAGCGAATGGTTGAACGTCAGCGTTCAGTTGTTTGGGATGTACTTGAAGAAGTAATTACCGAGCATCCAGTTCTGCTTAACCGCGCGCCAACACTTCACCGTTTGGGTATCCAAGCCTTTGAGCCTCAGCTCATTGAAGGTAAGGCAATCCAGATTCACCCACTCGTATGTACTGCGTTCAACGCTGACTTCGACGGTGATCAGATGGCGGTACACGTACCACTTTCCGCAGAAGCTCAAGCTGAAGCCCGCGTACTTATGCTTTCGACAAATAACATTTTGTCGCCAGCAAACGGTCGCCCAATTACCTCTCCTACCCAGGACATGGTTCTTGGTCTGTACTCGCTAACTCGCGATGATTCAGCAGGCATTGGCGCCGGTCGCGCATTTGGTTCGCTAGCAGAAGCCATCATGGCTTTTGATCGCAACGAACTTGCGCTTCAGGCAAACGTAAAGATTCGTTTGGAAGATGTAGTTACCGTGATGGGTGGCGAGTCATCTGCAAAGACGATCGAAACCACACTAGGTCGCGCATTATTCAACGAAACTCTGCCAACTGATTACCCATTCGTTAACGAAGAGGTAAAGAAGTCAAAGCTAGGTGAAGTTATCAATGACTTAGCTGAGCGCTATTCAAAAGTTCAGGTCGCTGCGACTCTGGATGCTTTGAAAGAAGCAGGTTTCCGTTGGGCAACCCGATCTGGGGTAACTATTTCCTTCGCTGATGTTGTAGCACCTGCTGCTAAGGCAGGCTTACTTGCTGAAGCTGAAGAAAAAGCTGACAAGATCCAAAAGCAGTACGACCGTGGTTTGATTGCAGACTCCGAGCGTCGTCAAGAGCTAATCGAAGTATGGACTGACACAACTAACAAAGTTGCCGAAGCTATGCAGGAAAACTTCCCAACCACTAACCCGGTTTGGATGATGGTTAACTCTGGCGCGCGAGGCAACATGCTTCAGATTCGTCAGATCGCAGGTATGCGTGGGCTGGTAGCAAACCCTAAGGGTGAAATTATTCCGCGCCCGATCAAGAGCAACTTCCGTGAAGGTTTGTCAGTACTTGAGTACTTCATCTCCACACACGGCGCTCGTAAGGGACTTGCTGATACTGCGCTTCGTACCGCTGACTCTGGTTACTTAACTCGTCGTCTAGTTGACGTTTCACAGGATGTCATCATCCGTGAAGAAGACTGTGGCACTGATCGTGGAATTACCAAGGTGATTCGCAAGGCTGATGGCTCTGCTGAAGATTTCTTGGATACCACAATCGCATCTCGCTGCTTGGCAGAAGATGTAGTCGTTGCTGGCAAGACATTATTTGAAGCTGGCAAAGACATTGGTATTTTGGACATCGATGACATGGTCGCTGCAGGTGTTGACGAAATCAAGGTTCGCTCAGTACTAACTTGCGATAGCCGCTTTGGAACTTGTGCTCGTTGTTACGGTCGTTCCCTTGCAACATCCAAGTTGGTTGACATTGGTGAAGCCGTTGGCATCATCGCTGCTCAGTCAATTGGTGAGCCAGGAACTCAGCTAACAATGCGTACCTTCCACACTGGTGGCGCTGCATCTGATGGTGGTGACATCACTCACGGTCTACCTCGCGTAGTCGAACTTTTCGAAGCTCGTACTCCAAAGGGTGTTTCGCCAATCTCTGCTGCAACTGGTCGGGTTCGCATTGATGAATCAGATAAGTCAAAGAAGGTCATCGTTATTCCTGATGATGGTTCCGAAGAACTGGAATACCCAGTTTCTAAGCGTGCCAAGTTGGTAGTTGAAGATGGCCAGAGCGTTACAGCCGGTGATTTGATCCTTGTTGGTAAGCCAGATCCGAAGGAAGTTCTTCGTATCCGCGGACCACGTCAAGTTCAGATCCACTTAACTGATGAAGTTCAAGAGGTTTACCGCTCACAGGGTGTATCGATTCACGATAAGCACATCGAAGTAATCGTGCGCCAGATGTTGAAGCGCGT
>CAMBGF010000033.1 GCA_945866135.1 Bifidobacterium breve
AATCACGTGCTGTCAACTAACGTTCCAGATCAAGTTCGGGGTCGGGCAACTTATTGTGAAAAATTGGAAATGTTACCTATCGAATGCGTCGCACGTGGCTACCTTGCCGGGTCAGGTTATTCCGATTACCTGCGAGAGCAATCCATTTGTGGCAACGGTTTGCCGCCAGGTCTCAAAGAAGGCGCCAAACTACCTAAACCGTTATTTACTCCAGCTACAAAAGCTGCCATCGGCGATCATGATGTAAATGTGACTTTTGATGAAGTCATTACATCCATTGGAATGGAAGAGGCTCAACAACTTAAACGATTCACACTTTGGGTTTATGAAGTAGCAGCCGAAATAGCACTTGGGCGTGGACTAATTCTGGCTGACACAAAATTTGAATTTGGCCTAGGTATTGTTGGCGTAAATAAAAATCAAATTGTTTTAGCAGATGAAGTGTTAACACCAGATTCATCCAGGTACTGGCCAGCAGATCAATGGCAGCCCGGACATCCCCAGCCCTCATATGACAAGCAATACGTGCGCGATTGGTTGACTTCGCCTGCATCTGGCTGGGATAAAAATTCTGGGGAAGCGCCACCAGTACTTCCTGATGAAGTCATTGAAAAAACGCGTGAGCGCTACATCGGAGCTTACGAACAACTAACTGGCCAAAAATTCAGTTAGTAGGCAAACCCGCAATGCAACACCACATTGCGGGTTCACCAAGTTTGGGAACCCCTGGCGGGAATCGAACCCGCATCTCCAATTGAGTCAAAAGTGGGCTCTGTCCATTGAGCTACAGAGGTACCCCGAATCAATAGTCGATTCGTAAGTTGACTAATTAAAGACGGCAAAGACTTCTGTGGAAATATAAATCATGTGAATTAGATGTTGTTGCTATTGACAAGAATCCTTCAGGGTGTGAAAATTAGGTATTGAGTCAAGAGTGGATATCGGGCAACCGATGCTCTAACCGAAAAAGGCCCGCGAAACATCTCGCGGGCCTTTTCCTTTTTTAAATCTACTTTTCGTTCCAACGAGGACTTGTGCTCTTTGGTGGGTATAAAGACTCGCGAATCAGAATAATTCCTGGCTGCTTTAGATCTAGTGCATCGCCCAAATCTTCAATTGTGGTTTCGGTGAACGACAATCCAAATGCCTGCGCAAGAACAGCCCAATCAGGAGAAACTAAATCAACACCGCGTTCGGGGTGACCCATAACTTGCTGGTCATAACGCAGCATGCCGTATCCACCGTCATCAACAATTAAAAGTGTGTAAGGCAGGTTTTCTTGCACGATAGTAGCAAGTTCACCAAGTGCAAATGCAACGCCGCCATCACCACATACGGCAAGTGTGCGAGTGCCAACTGCTGCTGGTCCTATTGCTGCAGGTAAGCCAAAGCCAAGTGTGCCCCAACCGACCGGATAGACGATTCGGCGCGGACGAGGTTGTTGCGCATAAACTCCAGTCCAGTAGCCACACACCGACATGTCGCAAACAATTGCAGCATCTGCAGGCCAGTGATTTTCAATCGCTTCGACTAAGGCAATCCCACGTTTGGATTTTTCGCCAACGCGCAAGCGATCACGCACAGTTTTGTTAACGGCTGAAATATCAACCCAAGATTCAAGAGCTGAAGTTCCTGCAACCAACGCAGAGGCAACGCCGTTTATGTTGTTATTCAGAACTACTGCAGTTGGATCAACATTGCGCATTGTTTTTGTTGGATCTACATCTACGAGCACAATTGTTTTTGGCCACGCAATTGCCCAGTTCTTAGTGTTCATACCATCGAGTTGGCTACCGAAAACGACAAGTGCATCAGCTTGCGCCAAGACCGCTTCAACTTCTGGTTCATGGATTGGCGCGGTCAATGTTAATTCCGATGACGCTGCGATGCCACGGCCTGAAAATGAAGTAAGAATCGGCGCGTTCCAATGCGCGGCAAGAGCGGAAATGGAATCAGAAGCATCGACTGCGCCGCCACCAGCCCAAATTACGATCTTGTTCGCATTTACCAAGGCAGCTTGTGCTGCTGAGATTTCTATGTCAGTAATTTCTTGACCGAGCTCTAGTTTTGGCTTGGTGCCAGTGAATTGCTGCGCCAAGATGTCGGCAGGAATGCCAAGGTAGCCAGCGCCAACCGGCGCGCGCAATAAATCACGAATCATTTCGGCAGCAACATCAACGGCTGTAACCCCATCGGTCACGCTAATTGCCATTGAGATGCCAGCAAGTTTTTTTGCAAGCGGCGCAAACATCGCTGCTTGGTCATCCATTTCGTGCAGCAACCCGCGGGCGCCATCTTTTGAGCGCTTTCCAATTGGCGCCTCGGATGAAATAACGAAAACTGGTGAACCACTAATGGCAGCCTCGCCAAATGCGCCCAAGGTATTTGCTGCCCCAGGTCCTGTCGTTGTTAACGCCACACCGAGCGACCCGGTGGTTCGAGCCACACCATCGGCTGCATACGCAGTGGTTTGTTCGTGCCTAACTCCAATGATTTCGGGGCGTTGTGGTCCCAAGGCATCCCAGAACGCCAGGTTATGTACGCCAGGGATCCCAAATGTGGTGCGAACTCCAGCTTCCCAGAGCAAATCCAGGATTACCCCGGCTACAGTTTGGTGATTTGTACTGGCATTGTTAGACATGTTAGTTACTTTATCGTCAATGAAAGAGGCCCTGGTGTCCACCATCAAATCTCTAAACCCAACAAATCTGAGCGACGTGGTGCTCGAAACCAAGTTGGCAACTGCTGATGATATCGCGGCTGCTGCGCGTCGTGCCAAGGCTGCTCAAAAGGCTTGGGCCAAGATGCCGGCGCCAGCACGTGGCCGAGTAATTGCCAATGCTGGTCGGTTATTCGAGAACAATAAGGAAGCACTTTCCAAGCTGGTTACTCGCGAAATGGGCAAGGTCTACCGCGAAGCCCTCGGCGATGTGCAAGAAGTAATTGATACTTGTGATTTCTTCTTAGGTGAAGGTCGCCGCATGTATGGCCAAACTGTTCCAAGTGAAATGCCAAATAAGAATTTGTTTACTTTCCGGATGCCAGTTGGAACTGCGCTGATCATTACTGCAGGTAACTTCCCAGCAGCTGTGCCATCTTGGTACATCATTCCTGCGCTACTTACGGGCAACTCAGTAGTTTGGAAGCCCTCCGAATTCACTCCTGCAGTTGCGGAAGCAATGACTGCAATTTTCCACGCAGCGGGAGTTCCAAAAGATGTCTTGATAACGGTTGTTGCAGAAGGCAAAGAAACTTTCGAAGGCATGGTTAAAGGCCTAGATGAAGGCACCATCAACAAAGTCGGCTTTACCGGTTCCACTGAAGTCGGTCGTTTGATTGGCGCAAAAGTTGGCGAATACATTCAAAGTGCGTGCCTGGAACTTGGTGGTAAAAATCCAATGGTGATCATGCCAGATGCTGATCTTGATTTGGCACTTGATGGCGCATTGTTCGCTGGCTTTGGTACGGCGGGTCAGCGCTGCACTTCACTTGGCACACTTTGGATTCACGATTCTATATATGACGAATTCCTAAAAATGTATGCCGACAAAGTGGCTAGCTCTAAAGTTGGCGATCCAATGCAAGACGTACTTTTCGGTCCAATGATCGGGGAGAAGTATGCCGAAACCCACGAACATAATTTGAAAATGATTCAGTCACATCACAGCGTTCATGGATCAACTGGAATGGGTCGAATCACGAAAGAAAATCCACGCGAAGGTTTCGTAGGGGATCCAGAAGCAGGTGTGTTTGTGCACCCAACAATCGTTGCTGGAATTAAAAAAGATGATGAACTTTATTACACCGAAACATTTGGACCATTGGTAACAGTTGGTCGCTTCAAAACATTAGAAGAAGCAATTGATCTTGGTAACGATCATGGTTTTGGTTTATCTGCGGCAATCTACACCAGTGATCCTAAAGCGGTTTGGACTTTCCGCGAAGGTATTTCTGCAGGCATGATTTCAATTAATAATTCAACATCAGGCGCTGAGGCTCACTTGCCATTTGGTGGTAACGGAAACAGTGGCAATGGCTCACGTCAGTCGGGCATTTGGGTTCTGGATCAGTTCACTCGCTGGCAATCACTTAACTGGGATTGGTCGGGCAAATTGCAAAAAGCTCAAATGGATAACGAAGAAGTTCCGCATAACCCTGATTTCAAGATTTAAGGATCTGCTTCGATGGCGAATCTTCCGCAAGAAGCCGATGTTGTTGTGATTGGCGGCGGCGTCATGGGCGCCTCCGCAGCATTCCATTTAGCTGAGGCTGGCGTAAGCGTTGTTCTAATTGAGAAGAATGAACTCGCTAGTGGTTCAACTTCAAAAGCTGCTGGTGGCGTGCGGGCGAACTTCTCCGATGAACTAAACGTTGCCATGGGCGCCCGATCACTAGATCTGTTGGCAGATTTCCCAAATCGACCAGGGCAAGAAATTGATTTACATCGGCCGGGATACTTATTCGCACTTTCCACCACCGAAGATGTCACTGCTTTCGAAGCAGCCACAAAAATACATCATAAGTTTGGAGTTGAGTCTCGAATGATCACTCCCCAAGAAGCAAAAGAATTGAACCCATTATTGGAAATTGATGGAATTTTGGCAGCCTCATTTACGCCAAATGATGGTTACTGCACGCCAGAATCAGTGGTTCTTGGGTATGCCTCTGGCGCGCGTAAGCATGGCGCAATAATCCTTACCCAAACCGAGGCAACCGACATTTCGGTGGTCGATGGCAAAATCGTAAGTGTAACAACTTCGGCTGGCGTAGTGAAAACTTCGACGGTAATTAACTGTGCTGGAGCGTGGTCACCAACAATCGGCGCCATGGTTGGATTAGAAATTCCAGTTAAGCCATTGCGCCGCGAGCTACTTATTACAGAGCCACTGACCGAAGACTTTGCTGATGTCCCTGACAATATGCCGATGACAATTGATTATTCAACTTCGCTTTATTGGCACCGCGAAGGCAATGCAATGTTGATGGGTTTCTCCGATAAATCTGCTGAATACGGATTTGATTTGAAGCGGGATCCGAAGTTTCCAGAAAAAATTGGTGAGCTTGCATATGAACGTGCGCCTCGCCTGCTGGAACTCGGCGCAGCAAGTGGTTGGGCCGGCTTGTATGACGTAGCGCCAGATCACAATGCGATCATGGGCGAATGGGATGGCGTTTCCCGCTTTCTCTATGCAACTGGCTTCAGCGGACATGGCTTCCTGCAGGGCCCAGCGATCGGCGAGATTTTGCGCGACATGTATTTGGGCAAAACACCATTCGTAGATATTTCCCCGTTTAGTAATGATCGATTTTCATCTGGCGGAGAACTTCGCCCTGAGAAAAACATCATCTAATCTCAATGGCTACTTTGCGGCAATGGCTCACCCCAGCTAGAACAGTTCCAATTACATCGTGGAGCTCAGCTGGATCGATGTGGAAAGCGAAACCAAAAACATACTTATACGTAATTCTTGGTAATTGGTGTTATGGCACGGGAGAAGCGATTCTCATCAAGGCTGATATCGGCCAATCACCTGGAACTGTGTTAGCACAAGGAATTCAAAATTTGACTGGCCAATCGTTAGGCTGGACAAGTTTTTATATTTCAGTCGGAGTTATGTTTTTATGGATTCCACTCAAAATCAAAATTGGAATTGGAACCGTTTTAAATATCATTCTCGTATCGGTGGCTATTGATGTCATGATGCCAGTTTTCCCAAGTCCTGATAGTTACGCCCTTTCAGTGGTTCAAGTAATCATTGGAATTCTGGTAATTGGTCTGGGTAGCGCGTTTTACATTCCTTGCTACTTGGGCGCGGGTCCGCGCGATGGGTTAATGACTGGACTAAACACCAGGACTGGAATCCCAATTGGACGCGTCAGATTTGCTATCGAGGCAACACTCTTAGTAGCGGGCTGGCTATTAGGTGGATCTGTTGGCCTCGGCACTGTTTTGGTGACTGTGTTAGTTGGCGAAGTCGTTGCACTTTTCTTTGGAATTGTTGGGCGATTGAGTAAGCCTGACAATGGATTTTCACGCAGTAAATCAGAAACTTAGAACATGTCAGTAATTGGCAAATGGTTACGACCAGCACTCAGCGTACCTAAAACATCTTGGTCAGCTGGGGAATCAAATTGGAAAGTAAGCCCAAAGACCTTAGTTGTTTTGATTATTGGGCTTTGGCTATTTGGCGCTGGTGAAGCAGCAATAATCGCGGCGGGAATTGGACAATCTCCGTGGACCGTACTCGCTTTTGGAATAAGTAAGACCCTTGGTATCACAATCGGAGAGGCCACATTCGTTGTTTCAGTGGTGGTCTTATTGCTCTGGATACCGCTTCGCCGCAGACCAGGTTTGGGCACTGCCCTCAACATTCTTGTAGTTGCAATTGCGATAGAAGTAATGATTCCGATTTTCCCAAATCCAACGAACTATGCACTACAAATCATTGAAGTAATTTTCGGAGTTTTATTAGTTGGTCTAGCAAGTGCCCTCTACATAACTTGCAATGTTGGACCAGGACCGCGCGATGGCTTGATGACTGGATTAAATGAAAGAACAGGTATTCGTATTGGTCGAGTAAGAACCTCAATTGAGCTGGTGGCCCTCATAATTGGGTGGTTACTTGGTGGCATTGTTGGTCTTGGCACTTTGCTATTTGCACTACTAATTGGGCAAAGTGTGGCTCTTGCGTTTGGACTGGTTGAGCGCATTAGTCCGGAAGTAAAACTCCAGGATTAAATAATTTTTCTGGATCAAAAACTTCTTTAATTTTTTTCATAAGTTCGATGTCAATCGCATCCCGAGTAAGTCCTAAATACTCACGCTTAGCTCGGCCGATTCCATGTTCAGCGCTTATGCTGCCATTAAATTTAGCGACAAGTTCCAGTACCGATTTATCAATTTCGTAGTCATCCTGCGCTGGGCCAACAATTTCAATGTGTAAATTACCGTCAGCCAAGTGCCCAAATGATCCATAACTTGTGACTATTTCAAAATTGGAAAGCATCGCACTTAACTTTGATTCAAAAGTACCAATTTGATCCACGGCAACACTGACGTCAAGTTTGTGCACTTTGCCAGCTGCAGTCCAACTATCACTTGCTGCTTCCCGGTACTTCCAAAAGTTTCTCATTTCCCCAGCGTTAGAAGTGCCAAGAGCGCGCGGATCTGCGTCTAATTGAATATTTGAGCCAGCAACTTCAATGAACACTGTGACATTTGGTGGAACTGGCCACAGTGGCCGCAATTGCGAATAACTCATTATTAGTTGCATTGATTTTGCATCCACATATTCAGCAGCAAGCAAGTTATGCCCAGCTTTTTGCACACTCAATAAAGTCTCGTATGCAAGTTGCACTGAATCACAAGGTATTACAAACAAAGTAGATGACAATGTAGGGCGAATCAATTTCATCCGCACTGCGGTGATTATCCCTAAAGTTCCCTCAGCGCCCACTGCGAGATCCGAAATTGGATATCCAGTGTTGTCTTTCAGTGGACTCGTCAGATTACTAATTACTTGCCCATCAGCTAAAACCATTTCAATCCCAGCAACACTTTGCTTGGTCATGCCAAAGGCACACACCCTGATCCCACCAGCATTAGTTGCAACTAATCCACCGATAGTTGCACTTTCCCGGGATGCCAGATCAATTGGAAATTCCCAGCCACGAGCCCGAACTGTGCTTTGAACTTGCGCAACGCTTACCCCGGCGCCAACAGTGATGTGTCCCGTAACGACATCAAAATCAAGAATGGAGTTCAAGGAGGAGGTGGACATCAAACAAATTGGACGCAGCGAATTCGGCGGCGGAACTGATCCGCCAACCAGTCCAGTGTTTCCACCTTGAATTTGAATCGCGACGCCAAATTTTTTGCACAAAAGTACGACTTCTGTGATTTGCGCAGCGTTTTGCGGTCTAACTACAACATCTGCTTTTCCGTTAAATCGACCCGTCCAGTCGCTGGTGTAAGAAGCGATTAAATCTTTATCGGTTATGACGCTGGGAACAATTTTTGCCAAAGCTAGATTTAAGGCACTCGTCATAGAGATTAGTTTAAGTTGCGCTTTGATATTCGGGAAGTGCTTCGTGCGGATTTTGCTGGCGAGCGCGCTGGGAAACTATGATTCCAACTAGCATCACAGCCCCACCAAGTAGTTGTACTGGCGAAAGAATTTCGCTGAGAACAACCCATGCAAATATTGCAGCAATCGGCGGCTCTGTCATACCCATGATGCTGGCGCCAGCCCCACCAATATGTCGGATGGAGTTAATTACGAAAATGTATGGAATCAAAGTCCCGACAATGACCATTGATACAAAAAATGGCCAAATCGGAAATATCGCAGCACTACCTGCCAAAGGTGTGACTTGTGCCCGCAGCGCTTCCCAAGGAAAGTCATTCCAAGGTCGCAGCACGGCAAAAAAGAGTGAGGAGAAAGTGAAAGCCCACATCAATAACGAGATTGGATCTCGGCGCGCGCTTGCTTTGTCACCCACAATGAACATCACAATCAAAGTCGTCATCGACAACAGGGCGAATAAAACTCCTAGCCTGTTTAAAGTGAAGCCATTCCATACCTGGGCAACGAGTGCAAGACCTGCAACTGCAAGTGCAAGTCCAAGCCAGACATAATTGCGAACGGATTGCTTCATAACGAACCTGGCGTAAAGCACAACAAAAATGGGCGCCATAAATTCAATTAATAAGCTAATAGTTATTGGCATCCGAGAAATGGATTCATAATAAAACCATTGACACATAGCCACGCCAATAATTCCATACACTGCAAGCAGCAATGCTTCTTTTCCAGAAATACGAAAAGCTTTACGATTAGTTAGCGCAACGTAAATGATTAAAATAATGGCGGTAAAAGTAGCGCGGAATTGTGAAATTCTTACTGGATCCCCAACTTCTTCAAGGATTACTTTTGCCACTGTTCCGTTTAGAGCCCAGCAAGTGGAAGCAACTAGATAAAGGGAATAGCCAAGTTTGGCATTCTTCTCGTGAACTTTTTTGTGCTTAGACATAAAATCAATAAACCTGTGCTTATGACTTTCTATTGGGTGCCAGAAAAAGCCACATCATATAAACCTTGCGAATGTTAAACAAAATCTAGCAGAGCCCAATGGCTAAACCGGCGCCAGCCCGGTAGCGCAAGGAAGTATTACTAGTTTTGGTGACGTTCCACTGCGACTACGTGCCGCAGATTGGCGGCGTCCCGATGGTAAACCACCATGGTTCCAGGGGTGAATGCTGAATCAAAGGATTTCTTTGTCTCATTTTCAACAGTGAAAATAGAACTCAAAGCATCCATCACCGTGGGCAGAACTGGCCGGTGAGTACAAATCACCAGTGCGCATGATTTTTCCGCAAGTTCCATAACACGAGCCATAGCATTTTCTGGTTTAACCCGGTGCTGCTCTTCGCTAATAGTTTTTTCTAAAGTCACAGCCAGACTTCGACCCGTTGCATATGGGCCAACAGTGTCGCGACACCTGCGCGAATCAGAGGAGTGCAGGGCGGAAACATCATAAGCAGCTAACGCGCCCACAAGAGAGTTAGCCTGCATTTTGCCAACAGATGTAAGCGGCCTACTCGTGTCAACCTCAGATAATGCGTCACTGCCAAGTAGCCACTCAACCCGTTTAACTGACTGGGTATGGCGCAAAATGATTAACGGGATAGTTGGAATTGCATTCGAGGCCGCTTCTAACACCTCTCGATCATGCTTATAAGTTAGTTTTGCTTTTGCCTGCGCCAGCGGAAGCCAGGCTATTTCCGTAACTTCATCATTTGGCACAAATTCGCCAGCAAGTCGCTTGGCAACCCAGTAGTGCGAGTCTTTGACTCTGCCTTCAACTTCGTAAGTCTGGGTTGGCAGCGGCACACCAAGCTCTACGGCCATTCCCGTTTCTTCTCGCACTTCACGCACTGCCGCAGTTAATAAATGCTCGCCTGGATCCACTTTGCCTTTTGGAAATGTCCAATCGTCGCGAAACTCGCGATAGACCAGCAAAAACTCAGTTTCGCTAGCGCCAGATCGAGTAACTACTGCCCCGGCAGCAATAATTCGGTCAGTGGCTGCCAAAGAGTCCAACCTTGTTCAGGATTGTGTCGAGTCGTCGTGGGGTGGGTGCATCTGCAGCTGATCGTGCTACCGGATGTCGGTTAATTAACAATTCTTGGTAGTCAATTAGTGGTTCGCCGTTTTCATCCCGATGATGTCGAGACCAGTCACCAGTTGGTTGCAGATGCCAAGAAGCCGTGTTGTCTGACATCGCCAGATCAATTGTTTCCACGATGCTTTCTGCTGCCCCTTGATTCATCCGAACTAGTACCTCGACGCGTCTATCCAAATTGCGATGCATTAAGTCAGGTGAGCCAATCCAAGTTTCGCGGTCACCAGCATTTGCAAAATCATAAATTCGACTATGTTCCAGGAATCGACCCAGGACGCTACGAACTTGGATATTCTCGGAGTACCCTGCAACACCAGGTCGCAACGCACAAATTCCACGAACAAAAATATCAACTTTTACCCCAGCTTGTGACGCTCGATATAAGGCATCAATTATGGTTTCATCGACTATGGAATTGCACTTAAACCGAATGTAACCTTGGTGGCCGTTTTTAATGTGTTCGATTTCTCGCTCAATGCGCTCAACTATCCCAAGGCGTAAACCCTTTGGCGCAACTATCAGACGATTGTAATTACCCTGAACGCCATAGCCACTTAAATGATTAAATAAGCTGGCAACATCTTCACCAACCTTTGGATCGGTGGATAACAGACCATAATCTTCATAATGTCGAGCTGTTTTTGGATTGTAGTTTCCAGTTCCAATGTGAACATATCGGTTTAGTTTTCCGTTATCGTTTCGAACCACTAAGCAAAGTTTTGCGTGTGTTTTTAAGCCGACAATTCCGTAAACAACGTGAACACCCGCTTCTTCAAGTTTGCGGGACCAATCGATATTATTTTGCTCATCAAATCGAGCCTTGATTTCAACGACAGCCAAAACTTGTTTACCCAATTGGGCCGCATTAATTAGCGCATCAACAATTGGAGAGTCACCAGAAGTTCGGTAAAGCGTCTGCTTAATTGCCAGAACATTTGGATCATTAGATGCTTGCTCTAGGAAGAGTTGCATGCTGGTAGAAAACGAGTCATAGGGATGATGCAATAAAATTTCATGATGGCGCATCACATCCAAAACGTCAGGCGCAGTTGCGCTTTCCACTTCAGCTAAGGCAACACTCGTTCTAGCTACAAATACTGGTGCCTTTAAGTCATCACGCTGTAACTGCATGAACTCTAAGAGTGATTCGTGGTCTAACAGACCATTTAGTCGAAAAACTTCATTGCTTCCCACGCCTAGTTCGCCAACGATCAAATCTAAGACGTGGGCATCAATTGAATTTTCTACCTCAAGTCGAACCGCAGGACCAAATCTTCGCCGCATTAATTCGCGCTCGAGTGCCTGTAGCAAATTCTCAGCATCGTCTTCTTCCACGTCTAACTCTTCATTTCGAGTGATTCGGAAAGCGTGATATTGAAGTACCTGCATGCCAGGAAACAGTTTGTCTAAGTGACCAGCGATGACATCTTCGAGCGGCACAAAGCGCTGACGTGACACTTCAATGAATCTTGGTAGTGAAGGTGGCACTTTAACGCGGGCAAAAAGTTCGTTTCCAGTGATTGGATTTTTCACAGTGACTGCCAAGTTCATTGATAAACCTGATATGTATGGAAATGGGTGTGATGGGTCAACTGCGAGTGGAGTTAGTACTGGAAATACTTGTTGATCAAATAATTCAGACATGGCTTGACGTTCGTCACTAGTTAATTCATCCCAACGCAATATTTTAATTCCGCTTGCAACTAGGGCGGGCAAAATGGAGTCATTGAAGGTTTCGGAGGCTCGTTTCATGGCAGCGTAACTCTGGGCTAAAACTGCATTGTGCACTTCACTTGGAATCATTCCGGAAATTGTTTTCTTAGCAATTCCAGTAGCCAAACGGCGTTTGAGTCCAGCTACGCGAACCATGAAAAATTCATCAAGATTACTGGCAAAAATTGAAAGGTACTTTACCCGCTCCAACAATTCCATGTTCTGGTCTTGGGCAAGTTCGAGAACGCGCTGATTAAAGGCAAGCCAAGAAAGTTCTCGATCCAAAAATCGATCGGAAGGTAATGTCGTTTCAGCGCTAGGCGCTGGGAAAGTGTCAGCCATAACCTGATCAGGATGACACACATAGGTGAACAACACCTAAAGCCAAGATTACAAAAGATGAACAATACTCCAGAAAGTGCGATGATTTAGCGGTGACAAGGCAAATAGTGATTATGGGCTCGGGTGAAACCAGTCCAACTATGGTCACCCCGCATCAACAAATTTTGGCGGGTTTGGGCAGATCAGATCAGCTAAAGCTAAGCATTGTGGACACGCCATTTGGCTTTCAAGAGAATGCTGATGATTTAACGCAAAAATTAATTGATTTCTTTGCCCAATCTGTAGGCGCGCAGGCGAAAGTTGTTTCGCTTCGAAACACCATGGTCAAAGGCGCCGCACTCGGTGAGGCAGTTAATGCGATCCGAGAGTCTGATTGGATTTTTGCCGGTCCCGGCAGCCCTTCGTATGCCTTAAAAGTTTGGCAAGAAATGGGCGTAAGTCCACACTTCGATGAAGTACTTGTTGATGGTGTGATAGTTCTAGCTTCGGCAGCAGCTTTGACCGCTGGCTCGCAC
>CAMBGF010000034.1 GCA_945866135.1 Bifidobacterium breve
TGAACCACTTGACTGTGCCTAACATGGCATCTCTTTTCTTAATGGGTCGAAGCGACGTTTGCCGCTTCGGGTCTTGCTCCCTGCCCACCAAGGTGAGAGTTCGCATCGTGCTCGCGAATCTTTGTCTTCGAGTCTTGCTCTCTAACGAATTGCTTGCCTTCGACCATTAATAACACTACGGCACTATTGCTAGCCAAATTTGCCACTTTCCACAAAATCGCCGTAGTTAATCACTTTTACTTACAAAAAATAGGCAAAAATATGGATTTATCCACCTGCAACCGCAGGAACAATAGAAACTGTCACACCTGGTGGAGTTGGACTATTTAATCCCTCCAGGAATCGCACGTCGTCGTCATTGACATATACATTGACGAATCGTCGCAACTCTCCAGTATCTGAAATCACGCGCTGCAAAATTCCAGGGGCCATAGCTTCCAAGGCATCTAACACACCTTGCAGAGTTTCTGGGCTTGGCTCAATTTCAACAGTTGATTTGTCGCCGACATATGCCCGCAGAATTGTTGGGACTCGGACTGTGACACTCATCATGCACCCTCAATTACTTTCGCTACGGATTCAACATTTGGAGAAATTGTCGCGGAAAAACCATTACCAGTTGCAACGGCATCAAGCGTCTTTAAGCCTTCACCGGTATTTACGATTACGGTCTCAGCTGCTGGATCTAACAATCCTTGTGCCAATAACTTGCGAGTTACCGCAACTGTTACGCCACCGGAGGTCTCACCAAAAATACCTTCACATTCCGCGAGCATTCGGATACCTTCAACAATTTCGTCATCAGTGACATCACCGACTGCGCCATTAGTTCGGCGCACTGCATCTAAGGCATAAGGCCCGTCAGCCGGATTACCAATTGCAAGTGATTTTGCAATGGTGTCAGGTTTTACGGGCCGAACTACTTCTTGGCCATTTACCCATGCGGTAGAAACGGGATTGCAACCTGTTGCTTGCGCGCCAAACACTCGCCAAGGTTTACTTTCTACTAACCCAAGTTCTACAAATTCGCGCCAGCCTTTATCTACTTTGGTAAGCAGCGCTCCTGATGCAACTGGGATAACAACTTGATCCGGAAGGCGCCAGCCAAGTTGCTCAGCAATTTCGTAACCAACCGTCTTGGAACCCTCTGCGTAATACGGACGCAAATTAACATTTACGAATCCCCAGTTAGCAGACACTGCTTCACCGATAAGTTCGCCACATAGCCGATTGACATCATCATAATTTCCTTCGATACCAATGACATGTCCGTTGTAAGCAGCTGTTGCCTGAATTTTGTGTTGTTCCAAATTAGATGGAACGAGCACAACAGATTTTTGTCCAGCTCTGGCAGCTGCGGCGGCAACTGCGTGAGCTAAGTTTCCCGTTGAGGCGCAGGCCAATGTTTTGAAACCAAGTTGGATTCCAGCACTTTGCGCAACGGCAACTACTCGATCCTTGAAAGAGTGAGTTGGATTTCCACTGTCATCCTTAACCCAAAGTGTTCCGGTAATGCCAAGTGCTTTGGCAAGATTGTCGGCGCGATGTAACCGAGTCATGCCAGGTGCTAAGTTGCGAGACTCGGCAATATTTGCTGGCACCGGCAACAGCGGTGCATAGCGCCAAATTGAAAACGGACCTGATTGGATCTGCTCTCGAGTTACGGTACCAAAGTCGTAAGCAACTTCAAGTGGGCCAAAGCATTCCCAACATGAGTAATCTGCCCCAAGTTTTGCTTGTGCGGCGCAAGCCCGACAAACCAAATGGGTTGCTGCTCCAAATGGCGCGGTATCGATTCGATCTAGGGTTAGCGACATAAAATAACTTGCCTTTCGTCATCTGCCCGAAAACACGTAAGTGTTTTCAGTCGGAATTGGCACCGTGGCGCATAATTTTTAATTATGCGGTGGTTGCCGGGGCTTCAACGGGCCGTTCCCTCTGCCCCTCTGGATGAGGTTATTTAATTTTTGGAAGTGGTAAACCACGACCGTTCCAAAAACTTTATCAGGAGTGGGGGAAAAAGCAATTTCTCAAGAATCTTGGCTAAAACGCTAAGGAATCACTTAGTGAATTAGCTATTTAAAGATCACCAAAGTCAGCGCGGTCTTACTCATTTCAGGACTGGCTTCCACCAGAACCCCACCTGTTTGGGTTGCTAATTCCTCAGCCGAACTAAGTCCATCTGCGGGATAGAAAATCGTTGTTTCAGTTACTGGTTTGCCAGTCCAGTTTCCAGTTTCTTCGACAACCCAATCAGCAATCGCAAGTTCATCACTCATAGATTTGGCTAAACCCGGCGTTTCGGTGCCGTTGAAAACTAGTACCGGCAGGCGACCAATGACATCCAGATTCGGATCAACTGATGCATCCGTGCTCGGTCCTGGCACTGGATTTATTGGCGCCGCTGTGGCGCTAATTTCCACGACCGGCTCAGCTACTGGATCCGAACCAGCTTTCCAAAGTTTGTTGCCAACAAAAAACAAACTAAAAACTGTAGTCAATATAACTACCAGCGGAATAGTAACTTTCTGATGAAAAGTTTGTCTGCCAGTCATGGCCAACACCTAGTTCTTGAGTTCGATACCTAAGCGGCGAGCCGAGCGTGCTCGTTGGCGGGCAGCGCGCATTCGTTGCAGACGTTTAACCAACATTGGATCAAAGGTCAGAGCTAGTGGGTGATCAATCAAGGCATTTAGCACTTGGTAATAACGCGTTGCGGACATATCAAACTGCTCGCGAATTGCTTGTTCTTTTGCGCCAGCAAATTTCCACCAATGACGTTCAAATTCCAATATCTGCTGTTCGCGTTCAGGTAGTACTCCTGAGTTATCAGCTGATAGGGCGCGCAAACCGTCATTCACATCACTAATGCTAAACCGTAGTGATAAAAAAACCCGATCACCCCCGATCTCGGGGTGTCATGTCTGCGTGGTAGGAGGCGGTACGACAGGATAGCAAAGTGACAACTTCCCCCGAGCCAACAAAAAGATGGCTCTTGCTCTGGTTACTACTAACCACAATTTGGGGATTCTCATTCTTTTTTATCAAGGTTGCAAGTAGTTTTCTTGACCCCTACGAGCAGACTTTTGCCCGCATGGGATTCGGCGCACTAGCCCTGGTTGTAATGGTTGTGGTCACGCGACGAAAATTTATCTTGCGCGGTCCAGCAGTAAAACACCTAGCTTTGATAGCCATATTTGCTCAAGTAATTCCTTTCACGATTTTCGCTTGGGCAATTCACTACATCTCCTCAATTGCTGCCGGACTGCTAAATTCCACCATGCCGTTGTGGACGGCGATAATGGCAGCAATGATCCTGCCTTCGGAAAAACTCACCCAGTTTCGAGTTGGCGGATTAATTCTAGGATTCCTTGGCTTGTTGGTTCTGCTGGGAGTTTGGGATGTTAATTTCCAAGCGAATTGGCTTGCTTACACAGCGTGCGCACTTTGCACAATCGGATATGCCTTTTCTGCAATCTGGACTCGCAAGAAAATTACCCCAATGAATCTAGATCCAATCAGTGCCGTAGCAACGCAACTAACAATTGGCGCTGTGATTTGCGCGGTGTTTGCGATTGCCTCACCGCACGAAATTACTTCCTGGCCAATCACTGGAATTTTAGCTATCACCGCACTTGGAGTATTGGGGACAGGCGTAGCTCTAGTCATTGGATTTGTTATCGTGAAACGTGCGGGCGCAATTGCCATGTCTACTGTCACTTATTCGATACCAGTTGTATCTACCTTGGCGGGCGTTATTCTTTTGAAAGAAAAGTTGCACTGGTATGAACCAGTTGGAGCGATCGTGGTTTTGTTGGGAATCGCAATTGTGCAGGAATTGATAAAACCCAAAAATGTCGAAAAGTTAAATCTTCACTAATTCCGATTTCAAAAGATTTTTTCAGGGCTACCCGACTTAATGGAGCCCCCTATCCGATTTGAACGGATGACCCTCGCTTTACAAGAGCGATGCTCTACCACTGAGCTAAGGAGGCTTGGCCAACAGAGGTGACTCCGTTGTCGCTAGATCATTCTAGGAAACAAATCTTTATTTCCCAAAACGATGATTTAATCTGCTAAGGATTGCGAATCTTTGCAATTTCATAAAGTGCGATACCTGCAGCAACGCCTGCATTTAATGACTCAGTCTCATCAAACATTGGAATCGAGACGACCATGTCGCAAGTATCTCGAACTAATCGAGACATACCCGTTGCTTCCCCGCCGACAACCAAAACAATTGGACCAGAGGCAAGATCTGCTTTGATATCCTGAACAAAAGTATCGCCATCAGAATCTAGGCCAATTATGGTGCAGCCGGCGCGCTTAAATTCAACCAATGTCCGAGTTAAGTTAATGGCGCGCGAAACTGGAACTCTAGTTGCAGCCCCGGCCGAGGCCTTCCAAGCTGACGCTGTCATTCCAGCCGCTCTTCGCTCAGCAACCAGGACGCCATCAACTCCAAATGCTGCAGATGACCTAATTACTGCTCCTAAATTTCTTGGATCAGTAACGCCATCAAGTGCAACAACAAAAGGGGCCTCGTCATGATCAAAAGACTGATCAAGTAAATCAATTGGGTCCAAATATGAATATGGGGGAATTCGAAGCGCTACCCCTTGATGGACTGCGCCATCAGTATTGCGGTCTAGTTCGCCGCGTGGCGACTCCAAGAATGGTAGGCCGCGATCATTGGCTAATTGCAAAATTTCTTTGACGCGGTCATCCGCAGCAATGAACTGTTGCATGTAAAGCGCGTTAGCCGGAATGTTTGCGCGTAATGCCTCAAGTACTGAGTTTCGCCCTGCTACCCATTCGATACCATCGCGATCACGGGGACGACTTACTCGGGTTGAGCCGCGTTTTTCAGCAGCTTTGACAGCAGCTCGTTGGCGCTTAGCAGCTGGGTGCTTTTCGCGTTCAGTCGCTTTTGGAGTTGGTCCGCGGCCTTCAAGTTTTTGTTTACCTTGTCCACCAGAGCCAGCTGCTGCACCTTTTTTAGAGGTACGAATGGCGCCCTTGCGCTTGGAATTGCCAGCCATTACTTCTCCAAATTCCAGCGCACACCATCTGGTGTGTCTTCTAGTGCGATACCAACATCGCGAAGTGAATCTCGAATCGCATCAGCTGCTTCGAAGGATTTATTTTCTTTAGCTGCAGTTCGAACTGCAATTGCTTGCTGCACAAAATAATCCAGGGCAGTCTCAAGACTTTCCATATTTTTCCCAGATTGATTCCACGTCTCGGAAAGTGGATCAACACCAAGAACATCTAGCATTTTACGAACAGAGGCCAGCGCGCCCGTAATCGCAGATGCCTTAGCTTTATTAGCTAACAAGGTATTTCCTTCGCCCACCACTTCATGAAGTGCCGCCAACGCCGCAGGAACATTTAAATCCTCGTTCATTGCGATTTCAAAGTCAGCGCACATTGGAGTGTTTTTCAGATCTACCTCACCAACAATTGAGTGCGCACGCATTACAAAATTTTCAATACGCTGAAATGCTACGGCAGATTCTTGCAGCGAACTATCAGAAAACTCTAAATTGCTGCGATAATGCGCACTTGCTAAGTACCACCGCAATTCAATTGGGCGAACGCGTTTCACTACTTCAGTCACCACTAATGAGTTACCCAATGACTTGGACATTTTTTCGCCCGCAGTTGTTACCCACGAATTGTGTAACCAGAAGTTAGCAAAGTCTTTTCCCGCAGCTTTAGATTGGGCAACTTCGTTTTCATGGTGTGGGAAAACTAAATCAAGTCCGCCGCCATGAATATCGAAGGCATCCCCTAAATACGCGTGTGCCATTGCCGAACATTCAATGTGCCAACCTGGTCGACCGTTACCCCAGGGAGTTGGCCACGAGGGCTCACCTGGTTTTACGGATTTCCAAAGCGCAAAGTCTCGTGGATCCTTTTTACGAGATTCACCTTCTGAGTCTCCAGCTGGAAGTAAGTCATCAATTTTTTGTCCAGAAAGTTTTCCGTAGTCAGCAAACGAACGTACATCAAAGTAAACATCACCAGCTGATTCATACGCATGGCCACGCGCAATCAAAGTTTGCATGAGTTCAATCATCTGAGTGATGTGACCAGTTGCCCGCGGTTCAACGGTCGGCGGGGTGCAGCCCAGAATAGTGTAGGCATTTTGGAATTCGCGTTCGTAATGCGCAGCCACTGCCCACCAAGCACGGTTTTCCACGGATTCTTTTGCCAAAATTTTGTCATCTATGTCGGTTACGTTGCGAACAAGTGTGACTTCATATCCGTTGTTACGTAACCAGCGCGCCAAGACATCAAAAGCCACGCCAGAGCGAATATGTCCAACGTGCGGGGCAGATTGAACAGTGGCGCCACATACGTACATCGACACCTTGCCGTCTATTAACGGGGTGAAGTCTCGTACTGCTCGAGTGGCAGTGTCATAAAGTCGCACGGGTCAAGGTTACCGATCTGGAGTTCGTTCTAATAATGCACAAGCCAGCGCTGCAACGCCCTCACCTCGGCCAGTAAGTCCCAGGCCATCTGATGTGGTTCCTGCCACCGATACTGGCGCACCAGAAAGTGCCTTTGACATGGCCGCTTGGGCTTGCTCTCTACGGGGACCAATTTTTGGTGAATTAGCAATGACTTGGACACTGACATTAATAATGCGCCAGCCAGCTTCGCTAATTACTCGATTAACTTCTAAAAGCAATGCTTCCCCAGATGCGCCAGCCCATTTAGGATCACTGGTTCCAAAAACCGAACCCAAATCACCTAAACCAGCGGCAGCCAGGATCGCATCGCAAGTAGCGTGCGCCGCAACATCGCCATTTGAATGCCCCGCGCAACCTTTTGTTTCTTCGGGCCACTCTAAGCAAGCCAAGTGCAAAGGTATTCCAGAAACTAACGGATGAACATCAACGCCGTTACCAACTCGAATGTCACTCATGTGAATCCTCCAAGAAACTTATGGCATGTCTAACATCATCCATTGTTGTTATCTTCAAGGCTCGCTCATCACCGGCAACTGTTGTGACCACTATTCCTAGGGCATCCATCAAACCTGCATCATCGGTTGCAACGACAGCAGGATCTTCGTGGGCCAGGTCTAACGTGGCCCGATCAAATCCCTGCGGCGTCTGAACCCGGCGCAATTGATTTCGATCTACAGTTTCTATCGCAATGCCTTGACTATTGACTCGCTTAATTGTGTCTACCAGCGGTAACACCGGAATTACAGCCTTAGCGCCGTCTCTAATTGCGGCCACAACATCTTGCGCAACTTTAATTGGCACAAGTGGACGCGCAGCATCGTGCACTAAAACTATGGTGACATCTTGTGGAACTTTGCGAAGCGCTATTGCAACAGACTCTTGGCGATGTACACCACCTGTAACAATGTGAATCTCGGCGTCCACTTCAGCAAGTTGGAGGCTGGCTTGTTCAAGTGCATCTTGGGGAACAGAAACGACAATCACATCAGCGACCGCGCTCATTGCGTGCGCACTGCGCGCTAACAATGTCAGTCCGCCTAATTCCAAAAATGCTTTCGGAATGTCCGCACCTAAGCGAACCCCTAATCCAGCGGCAGGAATAATTGCCGCTACTCTTCCAGCAGCAGCTTTTGACATTAGGAAGCTAGAACCTCATCAAGAGTTTCGCCAGCTCGTACTTCGTCAGTTTTTTCCGCAAGCGCAATCTCACTAATTAACTGTGTGCGTGCGCGTGCCAGCATACTTTTTTCACCAGTTGATAATGGCTTCTTTTGCGAACGGCGCCATAAGTCGCGCACAACTTCAGCAACTTTAATTACATCTCCGGAAGAAAGTTTTTCAGTGTTGGCCTTGAATCGACGGGACCAGTTTGCGGGATCTTCTACGTAGGGCATGCGTAGAACGCCATAAACCTTTTCTAGACCAGCTTGACTCGTTACATCGCGAACTCCGACTAAGTCAACATTGTCAGCGGGAACTCTAACTGTCAGATCACTCTGATGAACTTTAAGAACTAAGTACTCGCGTACTTCACCTTTTATAGTTCGTTTTTCTTTAGAAATGATGTCTGCTGCGCCATGGTGTGGATACACGACAGTTTCCCCGACTTTATACGCCATTTATATTGATCCTTTGATTACTTGAACCCCTAGTTTACCATGCGACACGCCGTAATATTGCCACAAAAACCCAATAGGCAATGGGATTTTTAGCCTCATTTCAATTCTAGATAATTTGCTTGGTGAGGCCTACGTAAGGTAATTTTGCGTTTTCATCGCAAGTAGGCTGGTAACTACAATCACCCAAAACCTGTAATTCTCGCAAAAGAGGACCTCACCTATGTCACGTAAGCACTTCGCATTCGCCGTTGTTTTAAGCGCAACCACCCTGTTAACTAGCGGTTGCGCAGCTGGTTTTAATGCCGCAACTAACACACAGCGCGACTCTGGAAATGGTCGAAGTGTCGATGTTGGTTCGCTTCAAATTCGCAGCGCTACGGTCGTTCTTGATCCGGCAGACCCAACTCGCGCCAGCGTCCTAATGACGATTATCAATAATGATGACACTTTGGATGACACTTTGATTGGCATTGCTACTGCCGACACTGTTGGAGTCGAGGGAGAAGTTCGAATTTCGTTAGCAGCCAAGCAAGTTGTTAACATCGGCTTTAACTCCGAAATTCGAATTGTTTTAACGAGTGAATCAGGATTAGTGCCAGGTCAATTTGTCAACGTGTCACTAATTTTGGACAGCGGTCAGTCTGTTCCACTCTCGATGGTGATAAATGAAAAAACTGGAATTTATGCCGACATCCAGATCCCGGCTCGCGCCGCGCAACCTGCGCCAGCACCAACCCCAAGTGCTTCCTAAAAAGGTTTAGTCAAAACTAATTATGGAGTTGGCTCCGGGCTCGCCATTTCGGTTTCTTCCTCTAGCGGCTCTTCAGATGGCATTTCAGTTGACTCATCCGTAGGCACTTCTTCCAAAACTTCTTCTGGAGCCCCACTCGGTGGAATTGTTGGTTCTGGTAGACCCTGCGAAACGGCAGCTAAACCAGCAAGTCGAATTTGCTCTGGCATCTCGGCGAAGCCGTAAGTAATCATCGCGCCTTGTGAATCCAGGCGAAGCGCATACCTAGCAAAAGCCCGTCCAGCCATCTCATTAGCGCCCGCGCACACTGTGATCGTGAATTGATTTAGGGCTTGCCAAGGTAACGAAGCGAAATCATTTCCAGCAGCAGGAACTGGAGGTAGCGCTGCATCGATTTTGGCGGTGACAACTGAACCTGAAGTTGTTGCAACCATTTGGGTTCCTGCCGAAATTACGGTCTCTACGTTCAAATACAACGCCTCAATATCAGGTGAGATTTGAATGCTGATTGACTCTAACGAATTGTTCGTGACAAGAGATGCCGGGACAACACTGATTGTTCCTTCAGTGGCCAGCTCTTCGACTACCACTTCTGCATTAAATACAGCATCCGCAACTAGGCCACTTGGCGAACCTGGCCAGCCCACAGGATCTAAGCGATTCATCCAGTCATTAAGTGAAGCGATGTCTTGTGGTCTGGTTGGAGCCCGAAGCACCATGGGAATATCTGTGAGTTGGATTTCTGAATTAAGTTCTTGCAGCTCTGGATCGGCCCAAGTGGCCATTCCACCAGAGAGTGCTCGGTGCAATAACGCTGGCGAGAAAACTACGCCATCCAGGCCAGCAACGCTCACTACGATAGCAACGGCGTCGATGCCCACAGGTGAACTAGCGGCTACATTGCAGGATGGGGTTTCTCCTGCTGCCGTAATAAAGACGTCCGCCGGAGTTTCAATGTCGACCGCTGGGGTCTGTGTTTCTTCAACAGGAGTTTCAGTTTCTTCAACTGGTATTTCAGTGTCATCGACTGATACTTCAGTTTCGTCAACCGCGCCGATAATCGTGGCAGACAAATCCGAACAATTTTCTGATAATCCGTCGACCCAGGCTTGCGTAACTTCAGCAAGTTCCGGAACAGTCGAAATTGCGATTTCACCAGAAACACACGTTACATATCTTTCAGCAAGTTGAGCTTGAAATTCTGGTGGCATTGGTGGTGTGCAGGCAGAAATTGAGAGCGAAAGTGCCAAAAGTGCAATTGAATTTTTTACTATTTTCACTTAACGCCTCGCTTCTCTCTGTTTTTACCCTAAAGCAAAGTGTGTGCGATTGCAGTTGCAATCGCACACACTCAACTTATTAATTAGCTAATTAGCTGCTTGCGCGCTTCAAAGCGGTCTTGTAGTTATCACCAGTGAAACCAGCAAAGCCTGCAACTGGTTTCTTGCTGCAAGTGTCAACTGCGTACTTGGCAAAAGCCTTAACGGCTCCTGTCTTAACGCCGGCAGTTGGGATCATCAAGTAGGTAACGATTGACAACTGGTATGCGCCAGCAACCTTCTTCTTGAAATTGATAGTCATGCTGCCATCAGCCGCAATTGTCTGAGCTGAAAGCATCTTTGATGCAGAGGCAACGGATGGCTTTACAAATTCACCCTTTGCATTCTTTAGGGTTACCTTCCCCAGCTTCACGCTCACGTCAGAAAGATCTGCGTAACCGATTCCACCGGAAGTAGCCTTAACTTTTGCAACTAGATCTGCAGAGGTGGCCTGTCCTGAGCCAGTCTTAACACCAACCCATGCCTGATTTGCTTGTGGCCATGGGCCAACAGCATTTTGATACAGGTAGTCCTGAAAGTTTTGCGTTGTTCCCGAGTTTGATGAACGGTACATAACAACGAAGTTCTTGTCTGGAAGCGTTGCTGTTGGATTTAATGCTGCAATTGCTGGATCATTCCACTTTGTGATCGTGCCTTGGAAAATTTGGCTAAGTGTTGCTACATCTAAGCGTAGGTTGTTAACACCTGCAACGTTGAAAACGATAGCAACTGGTCCACCAATTACTGGAATAACTTTGTAGTTACCAGGTGTGCCTTCAGTTGCACCATAAAGTGAATCTGATCCCGCAAAATCGTCAGTCTGGGCGTAGAAAGAAGCGCGACCCTTACCTGAACTTGTTGCGGTGTAGGAAACTTTGCTTCCTGTCTTAGCGGTGTAACGGCTTGCACAGTCAATTAGGAAGTTACCGGCGAAAGAAGATCCGGAACCCTTGATATCAACTTCAGCTGCTTGAGCTGGCGTGGCAGCGAATAATGAAGCAGTTACAGCTGCTGCTGCAACGGCGCTTATTAGAGTGCGGCGCATTTTTTCTCCTCTTAGAAATGTGCCGGCTTTTCCGGCTAAGAATGATTCCAACAGGACATGGTTAAGTGGAATCCACTATTAGGAGTCGTTTAGGTGATTTCTAGGTAAACAATTGGTGTT
>CAMBGF010000035.1 GCA_945866135.1 Bifidobacterium breve
CTAAATCTTCAATTGAGGTTGTGCCCAGGGTTGAGAGCGTATATGGAATTCCAAATTCTGCGGCGACTTTAGCTACAGCAGTCTCGCCGTGATAGTGCATCATTCGGGTAAAGCCGGTTGGGCTAAATATGAACGGTAACGCGGAGCTAGCGCCAAAAATTGTTATTGAAGTATCGACGGTAGAGACATCTCGTAAAACTCTGGGGTGAAATTCCAACTGCCGATACGCCTCATAAGCTCGGCCATAACTTAGTTCCTCACCAGCTGCGCCATCGGTGTAATCAAATACTGCGCGCGGAGTTTTAGCTTTTCCGATGCTGCGTAATTGGGAGATTGTGACTGCTCTGGACACTTCACTGGAGCGCGAAAATGGTGATTTAAATCCGATTATTGGCTTGAGGTCTGACCATCTCGGAAATTGACGCTTACCCATGGCTTAACTATTGCAGATCTGGCTGGGATACCTGGACTCGAACCAAGACTAACTGAACCAGAATCAGTTGGGCTGCCAATTACCCCATATCCCAATCGGCATTACACCTAGCAAAAATACTATCTCAGGGCGCGCTTTAGAGTGAAATGCTTATTTGATAGCAGAGGTGATGCGAGCAAGTGAACGTTCTTGACCAAGAATTTCTAAGGATTCAAAAAGCGGTGGCGAAACTCTGCGGCCAGTAACAGCGACCCGAACTGGACCAAATGCAACCTTAGGTTTTAATTCCATACCTTCTACTAACGCCACGCGAAGCGCTTCTTCAATGTTTTGCGTAGTCCATTCGCTGATTGAAACAAGGGCGTCCCGTGCGGCCAATAAAACCGGTTGTGCATCTGGTGTCAAAACTTTTTCAGCTTCAATTGGATCAATTTCAAAGCTCGCGCTACCTGGTTGATCTGCGAATAAGAATCCGAGCATCCCGACACCTTGGCGAAGTGTTTCCATGCGTTCTTGGATTAACGGGATGGCGCGAAGCAAAACTGCCATCTGATCACTTGCTGGTTCTGCGGAAAGCACGCCTTCTTTAATCAAATAAGGAGTGAGTCGCGTTACTAAATCTGCGGGCGATAGAGTCCTGATCCAGTCCCCATTTATTGAAGTGCATTTCTTTAAATCAAAGCGTGCGGGATTGGCGTTTACTCGCGCAACATCAAAAACGGTAGCCATCTCTTCTTTTGAGAAGAATTCAACATCATTGCCAAATGCCCAACCTAAAAGTGCAAGGTAGTTGAGTAGGCCCTCGGGTAGGTAGCCCTCTTCGCGATACATCAACAGACTTGATTCTGGATCTCGTTTTGAAAGTTTTTTATTTCCCTCGCCCATTACATAAGGTAAGTGTCCATAAAGTGGACGCTCACCTTTTGCTACTCCAATTGCATTAAGTGCGTCATAAAGTGCAAGTTGTCTTGGTGTGCTGCTGAGTAGGTCCTCACCACGAAGGACGTGTGTGATTTCCATAAGGACGTCATCAACTGGATTTACCAGTGTGTAAAGCGGTTCACCAGTTGCTCTTACTATTACATAATCTGGAACATGCTCGGCAGCGAAAGTAACGTCGCCACGAACTAAATCTGTCCAAGTGAAGTCGGTATCAGGCATGCGAAATCTGACAACTGGGCGGCGATCTTGGGCTTTGTACGCGGCCACTTGATCATCAGACAATTTTCTACACGCGCCGTCATACCCTGGCGTCTTACTCGCCGCGCGCGCAGCTTCCCGACGTTCTTCCAGTTCTTCTTGTGAGCAGTAGCAATGGTAGGCATGACCGGATGCTAACAACTTGTCAGCTATTTCTTTATAAATATCCATGCGTTCAGATTGGCGATACGGTCCATGAGGTCCACCAATTTCGGGGCCTTCATCCCAATCCAAACCGAGCCATCGAAGGGCATCAAGTAAGTCGACATAGGACTGCTGCGAATCCCGAGCGATATCAGTATCTTCAATTCGAAATACGAAAGTTCCACCAGTGTGACGGGCATAGGCCCAATTGAATAGCGCAGTTCGAATCATTCCCACATGCGGGTTGCCTGTCGGGGAAGGACAGAATCTAACTCGAACGTTTGACACAATTTCTCCTGGTTTAGAAATTAAGTTATCGAACTATTACTGGATTAGTAAGAGTACCAATGTCCGCAATAGTTACTGTTACAGAATCACCGTTCACAATTTGGCTAACTCCTGCTGGGGTACCGGTCAAAATTACATCACCTGGCAGCAGGGTCATCATATGTGAAATCCACGAAACCATTTCTCGCGCGCTACGCACTAAATCATTGGTGTTTCCATTTTGTCTAAGCTCGCCATTTACGGAGCATGAAATTGCCAGATCCTGCGGATCCAGATCAGTTTCAATCCAAGGACCAAGAGGACAAAAAGTATCAAAGCTCTTGGAACGCGTCCACTGGCCGTCACTATTTTGTAAATCCCGCGCAGTTACGTCATTAGCGCAGGTGTAGCCAAAAATTACTTCATCGGCCCGATCTACTTCGACATTCTTGGCTAATGCGCCAATTACAATCGCCAATTCAGCTTCATGATGAACATTTACTGACTGCGGTGGCAAGACTATGTAGTCGCCTTCCCCTATAACTGTGGTGTTTGGCTTAATGAAAATCACTGGTTCAGATGGAACTTCCCCGCCCATTTCCTTGGCATGATCGGCATAGTTCTTACCGACGCAGACAACTTTGCTTGGGATAACTGGGGCCAAGATTTTTACATCAGCCAAATTTAAAGCAGCGACTGGATCGCTGATGTCAGGCCAAGGTAAACCAGTGATTAATTCGATTTTGTCGCCTGTGATTACTCCGTAGACCGGAAACTCCACACCAGGCACAGAAACTCGAGCAATTCTCATTACTTAAGACTATCGGCTTTGCGTTAAGTGCTTTTTCCTAACAGCCCGTATGAAATTGCATCCTCTAGTGCTAGCCAAGAAGCTGCAATTACGTTTTCGCTGACACCAACTGTGGTCCAGCGGCGACCCTTTTGCGCAGTTTCAATAAGCACTCGCGTTACCGCGCCAGTTCCCATGCCACCATCGAGAATACGAACCTTGTAGTCAACCAATTCAAGCTCGCCAATTTGCGGGAAGTGCTGAATTAATGCGCTACGCAATGCCTTATCTAATGCGTTTACCGGACCATTTCCTTCTCCCGTTGCAACAATGCGATTGCCGCCAGCACGAACTTTAACGGTGGCTTCGCTGACTATCTGGCCATCTTCGCGCTGTTCAACAATTGTGCGCCAAGACTCAACTGTGAACTTCTTGGTCGACTCACCTGCTAAGGCATCCTGCAACAACAATTCAAAGGAGGCATCTGCTGCTTCAAATGACCAGCCATGGGCTTCCAGATCTTTAACTTGCTCCACAACTTTTGTAATTGCTTCTGGTTGCTTTGAAAGGTCATAACCAAGCTCTTGACCCTTCATCTCAATGGATGCGCGACCTGCCATCTCAGTCACAAGAATTCGCATATCGTTACCAACAACAGCGGCGTCAATGTGGTTATAAAGTTCATGGTTCACTTTCAAAGCACTGGCGTGTAATCCGGCTTTGTGCGCAAAAGATGAAACGCCAACATAAGGTTGGTGAGTATTTGGCGGCAAGTTTGCGATTTCAGCCAGCGCATGCGACACCCGCATCATGTCCTTTAGCGCACCATCAGGTAAACATCTGATTCCAAGCTTCAACTCTAAGTTTGCAGACACACTAAATAGATCGGCATTACCAGTTCGTTCGCCATATCCATTTGCAGTGCACTGCACATGAGTTGCGCCGGCCTCTACTGCGGCAATGCTGTTAGCAATCGCGCAACCAGTGTCATCTTGACAATGAATACCAATGCGAGCGCCTGTTTTTTCTAAAACATCAGTCACGATTTTGCTGATTCCACTTGGCAGCATGCCGCCATTGGTGTCGCAAAGTACTGCGACATCCGCTCCCGCTTTCATCGCTACGTTAACTGCTTGGATGCCATATTCGCCATCATGTTTGTAGCCATCAAAGAAGTGTTCAAAATCTACGAATACTCGGCGACCATTTGAAACTAAATACTCCACGGTGTCGCTGATCATCGCTAAGTTTTCTTCTTTAGTGGTTTTTAGGGCTTGCTCAACATGCCAAACGTCACTCTTGGCAACCAGGGTTATAACTGGCGCTTGCGAATCCAGCAGGGCTTTGACTTGCGCATCTTCTTGCACTTTTATTCCGGCTTTGCGGGTAGCGCCAAATGCCACGAGCTTGGCGTTTTTCAAAACTAATTCGCCAGCTGCTATTCGAGCAAAAAACTCTGTGTCTTTTGGTAACGCGCCGGGCCAGCCACCTTCGATAAAGCCAACGCCAAAATTATCTAGTATTTTTGCAACCGTTAACTTGTCCTCGACAGAATAGGTAATGCCTTCACGCTGCGCGCCATCACGCAGAGTTGTGTCGTATAAGTGAAATGCGTCAGTAACTGGGGAAGATTTTGTCATTAGACAAGCCGATGCAGCCAGTTGTGGGTGTCAGGTGCTCGGCCAGTTTGAATTTCAACGAGAGCTGCGCGCAACTTCATGGTTACCTCACCCGAGCCACCATCAGCTATCGTCCAAGCTCCACTGTTTTTGCTATCAACGCGACCAACTGGAGTTATGACTGCAGCAGTGCCACAAGCAAACGTCTCAGTAATCTCACCTGAGGCGCAACCCGCACGCCACTGCTCAACCGAAATAGTTCCTTCTTCGACTTGGTAACCAAGATCGCGTGCCAGAGTTAATACCGAATCCCGCGTTACCCCTGGAAGTAAAGTGCCAGTTAGTCGTGGTGTGACAAGGCGGGCGGAATCACCTGAGCCATAAACAAAGAACATGTTCATGCCGCCCATTTCTTCGATGTACTTACGTTCCGTGGCATCAATCCAAACCACCTGATCACAACCGTTTTCAGTTGCTTCAGCTTGGGCCACCAAACTAGCTGCGTAGTTTCCAGCGCACTTAGCCTCACCAGTACCACCTGGCGCGGCGCGAACGTAATCATCGCTTAACCAAACAGAAACAGGCTTCACGCCCTTGGGGAAATAAGCACCGACTGGGCATGCCATCAATACATATGTGACTTCTAGTGAAGGCCTAACACCAAGAGCGTTCTCGGAGCCAAATTCCAATGGCCGCAGGTAAAGCGACTTGTCTGGATCGTTTGGCACCCAAGCTTGATCTTGGCGAACTAATGTTTCAATCGCGCCTATAAATAAGTCTGTTGGAACCGGGGGCAGCGCGAGCCTGGTTGCTGAACGTTGAAATCTAAGCGCGTTAGCTTCTGGCCGGAATGTATAGATACTGCCATCTTCATGGCGGTAAGCCTTTAAGCCCTCGAATATGGATTGCCCATAATGCAAAGCGTTCATTCCAAAGCCGCCAGAACTCGTTGCCGAAGAAATTAATTCGCCAGCAGTCCAACCCTGTGCTTTATTCCAAGTTGCGCGCACCACATTGTCAGAAAAATACTGGCCAAATCCTGGATTTTCTAAAATCTTTGTGCGATCAGCGCCAGACATGGGAGAAGCATTTGGATGTAGCGCAATTGCAGCTGCAGCACTAGCCCGAGCTTGCGTTGGATAAAGCGCTTGGCCAGAAGCCACTACTTTCGCAGCAGATACGTCAAGGTCAGAGTGAACAAATGTTGTCATGGCTATACCTTCTGCTAATTCCTGTTAGTTCGCTACTGCAGTTGCTAGAGCGTCGCCAACTTGAGTAGTCGATCGCGCGCCACTTCGAGATACCAAATCGGCTGCGACTGCGTCATCAATTTTTTTAGCCGCATCGGCGTAACCAAGATGATCAAGCAACATTGCAATACTTAAAACCGTCGCAGTTGGATCGGCTTTTCCTTGACCCACAATGTCTGGCGCACTGCCATGAACTGGTTCGAACATACTTGGATTAGTTCTGCTTGGATCAATGTTTCCACTAGCTGCAAGTCCAATGCCACCGGCGATCGCAGCTCCGATGTCAGTCAATATGTCGCCAAATAAGTTATCGGTAACAATGACGTCAAAGCGCTCAGGTGAAGTTAAGAAATACATACTCGCAGCATCTACGTGGCAGTAATCAGTTTCAATGTTTGGGTATTCGGCAGCCACATCATTAAAGGTCCGCTGCCAAAGATCTCCGGCATAAACAACGACATTGGTTTTGTGCACAAGAGTTACTTTGCCGCGACGACGACCCGCGCGTTCAAAAGCATCTCGGATGATTCGCTCAGCGCCAAAACGAGTATTAATGCTTACTTCAGTTGCAACCTCATGTTTTGTGCCTTGACGCAAAAATCCGCCAGCTCCGACATAAGGACCCTCAGTGCCTTCACGGCAAACCACAAAATCAATATCCTTTGGACCCTTACCGGCAAGTGGCGAGGTTACCCCTGGGTAAAGTTTTACTGGTCGCAAATTTAAATGATGATCCAATTGAAAGCGCAGCGGCAACAAAACGCCGCGTTCTAAGATTCCTGGTTTTACTGATGGGTCGCCGATCGCTCCCAGCAAAATGGCGTCATGTTGTTTTAGTTCAGTTACTACGCTGTCCGGCAAAGTTTCGCCCGTTGCGTTATATCGACGGGCACCTAAGTCATAGTCAGTGGTGGAAATGTTTAAGCCCACACTTGGCGCGATCGCAGCCAGGACTTTTAGCCCTTGCTCTACTACCTCCACGCCAATGCCATCACCGGGTATTACTGCCAATTTAATGTTGCTAGCCATGGAATTAAGGGTAGTGGGCTAGGGCAGGAATCGAAAAAACAAGATATTGCTGGTACCACTGCCTGCTGACTCGCCTTTGGCTTTTTCCCTAACCATTCCCGGTGCTAAACTCAAGACAATGTTGGTGAACCTGCTCCTTTCGCGCCGCAACGAGGCCTAACCCGGCCCACTCGTTGCGGAGACTGCGCACGCGCCGGAAGTCCTTTTCCCATACATTCCCAGATTTTCGGAGACACTCAATGACCACTTCAAATTACGATCAGCGCAATTCTCAAAAACCATCAGGTATGCCCTTTGACCGCTATACCCCTTACACACCAATTGACTTAGCCGATCGTACTTGGCCTAATAAGGAAATTACCGTGGCGCCGCGTTGGTGCGCAGTAGATTTACGCGATGGCAATCAAGCACTGATAGATCCAATGACCCCTGAGCGCAAAAAACGTATGTTCGAGCTATTAGTAAAAATGGGTTACAAAGAAATTGAAGTGGGATTTCCATCCGCAAGCCAAACAGACTTTGATTTCGTTCGCATGCTCATCGATGAAAATTTGATTCCAGATGATGTTGTAATTCAAGTTTTGACGCAAGCCCGAGAGCATTTGATTGAACGTACGTTTGAGGCAATTGAAGGCGCACCACAAGCGATAGTTCATCTTTACAACTCGACATCAACACTTCAGCGTCGTGTCGTATTTGATTTGGATAAAGACGGTATCAAAGAGATTGCAGTTCGTGGCGCAGAACTTTGCTTGAAGTATGCCGAACAGATGACTGGAACTGAAATTTACTTTGAGTACTCCCCAGAATCATTTACTGGAACAGAACTTGATTATGCAATCGAAGTTGTAAATGCTGTTAACGATGTTTGGAAGCCAACTCCCGATCGTAAAGTCATTGTTAATCTGCCCGCAACAGTTGAGATGGCAACACCAAATATTTATGCCGACAGCATTGAATACATGGGTCGCAAATTGAACTACCGCGATTCAATTGTTATTTCGCTGCATCCACACAATGATCGTGGCACTGGGGTGGCTGCTGCTGAACTTGGTTACTTGGCTGGCGCGGATCGAATTGAAGGCTGTCTGTTCGGAAATGGTGAGCGCACCGGAAATGTGTGTCTTGTTACTTTGGGTATGAACTTGTTCAGCCAGGGCATTGATCCACAAATTGATTTCAGTGACATTGATGAAATTCGTCGCACGGTTGAATATTGCAATCAACTTCCAGTACCCGAGCGTCATCCATATGGTGGCGATCTTGTATTCACTGCATTTTCTGGATCACATCAAGATGCAATAAACAAGGGCCTAAACACCATGAAGCTAGATGCCAAGGCAGCTGGCGTTGAAGTCGATGCCTTCACTTGGAATGTGCCATACCTACCGATTGATCCCAAGGATGTTGGCCGTAGTTATGAAGCTGTGATTCGAGTTAATTCGCAATCTGGCAAGGGTGGTGTGGCATACCTGATGCGCACAGAGAACAAACTTGAGTTACCGCGTCGATTACAAATTGAATTTAGCCAAGTCATTCAGCAACATACTGAACAAGAGGGTGGCGAAATTACAGCTCCGCAAATGTGGGAATATTTCCAAGATGAGTATTTGCCAAACGTCACCAGCCCTTGGGGTCGCTTCAAACTAAAGAGCGTTGCAGTGGATAGTGATGTTGATGGTGACACAAAAGTAAAAGTTTCCATGAGTGATCGCACAGCAGGCGACGTAGATGTCGAAGGACTTGGAAATGGTCCAATCGCCGCATTCTGCAATGCCATGGCGCAAGTTGGCGTTGATGTGAAAGTTATGGATTACCACGAACATGCCATGAGCAGTGGTGGCGATGCCCAAGCTGCCTCATACGTTGAGTGCGCAGTATCTGGGCAGACACTTTGGGGAGTGGGCATTGACTCTTCGATCGTAACTTCATCGCTAAAAGCGGTAGTCTCAGCAGTGAACCGAGCACATCGTGAGCAGGAGAGAAAAAAATGATTAGTCGCCACCTTCGATTAACTTTTCCAGAGGCCCAAGTTGCCCAGCCAGTTATTTATCACGTTGTTAAGGACTTCAATGTAATTCCAAGTATTCGTCGGGCGGCAATTGAAAATCACTTTGGTTGGATGATTGTTGAATTCAAGGGTGAAGTTGTTGATCTTGATGCCGCGCAGGTTTACCTTGAGAGCCTTGGGGTAGAAATTTCCCAAGCAGAAGGCGATATTCTCGCAGGTTAATCTCTGCGAAAAATTCCTATTCTTCGATTTTCACATTTGGAAATTTAGAAAAAATAACAGAGTTAGTCTGAGATCCATCGCGTTTTGTCATGGCATCGCGCAACAGAGTTTCCATCTCGAATCCCGCCTTAACCAAAGTTTTTTGCGAAGCACTGTTCTCGGGCAAAGTAAGTGCGCTGACTCGTCGAAATCCAATTCCAAAAGCGAAATTCGTTAACATCTCAACAGCATGCGCGGCAAGTCCCTCGCCCCTGGCCGCTGGGCTTACCCAGTAGCCAATCTCGCCGACATGATCGAATTCTTTTATGTTGTGCAAACTAACGGATAAAACTAATTCGCCATTTCTAATGCCCGCCAAGGAAATCGCGTTTCGATCCTGGTAGCTCTTGGATCTGGACTTAATCCAAAAATCCGCAATCTCGCGGGTATAAGGAAGCGGCACTGTGGTGAATTCTTGAATTCCAGGATCTTGGCATATCTGCGTAACGTGCCCGGCATCTTGGATATCCCATGGCCTAAGCATTAAGGTCTGGTCCACCAAAACTGGCTCGCTTACTGGCCAAGAAATCATGTGGCAACTATGCCACAAGCCCTGTTTCAATCGGTAGTCTGGAGTCACTTCAAAGGAGTGATTATGGCTAACGCTTTCTGGCATGGCTTTGCCGACATGCACGCAATTTCCAAGAATGGTCCACTTGTTATGACTAAAGGTGAAGGCTCTTGGGTTTGGGATGAAAAGGGCAAAAAGTATTTCGATGCTGCCGGCGCACTTTGGTACATGAACGTTGGTCATGGCCGAAAAGAAATCGGCGAAGCAATGGCGGCGCAGGCCAGCAACATTGCCTCTTACTCCTCATTTGGTGAGTGCACTACAGCTCCCACAATTGAATTAGCAGATTTAGTAGCTTCAATTTCTCCAGTTCCAGACTCTAAAATATTTTTCACATCAGGTGGTAGTGACAGTATTGATACTGCGCTCAAGATGTCGCGTCGCTATTGGACACTGCAAGGTAAGCCAAGCAAAAAAGTGATTGTTTTTCGCGAAAACGGTTACCACGGTATGCATGCAGGTGGCACATCAATTGCCGGCATCGGACCAAATAACGATGGTTACTCAGAATTAGTTGAAGATGTGGTTCAAGTTCCTTGGGATGACGCCGAAGAAATGATTGCCACGATCGATCGCATTGGCGAAGATAACATTGCGGCATTTTTCTGTGAGCCAATTCAAGGCGCTGGTGGCGTTCGCATTCCACCTGATCTTTATCTTCAAACTGTTCGTAAAGCATGTGCGGAACGAAACATTTTGTTTGTGGCTGATGAGGTCATTAATGGCTTTGGCCGCTGTGGCGATTGGTTTGCCTCAACCCGATACGGCTTACAGCCTGATCTAATTGCCGTGGCAAAAGGATTAACTTCCGGCTACGCGCCAATGGGCGCAGTTATTGCAGCCCCTTCGGTTTGGGAAGCGTTCTACTCAGAAACTGCTGGCGTATTTCGTCATGGATACACATATGGTGGTCATGCCACAGCTGCTGCTGCTGGCATTGCAAACATCAACATCATGATGCGCGAGCAACTTCCAGCACATGTTGCCAAACTTGAAGACAAGTTCGCCACTGCGCTTCGCACTTTGGAAGATATAGATGTTGTAAGCGAAGTTCGCACTGGTGTTGGTTTCCTAGGCGGTATCCAAATGGCCGATCCAGCCATGGCGCCAGCAATGTATGCCAAGTGTCGGGATGTGGGCGTAATTTCCCGCGCTATCTGGGGTGGCGCAATGCAAGTAGCGCCGCCGCTAACCACCACAGCAGATGAAATTGATCAGATGGTTGCGCTATTTCGTGAAGGTTTAACTAGTTAGTTGAAACTTCACTAGCGTTTACTGCGCCCGGAACTTCTCGGCCAGCAAAAGCTTCGACCACCGATTCGGCAACAGCAATTCCAGCTTTTTCTTGAGCTTCTTCAGTGGAGGCCCCAAGATGCGGAGTGGCAACGACGTTGTCCAGTGCAAATAATGGTGAATCAGTGCAAGGCTCCGTTGCGTAAACATCCAGTCCCGCACCAGCAATT
>CAMBGF010000036.1 GCA_945866135.1 Bifidobacterium breve
GTGGGCAGGGAGCAAGACCCGAAGCGGCAAACGTCGCTTCGACCCATTAAGAAAAGAGATGCCATGTTAGGCACAGTCAAGTGGTTCAACCAGGAAAAGGGCTATGGCTTCGTAGAAGTTGATGGCACTGATCGCGATGTATTCCTTCACTACTCAGCAATTGAAGTAGACGGATTCAAGACCCTGGAACAGGATCAGCGAGTTGAGTTCGAAATCGGAGAAGGCCCAAAGGGTCCTCAGGCAGAGCACGTTCGCCCGGTTTAAGACCAACACCTTATACAAAAGGACTCGAGATTTTCTCGGGTCCTTTTGTTATTAGAGAACGCTTACTTCAGAACTCGTATTTCGTCTTGACCAGGTCAAGACCAGGTCTGTTGCGATCAGTGCTGCTAGCCCAAGTGTGAAAGCAATTGGCGCTGGCAGGACCGTAATCGTTGCGGCCACGACCGTTGAAAACATGACTGACCCACCAAGTGATTTAGTTGTGCCGCGTAATAGCTCCGAGACGGCAGACGGGCCATAAGTTCGAACTGTTGTTGGAGCTAGCACTGACAAAATTATGGGCATTGATGCTAAAACACCCGCTGCTTGAACTCCGATCACATCTTTCACCTGCGTCAATGTTGCGACTAAAGTTCCAGCAACGATCGCTTTCATAGGTGTTTCCCACCATTGTGGAATGCGAATTGAGTGATCTTGCGTTAACGGCTTGGGCCAAAACTTAATTGCCGCAGCCGAAACTAAAACCACGATTACTCCAACAAGCCAAGTGTTTGCAAGTTGCACCAAAGTGAGATCTGCCAGACCGGCAATGAACCACCCAGCCAGCAATGCAAGCGGCCACGCTTTACGCCAACTTACGTAGGCGAACATGTAGCAGTAAGAGACAACTGCTATTTGCCCAGCCACTACGCCGTGCGCAGCATTTGCGGTTTGGCTTGCCCCATCCATGAGATAGATCAATATCAGGAAAGGTGCCGTTGAAAGCGGCAACCCGATAACTCTGCCGCCTATTGCATGCCCCCACCGTTTTTGAATGTATGAAACTAGGACAACAAGTGTTGGTGTGAGTAACAACCTAAGTAAAAGAATGCTCACTCATTAATCATGTCAGATTCCCGGGTTCCCTAGTAGAAGCTAGTCAGTGCGAAATAGGCTAGGGGCATGTCAGATCGCGATGAATTACGCCAGCAAATTATTGATAAAGCAGTTGTTCATGGAAAAGTAATTCTTTCCAGTGGTAATGAAGCCGACTACTACGTTGACTTGCGTCGGGTAACTTTAGATTCCAATGCTGCTCCGATGATTGGCCGCGTGATGTTGGAACTTACTAAAGATTTAGATTTTGAGGCAGTCGGCGGCTTAACTCTTGGGGCGGATCCAGTTGCCACAGCAATGTTGCACGCTGCTGCTGCCCAAGGTAGAAAATTAGATGCATTCGTAGTTCGCAAAGCGGAAAAAGCTCATGGTCTGCAACGAAGGATCGAAGGACCAGATGTTAAAGGCAAGCGCGTACTTGCAGTGGAAGACACCAGCACGACAGGTGGATCAGTATTAACTGCAGTAGAAGCACTTCGCGAAGCTGGCGCCGAAGTAGTTGCCGTGGCAGTAATTGTGGAACGTGCCGCCGCGCCTGCAGTTGAAGCGGCCGGACTTAAATATCTCTACGCTTACAATTTGCCAGACTTGGGACTTTAGCTTTTTCGTTTATGTCTAATTACTTCCACTGCAACTGGAATCAAGCTAAGCAAAACAATGCCGATGGCAACAAGGTCGATGTGGTCTTTAATAACTGGAATGCTTCCTAAGAAATAGCCAGCCAGGGTCATTGAGCTAACCCACAAGATGCCGCCGATGGTGCTGTAAGTTGCGTAGGTTTTGTAGTCCATCCGAGCAACCCCGGCTAGTGCGGTGATTACGGATCGCACTATGGGAACAAAGCGCGCCAAAACTATTGCGCGCGAACCATGCTTTTCAAAAAAGTTTTGGGTTGTTACTACGTACTCTGTTTTAAATAGTTTTGAATCTGGCCGATTGAACAACTTTGGCCCAACTTTCGCACCTGTCCAGTAGCCCAATAAGTTACCTGCGATTGCGCAGATACTCATCAGCAATAGCGCTAGAGCTAATGGCGTCGTGATGAAGTTACTGGCGATTAACATGCCAACTATAAAAAGGAGCGAATCGCCCGGCAGAATTACGCCCACAAGTAGGCCACATTCGATGAATAAAATTAGGCAAGCGGCGAACAGAGCTAGGGATCCAAAACCCTTTAGAAGACCTTCGGGATCAAGTAACCCCGCGGTTTGAATCGATGCGGCCAATTGAAAATAGGTAGTTGCAATCACACTATGACTTTACCCGTGGCACAATACAGAGATAGGAAGCGGTAATGCCAATGCCAAAAAATCTTAACTAGGAGCGTAAATTATGCCAATCGCTAGTCCAGAGGTTTACCACGAAATGCTAGATCGGGCTAAAGCGGGCGCTTTTGCTTACCCAGCAATTAACTGCACGTCTTCCCAAACAATCGTTGCTGCAATCCGCGGATTTGCAGAAGCGCAATCGGATGGCATAGTTCAAGTTTCTTGGGGTGGCGCAGAATTTGCATCGGGCCAAGGTGTCAAAGATATGGTTATTGGCGCAGTTGCACTCGCAGAGTTTACGCATGCAGTTGCCAAAGGTTATGGCGTGAACATAGCCCTACACACTGACCATTGCCCGGCTGAAAAACTAGATGGTTTTATGCGGCCACTAATTGCAATTTCTGCTGAGCGTGTAAAGAACGGCCAAGAGCCACTTTTTCAATCTCACATGTGGGATGGCTCAGCGGTCTCTATGAAAGAAAACTTAGCTGTGGCTGACGAAATGTTAGATAAGTGCGCCGCCGCTCGAATCGTTTTAGAAATTGAAATCGGAGTTGTTGGGGGAGAGGAAGATGGCGTTGAGGCATCCCATGATGCCAAGTTGTTTTCAACCCCCGAAGATGCATTAGCCATGGCAGATCGTTTAGGTCTTGGCGAGCGTGGCAGGTACTTAGTCGCGGCCACATTTGGAAATGTGCACGGCGTCTACAAGCCAGGCAACGTGGTCTTAACACCAGGTATCTTGAAAGAACTTCAATCTGCAGTTCAGGCAAAGCACAACACCAAGGACAAGCCACTTGATTTAGTTTTTCACGGTGGATCTGGTTCGTTGCTCTCAGAAATTCGTGAATCTCTTGACTACGGCGTAATCAAAATGAACATCGACACTGACACGCAATATGCCTACACACGTCCAGTTGCAGACCACATTTTCAAGAATTACGACGGCATCCTAAAGATTGACGGCGAAGTTGGAAATAAAAAGATTTATGACCCACGAGCATTCGGTAAGGCTGGTGAAGCTGGTATGGCTGCTCGAGTAGTTCGGGCCTGCGAAGACCTTCGCTCTAGTGGAACGCAGATGAAGTAATGACAATCGGACAAGATCTACTTGATGGGCCGCCGCCAACACTTCTACCTGCCGACAATCGCGCGCTTGAAGCAATCGCCACTGGGAAATCTCCAGAAGTTGTAGCCTCAGAATTTCCTGAAAGCAGTTTGGCTTGGGCCGCGCTTGCCGACCAAGCTTGGAATGAAAAGCGAGTTATTGAGTCATATGCGTTCGCTCGCGTTGGTTACCACCGTGGACTCGATTCGCTTCGTAAGAATGGCTGGAAGGGTTTTGGTCCAGTGCCATGGCGTCACGAACCAAACCGTGGATTCCTGCGCTGCTTAAATGCCTTAGCTCGAGGTGCAAAATCTATTGGAGAGTCTGCGGAAGCCAATCGCTGTGCGCAGTTTTTAACGGACTGTGACCCAGCCGCCACGCAAGCTCTAGCCGAGTAAACCCACACCGTAAATAAGGACTAGCCTTATCTAGGTTCATCGAGATTTAAGGGGAAATTGCCATGCCTGCCGTAGTGCTAGTTGGTGCTCAATGGGGAGACGAAGGTAAAGGTAAAGCGACCGATCTGCTTGGCAGTCGAGTTGATTACTGTGTTCGGTATCAAGGTGGAAACAACGCAGGTCACACAGTTGTTATTGGTGATAGAAAATTTGCGCTGCACTTGCTACCAAGTGGCATCCTGACTCCAGAAGTTATTCCAGTAATTGGCAACGGTGTCGTTATTGATGTTGCAGTTTTGTTTGAAGAAATTGATGGCTTAGAAGCTCAAGGTATTAATACCTCTAACTTGTTAATCAGTGCTAACGCGCATTTAATCACGCCGTATCACGTAACACTAGATAAAGTTACCGAGCGCTTCTTGGGTAACTCCAAGATTGGCACCACTGGTCGAGGAATCGGTCCATCGTATGCAGATAAGACCTCTCGCCTTGGTATCCGAGTCCAAGATCTATTTGACGAAAAAATCTTACGAGCCAAAATCGAAGGATCTTTGCTGAGCAAGAATCAAGTTTTGGTAAAGGTATTCAATCGACGCGCAGTGACCGTTGATGAAGTTGTGGAAAATTTGATGGAACATGCCGAGCGCCTACGTCCATATGTTGCAGACACTTCGTTACTACTTAATCGCGCATTAGCGGAAAACAAAGTCGTTTTACTTGAGGGTGGACAAGGAACACTACTTGATGTCGACCATGGCACTTACCCGTTTGTAACTTCAAGTAACCCAACTGCGGGTGGTGCGTGCGCTGGGTCTGGAATTGGGCCAACAAAGATCACCGGTGTGGTTGGAATCTTGAAGGCTTACACAACACGCGTGGGCTCTGGACCTTTCCCAACAGAACTACTTGATGAAGATGGCGAAAAACTTCGCACTATCGGCGGGGAACGCGGCGTTACAACTGGTCGCCCTCGTCGTTGTGGCTGGTTTGATGCGCCGATTGCACGTTATGCAACTCGCATAAATGGCCTAACCGATATTTTCTTAACAAAACTTGACGTACTTACTGGCTGGGAAAAGATTCCAGTTTGTGTTGCCTATGAAATTGATGGCAAGCGAACCGAAGAATTGCCAATGACTCAGACTGAGTTCCACCACGCTAAGCCGATTTATGAAATGCTTCCGGGTTGGACTGAAGATATCAGTGGCGCAAAAACCATGGAAGATCTTCCAGCTAATGCTCGCTCTTACATTAAGTACTTAGAGGAAATAAGTGGCACTCCAATATCAGCTGTAGGTGTTGGTCAAGATAGAAATGCCACGATTAGCATTAACGATTTACTACGCAAGTAAATTGTGAAACTTTTTTCCACGCCAAATCAGTTCGGTGATCCAATTGGCTTGCCAGTTGGCGAGGTTGTTCGACCAGGCTTACCCGATGAAGCAGTAAAACTTTCTGGTCAATATTGCTATTTGGAAGCACTTGATGCCGACAAGCACGCAGTTGAACTTTATGCTGCCTATTCCTTGGACACTGATGGGCGTCTTTGGACATACATGCCACAAGGACCATTTAGTAACAAAGCGGAATATCGCATTTGGGTTGAAGGAGCGCACCATAAAGCGGATCCATTTTTTTACGCAATCATCGATAGTGAGTCAGATAAAGCAGTCGGTGTTGCTTCATACTTACGCGTTGATCCAAATTCCAGTTCGATCGAAGTCGGTTGGATTACATATTCACCATTGATCCAACAAAAACCGATAGCAACTGAAGCTATGTATTTAATGATGAAAAATGCATTTGACTTGGGGTACCGCAGGTACGAATGGAAGTGTAATTCACTCAACGCTCCATCAATAAGCGCAGCTATGCGACTTGGCATGTCATTCGAGGGCCTATTTCGGCAAGCTACGATGGTTAAAGGTCACAATCGAGATACTGCGTGGTTTGCCATTTTGGATAGAGATTGGCCAATTGCGCAAGATGCTTTCATGGCATGGCTAGCTCCCGAGAACTTTACTGAAAACGGGCAACAAAAATTACGGCTATCGGACTTGACCGCACCAATTGTTGAGTCTCGCTGGCCAAACCTGAACTTGGATGTCCAGCGCTAAGCGGATTTATCATTAAAGTTCGCCAGGTCAATGCCACAGGCGTAACATTGGCTAGACCACTTGGTAAGAGGAGTTGCAAAACCATGGAAGCCAATACAGCCCGCGGAAAAGAAGTTTATGACTTAGACCGCAATCACGTTTTTCATTCTTGGAGCGCACAAGGCGCCCTAAAGCCAATGCTGATTCAGGGTGGCGAGGGATCTTATGTTTGGGATTATGACGGTAACCGCTACTTAGATTTCTCAAGTCAACTTGTGAACGTAAACATTGGCCACCAGCATCCAAAAGTTGTTAAGGCAATTCAAGATCAAGCTGGCAAGTTAACAACAATTGCGCCACAGCACGCAAACGATATGCGCGGGGAAGCAGCTAAGCGCATTGCAGATCTTGCCCCTGATCACATGAATAAAGTTTTCTTCACCAATGGTGGCGCTGACGCTGTTGAAAATGCGATTCGGATGGCGCGCATTCACACCCGCAAACATAAAGTACTTTCGTTTTATCGGTCTTACCATGGCAACACCGGCTCAGCTATCAATGCAACTGGTGATCCACGTCGTTGGCCAAATGAATTTTCGGCAGGACACGTTCACTTCTTCGGTCCGCACCTTTACCGCACTAGTTTTTGGTCACAAACGCAGGAACAAGAATCAGAGCGCGCCCTTGCTCATCTAGCAGAAGTTATTAAATATGAAGGACCAAACACCATTGGCTCCATCATCATCGAAACTGTCGTTGGAACTGCCGGCGTATTAGTTCCACCACCGGGTTATCTCGAAGGTGTGCGCAAACTTTGTGATGACAACGGCATCATGTTGATTCTTGATGAAGTTATGGCTGGCTTTGGTAGAACTGGTGAATGGTTCGCATTTGATGCCTTTGACGTAAAACCAGATCTGTTTGTTTTTGCCAAGGGATCTAACAGTGGTTATGTCCCAGTTGGCGGCGTAGTTATCAGTGATGACATTGCAGCAACATTTGATACTCAAGTTTTCCCAGGTGGACTAACTTATTCGGGACACCCACTTGCAGCCGCTTCAATAGTTGCAACTATCGATGTTATGAAAGAAGAAAAAATAGTCGAGAATGCCAAGCACATTGGCGAAACAATTCTTGGCCCAGGTCTAAAAGATTTAGCAGATCGCCACAAGATCATTGGTGAGGCTCGTGGCAAGGGTGTCTTCTGGGCTCTTGACTTAGTTACTGATCGTGACACTAAAGAAATGGTGGCTCCTTACGGTGGAACTTCACCAGTCATGGCAGAACTTGTTGCCTCTTGTAAGAAAAATGGTTTGATGCCATTTACTAACTACAACCGATTACACGTAGTACCGCCATGCAACGTCAGCGAAACCGAAGCCAAAGAGGGCTTAGCCATTCTGGATGAAGTTTTTGCTGGTCTTGGAAAGTTTTACACTGGAAAGTAAGTCTTAAGAAAAGAAATCCCAAGCCTGGATGAAAATTCAAGCTTGGGATTTTCTTTCATATGGCCATTAGCAATAGGCTTAGGAAAGTGTTAATCCTGGTTATTGGTCAAGGTGCAAGAGAGCACGCCATAACCCAAACTCTGCTGCGAGATCCTGATGTGCAAGTAATTTGTGCTCCGGGAAATCCTGGAATTGCAAAAATTTCCCAAATATCCCCGGTTGACGTGACTGACACGAATTCCGTTGTCGCCTTAGCCAAAAAATGTAATCCAGACTTAATTGTAATTGGTCCAGAAGCCCCTTTGGTGGCTGGCGTAGTTGATGAATTAACTAATGCGGGATTTATAGTTTTTGGTCCAAGTAAATCTGCTGCGCAACTTGAAGGCAGTAAAGCTTTTGCAAAAGAAATTATGCAAGCCGCTGGTGTTCCAACAGGGGATAGTAAGTATTGCCAAACTATTGCACAAGCCCGAGCCGCACTTGAATTATTTGGGGCACCGTACGTTGTAAAGGATGACGGATTAGCTGCAGGAAAAGGTGTCGTAGTCACTGATGACTTTGCTGAAGCAGTTGCGCACGCAATGGCATGTATTGACGGACGCGATGGCGGCGCAGTTGTCATTGAAGAATTCTTGGATGGTCCAGAAGTAAGCCTCTTTGGTGTCAGCGATGGCACAACCGTGATACCGCTGACTCCAGCCCAAGACTTCAAACGTGTTGGCGACAATGATGCGGGCCCAAACACCGGTGGCATGGGAGCGTACTCCCCACTTCCATGGGCACCTGCAAACTTTGTGAAGCAAGTCCAAGAATCTGTTTTACAGCCAGTGATTGACGAGATGAGGCGAAGAGAAATTCCGTTTGTGGGTTTGCTGTTTGCTGGGTTAGCAGTCACAAAAAATGGAATAAAAGTAATTGAATTTAATGCTCGCTTTGGCGATCCAGAAACTCAAGTTGTATTGGCGCGCTTGGAATCTTCCTTGAGTCAATTGTTGCTGGCAGCTGCAACTGGCAATTTGGCAAAGCTTCCAGCATTGAAGTGGAGTGGCGATTCAGCGGTAACTGTCGTGATGGCAGCGCAGGGTTATCCAGAATCACCAGTTTCGGGCGCAGTCATATCGGGAATGGCTGAGGCAGAAGAACTAGGTCTGTCGGTATTTCATGCTGGCACGAAACTTAATGAACACGGTGAAATCGCTGTAAGTGGTGGCCGAGTATTGAGCGTTACCGCCACAGGCAAAGACTTAATCGACGCGCGTAGCCAGGCATACGCCGGAGTTGAGAGAATTAGATTCGACGGCGAACATCACCGCTCGGACATTGCGCTGAAGGCAGCGCATGGTGAGATCAGATTGGGAGTCGAAAATTGAGTAAGCCAAACATCCCGAATGTACTTGCTGATCGCTATGCCTCGACATCGATGGCGCAAATCTGGTCGCCCACCAACAAAATTGTTTTGGAACGAAAGCTTTGGATCGCAGTGCTGCGGTCTCAAAAGGATCTAGGTATCGAAGTTCCAGCGGGTGCCATCGAGGCTTACGAAAAAGTTATTGACAATGTTGATTTAGCCAGCATTGCTCAGCGTGAGAAGATTTCTCGCCATGATGTGAAAGCTCGGATTGAAGAGTTCTGCGCCTTAGCTGGTCACGAACAAATTCATAAAGGTATGACAAGCCGGGATTTAACCGAGAATGTCGAACAGCAACAAGTGATAGCCAGCTTGCAGCTGATTCGTATTAAAGCAGTTGCAACTGCTGGCGTACTTGCAGAATTAGCAGTTCGGTATACAGCTGTTGCACTTACTGGTCGCAGCCATAATGTTGCTGCGCAAACCACAACTCTGGGAAAGAGATTCGCTTCGGCTGCTGATGAATTGTTAGTAGCAATTGCTCGACTTGATGATCTGATTAAGCGATACCCAGCGCGCGGCATTAAGGGACCAGTTGGAACTGCGCAGGACATGCTCGATTTGTTAGACGGTGACGCCGTGAAATTAGCCGACCTGGAATCCCGAATCGCATCTCACTTAGGGTTTACAAATATTTTCACGAGCGTAGGCCAGGTTTACCCGCGCTCAGTTGATTACGACACTGTCACTGCATTAGTTCAATTAGCTGCGGGCCCAAGTAGTTTTGCCACCACGATCCGTTTAATGGCTGGTCACGAGCTAGTAACTGAAGGATTTAAAGAAGGTCAAGTTGGATCTAGCGCCATGCCACACAAAATGAACACTCGTTCCTGTGAACGCATTAATGGTTTCGCAGTGATTCTGCGCGGGTATGCATCGATGGCTGGCGAACTTGCTGGCAATCAATGGAATGAAGGCGACGTCTCTTGTTCAGTTGTTCGCCGAGTGGCATTGCCAGATTCGTTCTACACAATTGATGGCCTGTTTGAAACTTTCTTAACTGTGTTAGAAGATTTTGGTGCCTTCCCAGCCGTTATCGATCGCGAACTTTCTCGTTACTTACCGTTTCTTGCCACGACCAAGATTTTGATGGCAGCAGTTCGTAATGGAGTGGGTCGTGAAACCGCGCATGAAGTAATCAAGGAACATGCGGTTGCTGTTGCGTTAGAAATGCGTGGACCAAATGGTGGCGACGGCAATGCAGTACTGGATCGACTTGCTAACGATTCCCGCCTTGGAATTAATCGTCAAGATTTAGAAGCACTAATCTCAAAGCCACTTGAATTTACTGGCGCTGCACGTGATCAAGTTGCAGCGGTTGCAGCTAAAGTTTCAAAACTCGTCGCGACTTCACCTGTTGCCGCAAACTACCGACCGGAGCCAATCCTTTGACCGTTTCACCAGTTGACTATGGCTTGGATGTCCAGTTCAAACATGTCTACTCAGGTAAAGTTCGTGATCTCTATGAAGCCATAGATGGGCGATTGCTGTTTGTTGCCAGTGATCGCATCTCGGCATACGACTGGGTCCTGCCTTCGGTAATTCCCGACAAAGGTCGCATCCTGACAGCCATGTCGATGTGGTGGTTTGATCGCTTGCAAGGCATTCTTCCAAATCACGTGCTGTCAACTAACGTTCCAGATCAAGTTCGGGGTCGGGCAACTTATTGTGAAAAATTGGAAATGTTACCTATCGAATGCGTGGCGCGTGGTTATCTTGCCGGGTCCGGTTATTCTGATTACCTGCGAGAGCAATCAATTTGTGGCAACGGTTTGCCGCCAGGTCTTAAAGACGGCGCCAAATTACCTAAACCGTTATTTACTCCGGCCACAAAAGCTGCCATCGGCGATCATGATCAAAATGTGACTTTTGATGAAGTTATTACATCCATTGGAATGGAAGAGGCGCAACAACTAAAGAGATTCACGCTCTGGGTTTATGAAGTAGCAGCCGAGATAGCAATTGGCCGTGGACTAATTTTGGCTGACACAAAATTTGAATTTGGCCTAGGTATTGTTGGCGCAAATAAGAATCAAATTGTTTTAGCAGATGAAGTTTTAACACCAGATTCATCCAGGTACTGGCCAGCAGATCAATGGCAGCCCGGACATCCCCAG
>CAMBGF010000037.1 GCA_945866135.1 Bifidobacterium breve
CAGCCATCAACTTATTTGATTGCAATTGGCTGGGACACTGTTGAGGATCACATGGTTGGATTCCGTGAGTCAGAATTATTCACGCAGTGGCGAGGACTAATCGGACCATTCTTTGCTAACCCGCCAGAAGTGACGCACTGGAAATTACAGGCGTAATTACCTGAAGTTAGCTAAGTGCGCGGGCGATCGCTTGGCAAGCGTGGAATGCATCTAAGTGCATTTCTTCTGAATCTGGATTTGGCCAAGACGATTGCTTAGCGACAACAACTCCGCGCGGTCTATCTACGTAAAGCATTTGACCATGAATTCCGATTCCCATAATCACATCTGGATCTTCGCCGGGCCTGTAACAAAATGAACGATAGACACCTTTTGCAAAGAAATCCTTAAAGTCGCCAGTCGCCCATTGCTCAGAACTGCCATTTTCATAAACATCACGCATGAACTCTGGATCAATCGCGCCCATGCCACCGTCGCGAATCATCATGCCAAAGCGAACTAAGTCGCGCGGTATCGCTGACAATCCACCTGCAGCTCGCGGAGCACCGGTGCGATCAACTGTGATGTGTGCTGGTGCCTCAGTGCCAATTTTTGACCAGATGTATTTGGATAGGGCTTGGGCGTAAGGCATTCCACTGGCAGCTTCAATAACCCAGCCAACTAAGTCCGTTGTTGGCGACATGTAGCGAAACATCTGCCCATGCTCGCCCTCTTTTTTGCGAGATGCGATGAAGTCATGCAAGTTGGGCGCACCCAGCGGCGCTGGATACCAACCCACGGAATTGCGATACGCAATGATGTCAGGACCTGGGGTGTAATCCTCTTCGAATTGGTAACTTGCAGCCATGTCGAGCAGATTGCGCACAGTTGCATCACCAAAGCCGCTGCCGGCAATCTCAGGAACATACTTTGTTACCAAAGCATCTACATCAATTTTGCCTTCTTGCACCAAGGCGCCAACAAGCATTCCGGTAAATGACTTGGTAACGCTAAAAATCAAATGTGGCTCAACATCACTAACTCCAGGTGCCAACCATTCAAAAACTAGGTCTTCACCTTTTACTGCGGTAAAAGAGTCAGTATTGGTGCTGGATAGAAAATCAGAAATCTTCTTTACGCCATCATGGGTTTCTATCGAAATATCCCCAAGCTCAGTCTTGATTTGCTGATTCAAGACGCGGGGAGATTTCGCACAATCAATTTGCGCAGTTGGAATCAATTCCCTTACGTGGCGAAATGACCAAAAAGTATTTTCAGGTTGCAACCAGTTATCAAGTGTGGGCCGAGTCATGTAATTAGTATGACGCTTCACGATCCAGATCGTGCAGACTTGGGACCGCCATAATCACTAACTGGAACAAAATCAAGATCGCAACTGCAGCGGTGTACACCGGGCGAACCCCAAAGGTATCAACACAGACTCCTGTTACAAACATGCCAATCGGGCCACTTGCGTAGAACAGAGAAGTTTGTACACCAAAAACTCGACCTTGAATGTGTGGGGCAACGCGTTGTTGCACCAGAGAATTCATAAGCGGAGCCATCGGACCCCAACCAAGTCCGAGCAAGAATCCAGACACCACGAATAAGCCAATTGGTGGAAAAAATGTCATCGGAATCATTGCCAAGCTAGTTGCCAATAGTGCGCTAACGACGATAGTGCGTTTCTTAAATCTGGAAACTAGCCAAGGGTAGGCGAGCATCGATGCGATGCCGCCCGCGGCCATTGATGACAATACGAAACCTAAGCCGCGTGGATCATTTATGTCTGAGAAATATTTTGGTAGCACTATTGATTCAGTCGGGAGATAAACCATCGCCAAGAAAACAATGGAAAGCGTTAAGTAAAACATTGCTTTATCGGACTTTAGGACTTGTAGGCCTCGTAAAGTACTTGTCCAAAACTTTTCTTGGTCATCAATTTCTTCGCGGTGCTCTAGGCCAAGGTCTCCAACATGCAACATGGAAATCAAAATAATTGCCAAGATAAATGCTGCGAAAACTATCCACATTGAGTTTGCAGCTCCAACAATTGAAATAGCCACTGCGCCAATTGCGGGGCCAAGTGCCCAGCCGCCTGAGAAAACTGCTTCATGCCACGAATTGAGTTTGTCCATTGAAGTGTTACTTGCTTTTGCAACGTCAGGAATCAATGATTTACGCGCGGTGTATCCAGCGGGATCAAAAGCCGCGCCAAGCACAGCGAAGGTAGCAATTGAAGCAAAAGTTAGGCCAAACAAATATTCCCAAATTGGAAACATCATGACTGAAATGGCAGAAAAAAAGTCTGAACCAATCGAAACCCGCTTGCGTCCGAAGTGATCAATTAGGGCGCCAACAAATGGCGAGATAAAGATGCCTGGAATTGTGGAAAGTGCAATCACGATTCCAGCTTGGGTGGCCGATCCAGTGCGCTCGAAAATCAGCCAGGGAATGGTCACAATGGCAATGGCATTACTTAAGCCAGATAAGGCATTTGCCCCTTCGAGCAGGTAAAGGGGGCGCCGACGCACTTTCATCAGGTCTTCGCACATCCCTTTTTCTTGGCAGTATTCGGAATTTGGCCCAATTTCCCCGTAGTTAGGGCCTTTTCCAAGCATCAGCCTACCTGCTGCCCAAGAACTCGTTTTGACCCACGCCCAGCAATACAGGTAATCTAAGGAGTCGTTGTGCCTTTAGGCATAAGGAAAACCTGAAATTTTATCCCAATTATTTAGTCAAAGAAGGCTCACTGTGCGCACGTACTCACCAAAGCCAGGCGATGTGAATCGCGAATGGCATGTAATCGATGCAACTGACGTTGTTTTAGGACGTCTTGCGTCACAAGTTGCTGTGCTTTTGCGCGGTAAGCACAAGCCAATCTTTGCACCGCACGTTGACACTGGCGACTTCGTCATTGTTATCAATGCAGAAAAGATTGCACTAACTGGACAAAAGCTGCAGCAAAAAATGGATTACCGTCACTCCGGTTTCCCAGGCGGTCTACGCGCCACTAGCTATGTTGAGTTGCTAGCAACAAACCCACGACGCGCAATTGAAAAAGCAGTCAAGGGAATGCTTCCGCACAACAAACTGAGCGATGCTCAAATCACAAAGCTAAAAGTTTATGCTGGCGAAGCTCATCCACATTCCGCCCAGAACCCAAAGCCATTCGAGATCACTCAGGTAGCGCAGTAAGCGCTCGCGGACAAATAGATTTTTTACGAAGGGAAATAACATGTCAGAGAACGAAGTATTAGAAGTAGAAGTTGGCAGCGAGTCAGAAGTTGAGTTAACGGAATACACTTCCGAAACCCCAGCAGCGGCAGTTCGCGAACCACGCAAGGCACCAGACACACCTGGCGCAGCAACTGGTCGACGCAAAGAAGCAATTGCTCGGGTTCGAATTGTTCCGGGCACTGGACGCTGGACAATCAACGGTCGCACTCTTGAGGATTACTTCCCAAATAAAGTTCATCAGCAACTTGTGAACGATCCGTTCAAGACACTTAACTTTGAAGGTGCCTACGACGTTCTTGCCCGCATCGATGGTGGCGGAATTTCTGGTCAAGCTGGCGCATTGCGCCTAGGTGTGGCTCGTTGCTTGAACGCCATTGATCTTGAAGGTAACCGCGCTGACCTTAAGAAGGCAGGCTTCCTTACTCGCGATGCACGTATCAAGGAGCGAAAGAAGTACGGCCTGAAGAAGGCTCGTAAGGCTCCACAGTACTCAAAGCGTTAATCAATGTCGGGCCGACTTTTTGGCACCGATGGCGTTCGCGGTTTAGCGAACGGATTACTAACTGCCGAATTAGCAACCAACCTAGGTGTTGCTGCTGCGCAAGTTTTAGGTGAACGCGGCGAATTCGCCAAACATAAAACTGATCGTCCGTTTGCAATTGTTGGCCGTGATCCAAGAGCAAGCGGAGAGTTTCTGCAGTCTGCAATTTGTGCTGGCTTAGCTAGTGCTGGGGTAGATGTCATTGAAGTCGGTGTTGTGCCAACGCCAGCTGTGGCATTCCTAACTGATCAAACTGGCGCAGACTTAGGTGTGATGCTTTCTGCCTCGCATAATCCAATGCCAGATAACGGGATTAAGTTCTTTGCTCGTGGTGGCGTAAAACTTGATGACGCTATTGAAGATGCCATTGAAGCCCATTTGAAAATAACGAATAACTTGCCAACCGGATCTGGCGTAGGGCGAATCCGAAGCGATCACGATTTGATCGAAAAGTACTTACATCACTTAAATGCGAGTATCACAAATTCCTTAGAAGGCATCAAAGTTGTAATTGACGGGGCAAATGGCTCAGCCTCACTTATTGGACCTGAGGCTTTAAGGCGAGCTGGCGCACAAGTTGTCACAATTCACTGCGAACCAGATGGCCTAAACATAAATGAGAAATGTGGCTCGACACACATGGAAGATTTATTTGCTGCAGTTTTAGCACACGGCGCTGATGTTGGTATTGCCCATGATGGTGACGCCGATAGATGTCTAGCTGTGGACGCAACTGGAAACTTTGTTGATGGCGATCAAATTTTGGCTATTTTGGCTGTCGGTCGAAAAGAGCGCAATGAATTAGTTGGTAACACAGTAGTTGCGACAGTCATGTCGAATCTTGGATTTAACATAGCCATGCGCGAACACGGTATCGAAGTTATCGCAGCCGCTGTTGGTGACCGCTATGTTCTAGAAGAAATGCGCAACGGTGGGTTCACAATTGGCGGCGAACAAAGTGGGCACGTGGTGCTCAGTGAGTTTGCAACAACCGGTGATGGCGCCTTAACAGCGCTTCATTTACTTTCAGAAATGAAGCGAACCGGTAAGTCATTGGCGCAGATCGCAAGCTTGGTAACAAAGTTGCCGCAAGTTCTAATTAATGTACCCAACGTAGATAAATCTGCAGTTGCAAAAACGGTCGTAGTGGATGCGGTAATCAAAGCGGAAAAAGAACTTGGCGAAACTGGGCGCGTACTGCTGCGCCCGAGTGGAACTGAACCTCTCATTCGCGTTATGGTCGAGGCCGCAACTGCGCAACAAGCCCAAGCTGTTGCGCAAGAACTTGCCCAAGTTGTGGCTAAGCACTGCGCAATCTCGTGATAGCACATTAGTTACAGATAGACTTTTATCTATGTGCGGAATCGTTGGATATGTTGGACCGCAGCAAGCCCAGAATGTAGTTATTGAGGGTTTACGTCGTCTGGAATACCGCGGTTATGATTCAGCTGGAATCGCAGTAGTTGCTGCTGACGCTATTCAAACCCGAAAGAAAGCTGGCAAGTTAGCCAACTTGGAAGCAGAGTTATTGGCCAGTCCAATCTCAGGATCCAACACCGGAATCGGTCACACTCGTTGGGCCACCCATGGCGCGCCTAATGATGTCAACGCCCATCCACACGTGAGTGATGATGGCACTATCGCAGTTATTCATAACGGCATTATTGAAAACTTTGCAATGCTTCGCGACAAGCTAATTGCCGAAGGCATCACACTGCGCAGCCAAACTGATACTGAAGTTGTGGCGCACTTACTTTCAAAGCAAATGAAAAGCACTCCTGGGCTAGCGGACGCGTTGCGCGAAGTGTGCCAAGTGCTTACTGGCGCATTCACTTTAGTGGTGGTGCATTCGCAAACCCCGGATGTGGTTGTTGCAGCCAGACGAAATTCACCACTAGTTGTTGGGCGCGGTGTTGGCGAGAATTTCTTGGCATCAGATGTCGCAGCATTTATTGCGCACACGCGAAATGCCATAGAACTCGGTCAAGACCAAATTGTGGAGATAACACCTACATCAATTGAAGTAACAGATTTCTTTGGTAAGCCCGCACCATTCACCGAGTATGAAGTCACTTGGGATTCAGCGGCCGCAGAAAAAGGTGGCTTCGACCTCTTCATGCTCAAAGAAATTTCAGAGCAGCCAAAGGCGGTTGCAGATACGTTATTAGGGCGCATTGATAAAGCTGGCAAAGTAACACTTGCTGACCTTGGACTTGACGATAAATATTTAAAGTCAATCGACAAAATTGTTATTACCGCATGCGGTACCGCGTACCACTCCGGATTGATCGCTAAGTATGCGATTGAGCATTGGACTCGAATTCCTTGTGAAGTTGAACTTGCAAGTGAATTTAGATATCGCGACCCGATTTTGACTCCAACAACATTGGTAGTTGCAATCAGCCAATCTGGGGAAACTATGGACACCTTGATGGCCATGCGATACGCCCGTGAACAGGGCGCAAAAGTTCTGGCTATTTGCAATAGCAACGGTTCAACAATCCCACGCGAAAGTGACGCCGTTATTTACACACATGCTGGCCCTGAAATTGCAGTTGCTTCAACAAAAGCATTTCTTACCCAAATTGTTGCCTGTTATCTTTTCGCAATGTATTTAGCACAAACCCGTGGTACTGGATTTGGCGCGGATGCAGCAAAAGTTGCCTTGGAATTATCTGACATGCCAAATTTGATTGACTTAGTTTTGGATACCAGCGAGGGTGTCAAAGCCATCGCGAAAGAATTGATTGATAAGCAATCGGTGTTATTCCTTGGTCGCAGCGTTGGCTTCCCAGTTGCACTCGAAGGCGCGCTAAAACTTAAAGAACTTGCTTACATGCATGCCGAGGGCTTTGCTGCTGGTGAACTTAAGCATGGACCCATTGCGTTGATCGAAGAAGGTATCCCAGTATTCGTGGTAGTTCCACCAAAAGATGACGAGCTACATGACAAAATCGTCTCTAACATTCAAGAAGTTCGAGCCCGCGGCGCCTTAACAATTGTGTTGGCTGAGGAAGGCGATGAGTCCATTAATGAATTTGCTGATCACATCATTCGCCTGCCAAAATGCCCAGCATTAATGCAGCCATTAGTTGCAACGGTGCCATTACAAATTTTCTCCTGCGAAATGGCAACTGTTAAGGGTTATGACGTGGATCAACCTAGGAATCTGGCCAAGAGCGTAACGGTCGAATAACTAACTCACCCCTAGAAATAACCGTAAATGCCAGTTCGAGTTTGAAAAAATGAGTATTCAAGGCAAAGTTGAGTCATGGCAATTGTGGGAATCGGCGTTGACGTTGTTGACTTGGCGCGATTCGCGAATCTAGTTGAACGAACCCCACAAATCGTTGATCGGTTGTTTACTACGGCAGAGCAAGTAAGCGCTGAGGGTCACCAATTGTCAGTTATGTCTCTAGCCGGGCGGTTCGCAGTAAAAGAAGCCGTTGCTAAAGCATTAGGCGCACCAGCAGGAATGGCTTGGCATGATTGCGAAGTTAGCAATGGCGGCGCACCAACAATTTCAATTCGAGGCTCAGTAGCTAAAGTTGCTGAAGACCAAGGCGTTACTAATTGGCATGTCTCATTAAGTCACGATGGACCAGTAGCAATCGCCTACGTAATCGCAGAGAGAGTTTAGGTTTTCAAATGTCTGCACATGTAACAGCTCGGATTGATCTTGGAGCTTTGGCACATAACGTGCGAGTTTTAAAGGAGCGCACTGGCGGCCGAAAACTTATGGTTGTAGTCAAAGCTGATGCTTATGGACATGGATTAGTTAAGTGTGGTCAGGCCGCGGTAACTGCTGGAGCAGATTATTTAGGTGTCGCACTACTTGAAGAAGCCGTTGCGCTACGCGAAGGTAATGTGCCGGGACCGATTCTTGCTTGGCTAAATACTTCCAATGATCGTTTCGCAGAATGCATCGCTAGAGATATTGATTTGGGTGTTAATTCAGTAGCAACTTTAAAGACGATAAGTAATGCTGCGTATTCTGTTGACCGAATTGCTCGCCTTCACGTCAAAGTTGATACCGGCCTGAATCGAAACGGTGTCACGCTCTCGGATTTACCAGAGTTGATTTTGGCACTAAGAAAAGCAGAAGATGAAGGCACGGTAAAAGTAGTGGGCGTAATGTCTCATTTTGCTTACGCGGATGAACCGAGTAACTCAACGATCGCGGATCAAATTGCAGAATTCAAGACTGCTGTTGACTTACTTGAAACTGCAAACTTTGAGCTTGAAGTTAAGCACCTCGCAAACTCGGCAGCCACACTTGCATTGCCGGATACATATTTCAATATGGTCCGTCCTGGGGTAGCCGCTTATGGAGTATCGCCAGGTGAAGAAGTTGGCCTGGCTACTGACTTTGATTTGAAACCAGTTATGACTCTTTGCGCGCCAATTGCGCTGCTAAAGAAAGTTCCAGCAGGCTCAGGTGTCTCATACGCCCATCAGTATCACACCACAACCGATACGACCTTGGCACTGATTCCCGCTGGTTATGCCGATGGAGTTCCACGAAGCGCGACTAACCTCGGCCCAGTATTAGTTGGCGGCGAAATCCGAAAGATCGCTGGCCGAGTTTGTATGGACCAGTTTGTACTAGATGTTGGTGATCTAGATCTGAGCCTTGGTGACGAGGTCGTGCTCTTTGGTGATCCAGCTCGCGGTGAACCAAGTGTGGAAGATTGGGCGCAAGCGGCCGGAACTATTTCCTATGAAATCATCACTCGAATTGGCCCTCGCGTACATCGCGAATTCATCAATAACTCTTGGTAAGTACTGTGACTTTTACCGTTTCCACTTCTGAACAAATGCAGGCATTCGGCAAGCAAATTGGTGCCTTGTTAACTGCTGGCGATGTAGTTGTATTGAGCGGACCGTTAGGTGCGGGAAAAACTACTTTTGTGCAAGGACTCGCAACACAGATCGAAGTGCAAGGCATAGTTACAAGTCCCACTTTTGTGGTTTCGCGCGTGCATAAACCGCAAGGCTCCGGTCTGGCTCTAGTGCACGTTGATGCCTATCGCTTGACTTGCCAAAGCGATTTGGTGGACCTGGATCTTGATGCAACAAAGAACGCAGTTTTTGTAATCGAGTGGGGTAAAGAATATGTCTCTGGATTTTCGGAAAACTGGATTGAGATCGATATAGATAGAGCGCAAGAAGTGACCGATGAATCTGATCCAGCAAGTGGGATTCGCAGGATTTCAGTAACCGCAGTTGGAGAGCGTTGGAGCGACTTGAGTTTAAGTGGGCCTGTCGCATGAATGTTTTAGCAATAGACACCTCGGTCGGAGTCAGTGTCGCGATCCTGCGAAGTAGTGGTGAAGTTACCCAAAGCCAAGCTATCGACCACGGCATGCAAGGTGAACTTACAGCTGAATTGATTTCAAAGGTTGTTACTGATTCGGGATTGAAGATCCAAGAAATTACCGATGTCGTTGTCGGTGTTGGCCCAGGTCCATTTACTGGACTGCGCGTTGGCCTTGTCACTGCTGCAGTATTTGCGCATGCTCGTGAGATTCCTATCCATGGGATTTGTTCGTTAGATGCAATTGCATTTGATTATGCAAACCCTTGTGTCGTGGTTACCGATGCCCGCCGTAAAGAGTTGTACTGGGCTCGGTATGAGGGGATTCGAATTGGCGAACCACAAGTTTCTAAGCCTGAAGTTATTGCATCGCAATTTCCGGATTCAAAGTTTGTCGGCCCAGGCGCACAGCTTTATCCGGATTACATTTCTGGAAGTGTGTTGGAACTAAAAGCTGGATCTCTGGCCAAACTTTTTGTGTCAGGGTCAGCTCAATTAGTTGAGGTATTGCCTATGTATTTACGCAAACCAGATGCTGTGGAACCAACGATTCGAAAGTCGGTTCTCTAATGCTGGAAATTCGCCCAATGACAACTGCGGACCTTGCAGCAGTTCTCGAAATCGAAAAAGCTTTATTTCCAATTGATGCTTGGACTGATGCCTTATTCCTAGCTGAACTTGCTGAAGTTTCTATTTCTCGGGACGTTTCCGTGGCAATTTTAGATTCGCAACTAGTGGGCTACGCATCATTTCGATACGTAGGCAAACAGGGCGATGTGAATACTGTGGCAGTTGCAAGTGGTCAGCAAGGAAAAGGTATCGGCACTGCCTTGATGGATTGGCTTGAGTCTCAAGCAGCCCTTCGAAATGTTCGAGAAATCTTTCTTGAAGTTCGCAGTGACAACGAAGCAGCGATAAAGATGTATGCCACTCGTGGATATGAGCGAATTGATATCCGGCGAAAGTATTACGGGAACACAATTGATGCAAACATTATGCGAAAGCGAGTAGCTAATGTCTGAGCCATTGATCTTGGGAATTGAAACTTCGTGTGACGAAACTGGAATTGGAATTGTGCGAGGCACCACTTTGTTAGCCGACGAAGTCGCATCAAGTGTTGATGAACATGCACGATTTGGGGGAGTAGTACCTGAGATCGCAAGTCGAGCTCACTTGGAAGCTATGGTGCCAACAATTGAACGCGCCTGTAAGACTGCGAATATCAAGCTGGCGGACGTTGATGCCATCGCAGTTACTTCTGGGCCAGGATTAGCTGGTGCGTTGCTTGTTGGAGTTGCTGCCGCGAAATCCCTTGCAGTTTCCCTCGGTAAGCCAATTTATGGGGTAAATCATTTAGCCGCCCACGTGTGTGTTGACCAACTTGAACATGGACCGCTGGATGAGCCAAGTATTGCAATGTTGGTCTCGGGCGGTCACTCATCTTTGTTGCTAGTTCCAGACATTACGCAAGATGTAATTCAACTTGGTCAAACTATTGACGATGCAGTTGGTGAAGCCTTCGACAAGATTGCTCGCGTGCTTGGCTTACCGTTTCCAGGTGGGCCATACATCGATCAAGCTGCGCAAACTGGGAATCCAAATGCCATTGATTTTCCACGAGGATTAACCTCGCCAAAAGATATGGCTAAACATCGTTTTGATGTTTCGTTCTCAGGCTTAAAGACTGCGGTAGCTCGCTGGATTGAAACGCAACAACGGGCAGGTAATTCGGTAATGGTTAA
>CAMBGF010000038.1 GCA_945866135.1 Bifidobacterium breve
GGTGAGCACGGCGCAAAAATTGTTTACGTTGCTGATGGCCAAGCGATGCTGGATCACGTAGTGATTCCGAAAGTTGAAGTACTGACAAAACTTGTTGCAGAAAAATCTCCGGCCGCAGTATTAATTCCTTCCTCAGCTGATGGCAAAGAGATTGCTGGCCGCCTGGCAATCGCTGTGGACTCGGGTGTTATTACTGACGCTGTTGCAGTCTCGGCTGATGTCATTGCAACTCAAAATGTTTTTGGTGGCGCAACTATCGTGCACTCCAAAGTTTCTAAGGGCACCCCAATCATCACAGTTCGCACAAACTCCATTGCGCCAGTGCAATCAGGAGGCACCGCAACTCGAGTTGATGTTGTTGCCGACATAAGTGCAAGTGCGAGTGCGACAAAAGTTGTTAACCGAGTTTCAGTTGCCAAGAGTGGGCGCCCAGATCTTTCTGAAGCGGCGATTGTAGTTTCTGGGGGACGCGGCGTGGGAAGCGACGAAGGATTTACAAAAATAATTGAGCCACTTGCAGACGCCCTTGGCGCAGCAGTTGGCGCATCCCGCGCAGCAACGGATGCAGGTTGGTACCCGCACCAGTTCCAAGTTGGTCAGACTGGAAAGACCGTTTCACCACAGCTCTACTTAGCAAGTGGAATTTCTGGCGCTATTCAGCACCGCGCTGGAATGCAAACTTCCAAAACAGTGGTTGTTGTAAACAAGGATGGCGATGCACCGATCTTTGACTTAGCTGACTTTGGCGTGATCGGCGACCTACATTCAGTGGTGCCAGAATTAACTGCGCTGGTAACTGCTCGTAAGTAGTTAACTAAAGCCATAAAGACCCTAGAAATAACGAGTTTTCGCGATATTGCGAAAACTCGTTATTCATTTAACTCAACTAGAATAAGAACGTGGCGTATTTAGATAACGCTGCAACGACCCCAATGCTTCCGGAGGCCGTTGCGGCCATGACCGAGTTGCTGGGCAAACCTGGCAATCCGTCTTCGCTCCATGCCTCTGGGCGTAAAGCCAGACGCCAAGTTGAGGAATCCCGCGAGCGCGTTGCACGTGCATTGGGTTGTGGTTCTGCCGAAGTTGTTTTCACGGCCGGCGGCACCGAAGCCAACAACATTGCAATTAAGGGAATTGCTTGGGATCAGCGCACTAAAGATCCGCGTCGAAACCGAATTGTCGCAGGAAGTACCGAACATCACGCAGTGCTTGACCCAGTTCGCTGGCTCGGTGAATCCGAAGGTTTTGAAGTTACTTGGATTAAATCTGATGCCAGCGGCGAAATCACGGTAGCAGCGCTTCGCGAAGCACTGGGCCCGGATCCAACTAACGTTGCGTTAGTAAGTGTGATTCTGGCAAATAATGAAGTTGGCACGATTAGTGACATCACAGCTTTAACTGAAGTTACTCGAGAATTTGGAATCAGATTTCACACTGACGCAGTTCAAGCTCCAGCCTGGCTTGATTTAGATTTTTCAAAACTTGGTGTTTGCGCAATGAGTGTTTCGGCGCACAAAGTGGGCGGCCCACATGGAATTGGCGCATTAATAATTAGTCGTGATTGCCATGTCACACCATTGATACACGGTGGTGGCCAAGAACGTGATGTTCGCTCTGGCACATTGGACACCCCAGCAATTTTGGGATTTGCAACTGCTCTAGAAATAACAACCGCTCGAAAAGCTGAAACTGTTTCTCGAGTGGCTGCTCTGCGTGATGACTTAGTTAAGCGAGTCAAAGAGATTGCGCCAGATGCTACTTACAGCGGGGCAATAACTAATCGTCTAGTAAATAATGCACATTTCGTTTTCCCAGGGTGCCTTGGAGATTCGTTACTTATGTTGCTTGATGCCCAAGGCGTTGAATGTTCCGTCGGTTCCGCATGTAATGCTGGCGTACCACAGCCATCACATGTCATGGTTGCAATGGGCGCCGATGAGGATCAAGCCCGAAGCACATTGCGTTTTAGTTTAGGTTGGAATTCCACGCAAGCAGATGTTGATGCGCTAATTGCAGCATTGCCCAGTGCAATTGCGCGAGCTAAGCGCGCCGGAGTTCCTAAAGTAACTACTGCGCCGGTGCGTGTGTAATGAAAGTACTTGCTGCACTTTCTGGCGGCGTGGACTCAGCCGTTGCGGCAGCCCGCGCTGTTGATGCCGGCCATGATGTAACTGCCGTTCATTTGGCGCTTTCCCGCAATCCACAGTCGCATCGAACCGGCGCCCGAGGTTGCTGCACAATCGAAGATTCCAATGATGCTTTTCGCGCTGCTGACATGCTGGGTGCGCCTTTTTATGTTTGGGATCTTTCCTCAGAGTTCCAAGAAAAAGTCATTGAAGACTTTATTTCTGAATATGCAGCAGGACGCACACCAAACCCATGTTTGCGATGCAACGAAAGCATTAAATTCGAAGCAGTGTTAGAGCGCGCCATGGCCCTTGGTTTTGACGCCGTTTGCACTGGCCATTATGCGCAAGTTTTTCAAGGTCCAAGTGGACCTGAACTTCACCGCGCTATTGATCCGCTTAAGGACCAGTCTTATGTTCTTGGGGTATTAACTGCAGAACAAATTGCCCATTCGATGTTTCCGCTAGGTAACAGCACCAAAGTTGAAGTTCGCGCTGAAGCCCAGCGTCGCGGAATTTTAGTAGCTGCCAAACCAGATAGTCACGATATTTGCTTTATTCCTGATGGTGATACTGCGGGTTGGTTATCTCGTCAGATTGAATCTGTGCCAGGTGAAGTAATTGACGCGGAGACCGGAAATAAAGTTGGCACCCACGCTGGCGCGCATGCTTTTACTGTTGGCCAGCGCCGCGGACTTGCACTTGGTAATCCAACGGGAGATAGTGAACGTCGGTATGTCGTTGATGTTGACGTAACAAAAAACTTAGTGATGATTGGTCCACCAGTTCTGCTTGAAATTGATTTAATTGAAACAATTAAGCCTCGTTGGGCCGGAGCACTGCCAGCAAATGGCGATCGAATTCATGTGCAAATCCGCGCGCATGGTGATGCTCTGCCTGCAACGGTTTACCTTAACGACGAGAACATGGTGACTATCCAACTTGATGAACCTCTGCGCGGACTAGCCGCAGGTCAAGCAGCTGTCTTGTATGACGGAACCCGCGTTATTGGCAGCGCAACAGTCTCGCGTTCGCGTCGATCAGCGTCTTTGTAGTGCAACCTGCAGCCATTACTGGTGTTGGTGCTTGGCCAGGAATTGATGTCCACGAAGTTGCAGTAACCATTCGCGATGTTTGTCCGGACTTCCCGCACTTAGCAGAACTTCCAGAACGTGGCCCAGGCGCGGAAATGATTGGGCGCACTATGGGATTAATTTCTCAGGTTGCAAATGATTTTTCAGTTTCCACAGTTCCAATGGGCTGGCGTTTAACAAGTGCGCGCGGAAAAGATATGTTGCGCGCTGCATCCTTTATGAGCCAAGACTTAGATGAGATTGAAGCCGTATACGAGAGTTTTGCTGGCGACTTCAAGATTCAAGTAGTTGGGCCATGGACTCTGGCTGCAAGTTTGGAAACTCGATCGGGTGAGATGCTACTTCGCGACTTGGGCGCAGTTAAAGATCTAACACAAGCTTTGATAACCACAGTAGAGCGTCACGTCGCTGATGTTTCTCGCCGGTTGCCGCAGGCACGTATTGCAGTTCAGTTTGATGAGCCGCTGTTGCGGGATGTTTTACGCGGCAGCGTTCCAACTCAAAGTGGATGGTCGGCATATTCTGCTGTTGAACCAACGCTGGTGGGAAGTACTTTGACTTCGATTCGAAATTCGCATGCTGGAATCACAATTGTTCACAGTTGCGCCGATGAAGTTCCCTTTGACTTAATTCGGCAAGCAGGCATTTCTGCCGTTTCCTACGATGTCGCATTAGTGGGCGACAAAGCAACAGATTTTCTGGGTGAACAAATAGATAGTGGCGGCTTTGTAATTCTGGGCATCATGCCGACTACAACTGCGCGAGCTGTTGCGGGAGTTCGCAGACTTGGCGGGCGAATCGGGTATTCCGACGAAGACTGGAGCACTCACATACTTTTATCTCCGCCATGTGACTTAATTGATATGCCACTGTCACAGGCTCGCGAGATAATGGAGTCATTAAGTGAGGTTTCGCGGGCGTTAGTGGAGGTTGATCAGTGAGCATTCCAGCTACTGTCCGGCGCCGCAGAAATGAATTAGTGGAGTTAATTGAGTCCGCTCGCACTAGTTATTACAGCCACGATAAACCCACAATTTCAGATGCGGAATACGACAAAGTATTTCAAGAACTAATTGAGATCGAAACTCAATTTCCAGAATTAGTTAGCGCTGATTCACCAACGCAGAGTGTAGGCGGGGAAGCAGCCGGGGAATTCGGAGAGTTTGAACATCCTTCTCGAATGTGGAGTTTGGATAACGTTTTTGATCTGGCCGAACTTGATGCTTGGTTTGCTCGAGTTGGAGATCACAATTTTTTATGTGAACTAAAAATTGATGGTTTGGCAATTAATGTGGTCTATCGCAATGGTGAACTCGAAACATTGGCAACGCGAGGAAGTGGCAGTGTTGGCGAAAATGTCACTGCGAGCATGGAGTACTTAACTTGTATCCCAAAGAAACTTAAAGCAACTAAAGGCACGGCATTTCCCGAGTTACTGGAAGTTCGCGGTGAGGTTTATTTCTCACTCGCGGAGTTTGATCAAATCAATTTAGAGGTAACTGCAACAGGCAGAACTGCCTTTGCAAATCCAAGAAACGCAGCTGCTGGAACACTTCGCCAGCTCATCGACAAGCGCATCGAAGCGGTAGCAGATGCAAAAAAGCGCGCTGAAGGTAAGGAGCCTGATTCTAAGCAGGCAATGTCCTTGGCAAAACATGTTGAGGAATTACTGCGCGCAACCAGCGCGTTATCTCGACTTGGCTTAATTGTGCACGGCATTGGAGCTCATGACGGGTTGGAAATTTCTGCTCAGTCACATGCTTATGAATTATTGAAAAGTTGGGGACTACCAACTTCAGATCGAGTAAAAGTTGTTAAATCAATTGCAGATGTAAAGGCATACATCGCGCATCACGGTGAGCATCGCCATGACATCGAACATGACATTGATGGCGTTGTGATCAAAGTCGACAGCCTTGCTGAGCAGGATCAGCTTGGCTTTACCGCGCGTGCACCGAGATGGGCGATTGCATTTAAGTATCCACCGACGGTTGTGCGCACTCGACTCCTTGCTATTGGTGTTCAAGTTGGACGCACTGGCCGAATTACCCCGCGAGCTGCCGTCGAACCAGTTCTTGTTGCAGGTTCAACTGTGTCGTTTGCAACACTGCACAACGGCTTTGAAGTTTCTCGTAAAGGTTTGTTATTGGGGGATATGGTCTTCTTGCGTAAAGCCGGTGATGTCATTCCAGAAATTCTTGGTCCGGTTGTGGAATTACGTGATGGTTCCGAGCGAGCATTCAAAATGCCAACTAAGTGCCCAGAGTGCGGCAGCAAGTTAGCCACTGAAAAACAAGATGATAAAGATCTCAGGTGCCTGAATACCCGAAGCTGTCCAGCACAACTTCGCGGGAGATTAGAGCATTTGGGTTCTAGAAGCGTGCTAGACATTGAAGGGCTTGGCGAGAAAGCTGCGCGCGCACTTCTGGAAGACAAAATTATTTCAGATGAGGGCGATTTGTTTGCGCTGACTGCAAAAGATCTGCAGCGCAGTGACTTTTTTGTTAAAGGCGTAACTCGGGAACTTGGAGAAAATGCAAAATTACTTCTAGCTCAACTTGAACTTGCAAAGACTAAGCCACTTTGGCGCTTTATTTGTGCGCTATCTATGCGCCACATTGGGCCGCCAACTGCGCAAGCGCTAACCCGAGAATTTAATAGTTTGGATGCGATTTCAAAAGCGCCAACGGCGAAGTTGGCACAAGTTGAGGGTATTGGGCAAACCATTGCCGAAACCATCGAGGCATGGTTTGCCGAAGATTGGCATTTGGACATTATTAAAAAGTGGAAAAAATCTGGTGTAGTACTGGAGCAAGCGTTAGTTGAAATTGGACCACAACCACTTGCTGGTTTAACTATCGTGGTTACTGGCACTTTGGTGGACTTCACTCGCGATGGCGCTGCGCAAGAAATTACCAGTCGGGGCGGCAAAGCCTCAGGATCAGTTTCAAAAAATACCGACTTTGTTGTCATCGGACCAGGCGCGGGATCTAAGGAAGCAAAAGCAATCGAACTAGGGCGACCAATTTTGGATGAAGCGGGATTCAAGATCTTGCTCGATGATGGGCCAGAGGCTGCAAGAGCGCACCTGGGCTTGAACTAGCCGAAACTCGGGTAACAAAGTTCCCAATAGAATTGAACCATGTCTGGGATTTCACAAGAAGATGTAGCGCATTTAGCTAATCTGGCTCGTATCAACATCCCTGCCAACGAATTGGGCCACTACGCCAAGCAGTTGGATGCAATTTTAAATGCCGTTGCCGAAGTTTCTAGCCTTGATACTTCAAATGTTGCAGCCATGAGCCATCCAATTCCGATGACAAACGTTTTTCGCGAAGACATACCTGGAGTTTCCTTAACTGCAGAGCAGGCACTTTCTGGCGCTCCTGCCGTTGAAGATGAAAGATTCCGCGTGCCACGTATTTTGGATGAGGAGTAAGAATGTCTGACCTCATTAGAAAAGATGCATCAGAACTTGCTGGATTAGTTTCATCGGGAGAAGTTTCAGCTGTTGAAGTTGCCCAAGCTCATCTGGATCGAATTGCTGCAGTTGATGGCGCAGTACATGCCTTCTTGCACGTTGACACTAAAGGTGCGCTAGCTAGCGCCGCCGCAGTAGATGCCAAAGTTAAAGCCGGGGAAAAACTTTCAGTTCTGGCTGGCGTGCCACTGGGTCTAAAGGACATCCTTGCGACTAACGGACTTCCAACAACCTGTGGTTCAAAAGTTCTTGCTGGTTGGATCCCGCCATACGACGCAACTGTCGTTACAAAGTTGCGCGAAGCTGGCATCGTAATTTTGGGTAAAACAAACATGGACGAGTTTGCCATGGGTTCATCAACTGAGCATTCAGCTTTTGGTCCCACTCATAACCCATGGGACTTAGAGCGAATTCCAGGTGGTTCTGGCGGTGGCTCATCGGCGTGTGTATCTGCTTTTGAAGCGCCACTTGCAATCGGTACTGACACTGGTGGTTCAATCAGGCAACCAGCAGCAGTTACCGGATCTGTCGGTGTAAAGCCAACATATGGTGGGGTAAGTCGATATGGTCTGGTTGCCTTGGCATCCTCACTTGATCAAGCCGGACCCTGCGCCCGAAACGTACTTGATACTGCGCTACTTCATAGTGTTATTGCTGGCTACGATCCAATGGATTCAACTTCGATCAACTCACCAGTTCCAGATGTAATTTCCGCAGCCAAGCGCGGCGACATTAAAGGCATGAAAGTTGGCGTTGTAAAGGAACTTGGCGGCGAAGGTTATCAAGTGGGTGTGCGCTCGCGATTTGAAGAAAGCGTTGCCTTGATCGAGAGTCTGGGCGCTGAGGTTGTTGAAGTCTCTTGCCCAAGTTTCCCAGCGGCGCTGGCTGCTTATTACTTGATCTTGCCAAGTGAGGCATCAAGTAATTTGGCGAAGTTTGATGGAATTCGCTTTGGAAATCGCGTGGGCGATGATGGCACAAAGTCAGTCGAACAAGTCATGAGTGAAACTCGGGCCGCTGGATTTGGTCCTGAAGTAATTCGCCGAATCATTTTGGGAACTTACGCACTTTCAGCTGGCTATTACGACGCTTATTACGGCCAGGCGCAAAAAGTCCGAACGCTGATTAAGCAAGATTTCGATGCTGCGTTCGCAAAAGTGGATGTTTTGATTTCGCCAACTGCGCCAACAACGGCGTTCAAGATCGGTGAGAAACTAGATGACCCACTGGCGATGTATCTAAATGACGTTGCGACGATTCCGGTAAACATGGCTGGCTTGCCAGGTATGTCACTTCCAATTGGTCTTGCCCCTGAGGACAATTTGCCAGTTGGGTTGCAAATTATCGCCCCAGCTATGGCAGATGATCGTCTCTATAACGTGGGCGCTGCAATTGAACGTGAATTGTTAGCCAAGTGGGGTGGCCCAATCCTGGGTCTGGCGCCAGAGTTGGCAGGTGCGTAATGGCTGAAGCAACAATGAATTATGACGAAGCAATTTCCAAGTTCGATCCAGTATTGGGTTTGGAAGTCCACGTTGAACTTGGCACGCATACCAAAATGTTCTGTGGCTGCTCAACTGTTTTTGGTGCTGCGCCAAATACTCATGTCTGTCCAGTATGTCTAGGTCTACCTGGGGCATTGCCGACACTTAACAAAATTGGTGTGGAATCCGCAATTCGAATTGGGCTTGCGCTTAACTGCGAAATTGCGCAGTGGTGCCGATTTGCCCGCAAAAACTATTTTTATCCAGATATGCCGAAGAACTTTCAAACTTCGCAATACGACGAGCCGATTGCATTTGAAGGTTACTTAGACGTTGACATTGAAACAGATGAGGGCCAAAAAACTTTCCGAGTGCCGATTGAGCGCGCCCACATGGAAGAAGACACGGGCAAGAACTCACACGTCGGTGGCGCAACTGGTCGTATCCATGGCGCTGATTACTCACTTGTTGATTACAACCGCGCCGGAATTCCACTAATTGAAATTGTTACTAAGCCAATTACTGGAACTGGTAAATATGCACCAGAAGTTGCAAAAGCTTATGTGGCTGCGCTTCGCGACATACTTCGTGGGCTTGGGGTTTCGGATGTAAAGATGGAACAAGGCTCACTTCGTTGCGATGTTAATTTATCTCTTCGAGATACTCCGGAATCAAAATTAGGCACTCGTTCTGAAACTAAGAACGTGAACTCACTTCGTTCAGTTGAGCGCGCGGTTCGTTACGAAGTAACGCGTCATGCTGCCCGCTTGGCCGCAGGGGATACCGTTATTCAAGAAACTCGTCACTGGCATGAGGATACCGGCATCTCAACTTCGGGTCGCACAAAGTCAGATGCTGAAGATTACCGATATTTCCCAGAACCTGATTTGTTGCCGATTGCGCCATCGCGCGAGTGGGTTGAAGAATTGCGCGCAACAATCCCAGAAAATCCTGCAGTACGTCGAGCCCGGTTAGTTGCAGACTGGGGTTTGAGTCAGATCGATATGAATACGGTTGTTAACTCTGGAGCACTAGATCTGATTGTTGACGCGGTTGACGCTGGCGTTGAACCTGCTGCAGCGCGCAAATGGTGGACTGGGGAACTTTCTCGAATTGCAAACGATCGCGCGATTGAGCTAGAAGATATGCCGGTAACGCCAGCAGACTTGAAGCGCCTGGAGGAATTGATTTCCACTGGAGCACTGAACGACAAGTTAGCCCGACAAGCACTTGAAGGTGTAATTGCTGGTGAGGGAGATATTGACACGATTGTTAAGTCTCGCGGATTGGCAGTTGTCTCCGATGATGGTCCACTGCTAGCTGCGATTGATGACGCATTAGCTGCAGACCCAGCAGTCGCTGAAACTATTAAGTCAGGAAAACTCGCCGCGGCTGGATCCGTTGTTGGCGCTGTCATGAAGGCAACTCGCGGTCAAGCAGACGCAGCTCGCGTTCGGGAATTGCTATTTGAAAAACTCGGCGTATCCGAATAGTAAGTAAGTGAAATTAACGAATAAAGGTTGGGCGTAAAACTCCCAGATCTAGTACTCGTTCAATGATTGCCATAGCGCGAACTAAACCAGGTTCATCATTTACTCGAGCGGCAACTCCAAGGCCAACGGGCAAGCCATTGACTGTTCCCATGGGTAATGATCCAATTGGCCAACCAGCAATCGCTGGAGCATGAGTCATCCAGCTGGCATCAGAAAAATCATCGCCTTTACCTAAAGTAGAAATCCAGGCAGGCGCGTACGGCACTCCAATTAGAACATCAACTTCGTATAGCGCTGGTGATAACACATCATTAATTGCCCACTCGAGATTTCGCTCGCGCGCGTGGTGGTAAATCTCATTACGGCCACCAGAGGCCAGTGCTTGATCAAAATAATCTTGATGGAAGTGGCTTAACTCTGATTCGGCATTCTCGTTATTGAACGCAATTACATCAGCAAGTGATTTAACGCCAGCACCGGCTCGGTTACTTAAGTAAGCAGAAAGGTCTTCGACAAGTTCGTGAATTAAAACGGTTCCTTCATCATCGCCAGCTTCCTCTGGCATATCCGAAAT
>CAMBGF010000039.1 GCA_945866135.1 Bifidobacterium breve
ATGGTCTTTGGACTTGCTTGGGGTTTGTTGGAAATTTCAATACCTTCCTATGCGACTTTGCAAGGAACTCCTGGGCTCTCTGCGCCGCTGTTAGCGACTTTGGCAGGCGCCAGTATTTTAGGCGGGCTAATAATCGGCGCCCGAAAGTCGCTAACTACTCCGCTACAGGGATTTAAAATTGCCAGCTTGGTTGCCTCAGTTGTCGCCCTGCCGTTGGCCTTAACAAAACCGGGTTGGTCAATGGGCATAGTCCTTGGACTACTTGGGCTTGGTATGGGATTTGCTCAGGTATATCACTGGGAAGTCCTGGAGGCGGTTCGCCCAATTGGAACAGCCACATCTGCTCAAGCTTGGCTTTGGGCAGTTGAAGGGTCCACTATGGCTTGTGGCATCGCACTCGGTGGCTACTTAGTTGAAAACATAAGTCCACAATTAGCCCTTGCCGGAGTTTCTTTGGGCTTGATAATTTCCACAATGTATGTCTGGTGGTACGCAGCCGCAAGGTTGCCTGAGGCGAATAAACCGCTATCGGACGCGCAAAAAATTGAAGTGCTCGCTGACTTGGAATCGCCAGCAGAATAGCAGGAAGTCCGCGTGGGGCTTAAAACATGTGTAATACTGAAAGAACTCCTTAATTTTCGGGATTCAAGGAATGAGAAATTGACATGGTAAAAACGTCACTTCGATCCACCAGTAATTCAACTGGCTTGGCATGGCTACGTGAGCGCATGGACAAGCTTGGTTATAACTCACTAGAAGAAGTCGCCCAAGAAATCCAGATAAATCGCGGAAATCTTTACCGCTACTTTTCCTTAGAAACGCGGCCGAGCATTGCACTCTTGCCTAATCTGTGCAGAACGCTTAAATCATCTCCAGCAGAAATTCTAAAAGCGCTAGAGATTTTAGGGCCTAACGATCGCTTGTGATCCGTAAATAACTTCTGGATCTACTGTTGCAATAACTTCGTTTAGATTCGGACTGCGCACAAAAATTCTAGCCGGAGCAGATTCCACTTCAAGAAGATTTACCAGGGCCGTCTCCACTGCGTACAACAATTCAGTTCGACAAAGATCTAAACCTTGGGCAATGTTTTCGCTGGCACTGATGGTCAAGCGAACCCGCGGACCGTCAAGTAGTTCAACTCGTGGCGAGATGGCTTCATCGCTAAGCACTAATTCCAGCATTTGAGTACCCGTCCTGTGTCTGTTTCGCTACGTTGCCAATACACACCTTATCTATTCACAATTGAATTTAAGTAGATATGACCGAAATGTCCGAATCCAGAAAAACTTAACATCATCCAGCGCACAGACAAATTCTAAGTACTGGGTGTTTTTCCCGAATTGGACCCAAGAGTGTAACTGGCGCAGTTACCCTTTTGGCGCTTGCAGTGCTTTGACTATTTGCGCCCGCCTAGTTTGAAATCAAAACCTACTTAGATTTTGTTAGCTTCCAAGCTAAAGGTAATACTGCGCCTGCGGCAACTGCCTTAATTAAATCGCCAACTAAGAACGGTGCAACACCGTTAATGACTGCCCAAGTAATTGTGTTGCCTGTTGTGTATGCCAACCACGGTGCGCCAAGGGCGTAAATAACAAAACTTCCGGCTACGAAAGCAAGCGCCGTGGTGGAACTCTTAGTGCTCGCGCCACGGCTAGAAACTTTGCCAACTACATATGAAGCCAAAACAAAACCAATTAAGTAACCACCAGTTGCGCCAACGACTACTTCGCGGCCACTTGCCCCACCTGCCAAAACTGGTGCGCCAGCAACTGCCAACGTGATGTAGAGAATTTGCGCCAGCACTGCGCGCTCCGCGCCAAGCGCAGCTGCGCCGGCAAGAACTGCAAATGTTTGCAGGGTGAGTGGCACTGGCGTGAAAGGAAGTGGGATTGCTACTTGGGCTGCTAGCGCAGTGAAGCCGGTTAGACCCAGCACTAAAACAGCATTACGAACTCGGGACTTAGTTGCCCAGGAATCTGCTAATACTCCAGTTACGGCTTGGGTACTCATATCGATCCATCCTTAAATAAAAGTCGTCATAAAGTTGCGCTTTCCACGTCCATTTAGCCTACATGAGTGGTTTTTGCCCTGCACCCAGACACCAATGGTGGTTTAGATAGCCTGTAGTCAACTAAAGCGAGTTACTTAATTAGGAGTATGCCATGCGACATTTTGATCAGGCGCAACTAGATAATTCCCTTACGTTTCCAAACTTGATTGAGAGTCTGCGCAGCGCTTTTGCTGGTAACTGGACTACGCCGATGCGACAACATCACGGTATGCCTGGGTTTGATCACAACGGCGCCGAAGTAGAAAATGCCCTGTTACTTATGCCGGCCTGGACTGGACCTGGCGCTGAAAATTTTATAGGTGTAAAACTTGTTGCGGTCTACCCAAGTAACGGTCAAATCGATTTACCAAGTATCCACGGCTTGTACTACTTAATAGATGGAAACACTGGTCAGCCATTGGCAACAATGGATGGCGCTCGCATGACGGTGTGGCGAACTGCAGCAGCTTCTGCGCTAGCTTCCTCTTATTTGTCGCGCCCAGAAAGTTCGACATTAACCATGATCGGCACCGGCGCACTGAGTCCATTTATGATTCGCGCCCACATGGCGGTTCGTCCAATCACTGAAGTATTTTTGTGGAATCACAATATTCGACGCGCTCACGAACTTGCTGAAGAATTGCGTGATCAAGGTTTGCCAGTGACTTCTCATCCTGATTTAGTTACTGCAGTTGGCAAGAGTGACATAGTTTGCGCGGCAACTCTCACCACTACTCCCCTTATTTTTGGTAAGTGGGTAAAGCCAGGTACTCACATCGACACAGTTGGAGCATTTACCCCAACTATGCGCGAAACTGACGACGAATTGGTTTCGATGGCTTCCTTGTTTTGTGATACCCGAACTGGCGCGCTCAAAGAAGGTGGCGACTTAGCAATTCCAATTTCGCAAGGAGTTATTTCTCGTGATGACATCCTTGCTGATTTACATGATCTGACCCGAGGAACGCATCCAGGACGAACTTCGACACAAGAAGTTACATATTTTAAATCTGTTGGAACCGCTTTAGAGGATCTAGCTGGCGCAATTGCCGTTTGGCAAGCTCGCTAAGAACTTTCTACTTCACCATAAAATTCGCGCCGGAAGACCGCGCGTGCTCGGCGCGTTAATCTGCGGTACTCGTCAGTAAATTCCCCGCCACCACGAACTCCGTAACCCAATAAATGTGCGACGCGAGCAAGTTCAACTAAGTCAGTTGGCACCATGTCCGATGCCTTGCCACGAACTAACATAACGGCATTTCGTACTTGCATCACGAGTCGCCAAGCTTGTGTCAAAACCAATTGATCGGCCTGCGAAATAAGTTCGTGCGCAGTTTCCAGGCGCAGCGCCGGCATGGTCTCAGTAATTGTGATTTCCGGGATGCTGGATCCAAACTCAAGTTGCTTTACTTGAACTAGCCATTCAACATCTGAAAGTCCGCCAGGGCCAAGTTTTGTATGCAAGCTTGGATCAACTCCCCGAGGTAAGCGCTCCGATTCCATCCGTGCTTTCAACCTGCGGATTTCGCGCAATTGGGCTTGCGTTAATCCTTCTGGATTGAATCGAATCGGATTTATTAACGCAATGAATCTTTCCCCAAGCTCATGGTCGCCGGCAACGAATTTGGCGCGAAGTAAAGCTTGCGACTCCCAACCTGATGACCAATTTTCGTAGTACGAGGCAAACGAACTAAAACTTCTAACTAATGGGCCACTTTTTCCTTCTGGCCGAAGGTCAGCATCTATCGCCAGTTCCGGGTCAGTGCTTGCTGCCATAAGTAAGGTGCGCAATTCATTTGCAATGGCATGGCCGCTTTGCGCGCTTTGTTCCGGCTCTGGAGTATCCGCATAAACAAACATCACATCAGCGTCGCTGCCATAACTTAAATCGCCACCACCATACCTACCCATAGCAATTACAGCGAACTGCGGCGCGTCTGGGGTTTGGGAAATTATTGCTAAGAGAGTGCCAGAAATTGTTGCGGTAGTTACTGCCGTTAGGGCATTTCCTACTTCTTCTATATCTAGTAATCCCAGCACGTCGGCTGCGCTGATTCTAAATAATTCCCGACGCCTCATAGCTCGAAGCGCAGTAACTGCGTCTGCGGCGTTGTCATATCTATCAGCAGTGGCTTTAGCTTCCGCAAGTAAATCAACGGCTGATCTAGGCATTAATGAGTCTGTGGATGCTAACAAGTTCACTGCATCCGGAGACCTAAGCAATAAGTCGGTGGCATAGCGACTGGTTCCAAGAATTATTGCTAGGCGTTGCGCAGTAGCTGACTCATCGCGCAAAAGGCGAAGATACCAAGGCGTAGTTCCAAGGGCTTCACTTACGCGCCGAAATCCAAAAAGACCCGCGTCTGGATCCGGGGTGCTGGCAAACCAATCCAGCATGACCGGAAGCAAGGTGCGTTGAATTACAGCTCGACGCGTTACCCCAGATGTTAAAGCTGCTAAATGTCGCAGCGCTCCAGCTGAATCCAAATATCCAAGGGCTGCGAGTCGACTAACGGCCTCATCCGAGGAAAGCTTTACATCTTGATTTTCTAATTTGGCAACCGCTTGAAGGAGTGGCCGATAAAACAATTTTTCATGAATGCGTCGCACTTCGCGGGCATGCTTTTTCCACTCTTTGACCAAATCAGCATTCGGATCAAGTAGGAATCCCATTGATCTGCCTAGCGCGCGTTGTTGGCTCTCATCAGTTGGCATGATGTGGGTACGTCGCATTCGCTGCACTTGAATTCGATGTTCTAAAGTGCGCAAAAATCTGTATGCAGTGTCAAGTGCGATCGCATCTTCTCGCCCTACATATCCCCAAGATGCAAGTTGTTCAAGAGCAAGCAAGGTATTTGAGTTTCTAATCATGGTGTCACTTCGACCATGAACCATCTGGAGCAATTGGACTGCGAATTCCACATCGCGCAATCCCCCGCGGCCAAGTTTGAGTTCACGATCTGCATCTTTTGCTGGCAGTAAATCGGCAACTCGCTCACGCATGGCCTGGACGTCACCGACAAAATTTGGTCGAGCGGATGCTTGCCAAATCAGCGGCGTGATCGCAGTGACAAATCGATTGCCAAGATCAAAATCTCCAGCCATGGTTCGGGCTTTAAGTAGCGCTTGGTATTCCCAGGTTTGTGCCCAGCGTTGGTAATAATCTAGATAACTTTCTAAAGTTCGCACCAGCGCGCCAGATTTTCCCTCAGGTCGCAGTCCGGCGTCCACATCCCAAATAGTTCCTTCGGAGGTAACTGTCGAACAAACTTTCATGACAAGTTTGGCTAAGTCAGTGCCAGCCGCAATAGCTTGCTCTTCTGTGGCGCCAAATGCGGGTTCCACCACAAACATCACGTCAACATCGCTGACATAGTTAAGTTCACGGGCACCACATTTACCCATGGCGATGATGCTGATGTTCACGCAGGCTGATTCTGGAACATTCTCTCGCGCGATTACTAGGGCACTTGCCAATACCGAATCTGCTAAGTCGCTCAATGCTTGGGCGATACCTGGCAAAATCGTCACGCTATTTGATCCATCAGTTAGATCAACACCAGCTATCGCGCACACCTGGCGACGATATGCAATGCGTAATGCGACCAGTGCGCTGTCCCAATCCAGTCCTGCAACACTGGAAATTAAATCTTGCTGCATTTGCTCGGCGCTCGGCACACTTTGCGCGTCCAATACATAACCAATGTGAGCAGAGTGGCGCAGTAAGTGTTGTCCTAAGCCTTGAGAGGCGCCAAGCAGTTTTGCTAAAGTTTGCCAATTCTGCGCTGTCCAAGATTGCGCGTCCACAGCGCCACCGCCAATAATTTGCGCAAGGCTCACTAATGCAAGATCTGGGTCAGCTGCGGCCGAGATAAACTCCAACTTCGAATCAAGAATTTCACAATCAACGACAACTTGTTGGCAAGCAACAGTATCTGCAAAGCCCATTCGGGCTAGCCGAGCTAATTGCGAGGAGCCACGCGAAGCGGTCACAGCACTGCGCCCTGATAGTCCTTAACGAGTTGTGCCCAAGCCTGGAAAACTGGGCGCCAAGTGCTAATCAACTGATCTTGCGAGGCAGCGACATCTTTGCACGCTTGCTCTATCGTGTTTTCAATCTTGGCAAGTTCATCATCCGTTGCTGCCCAACTTGAAAAAATCTCTGCGTCAATCTCTGGGTGGAATTGCACGCCATAAACTTTTTGCCCAACGCGAAATGCTTGAACTGGGCAAGCATCATTTCCTGCAAGTACTACTGCGTCATCAGGTAAATCCGTTATGTAGTCCTTGTGCCATTCGGCCGCAATTACTTCCTGGCCCGCTAATTTGCCAAATACGGGATCACCCGCCGCCTCATGCGAAACTCGAAAACTTGCAATACCGATTTCTGGAACTGGTGTGGGTCCAACAACGCCATCAACTGCAGTTGCCAAAAGTTGGCCCCCTAGGCAAATCCCAAAAAATGGAACGTCATTTGCAATTACATCCTTCATTAGCGAACGCGCGTCAGTTAGCCAAGGAAATTCCACGTCATCATTTGCTCCCATGTAGCCACCCATGGCTATGGCACCTGAAATGTGCGCCGGCAATACGGCTGGCACAGTTTCGCCGCGATAAGCGTGAACTACTTCTACTTCAACACCGACTTCGTTAATCCACTCACCTACCAAGGCAACGGGGTCGTCGATTTCGTTCTGAATAACTAGAACAATCGGCTTCATTTATAAAACCGGTAAATATCTATCAAGTTCATATGCGCTCACTTGTGACCGATACTCTTCCCATTCCGCACGCTTGTTACGTAAGAAGAAGTCAAACACATGTTCACCTAAAGTTTCTGCGACCAACTCACTTTTTTCCATGACCTTGATGGCATCACCGAGAGATTGGGGCAGCGGAGCGATACCAAGTACTGCTCGCTCTGGCTCAGTTAATGACCAAACATCATCTTCAGATCCCGGTGGCAGCTCATATCCTTCTTCAATGCCCTTCATGCCTGCAGCCAACATGAGCGCAAATGACAAGTAAGGATTGCAAGCAGAATCTAAGGAGCGAAACTCAATGCGAGTGGAGTTACCTTTTGTTGGCTTATACATCGGCACACGAACTAAAGCTGAGCGGTTGTTGTGACCCCAGCATATAAATGATGGTGCTTCCCCACCACCACTTAGTCGTTTATAGGAGTTAACCCACTGGTTTGTCACAGCTGTTATTTCAGGTGCATGGCGCAAAAGTCCTGCTATGAACTGGCGCCCAGTTTTTGATAATTGATATTCTGCGCCCGCTTCATAGAAAGCATTCCGGTCACCTTCAAATAGCGACAAGTGAGTATGCATACCCGAACCTGGGTACTGGGAAAACGGCTTTGGCATAAACGAGGCATAAACCCCTTGCTCTAACGCCACTTCTTTCATGACAACTCGAAATGTCATGATGTTATCTGCGGTTGTTAACGCGTCGGCGTAACGTAAGTCAATTTCTTGTTGGCCTGGCGCACCTTCATGGTGACTAAATTCCACTGAGATTCCCATAGCTTCTAGCATTGTGATTGCTTGGCGCCTGAAGTCATAGCCGACACCACTTGGCGAGTGATCAAAGTAACCAACTTCGTCAATAGGAATTGGCTGCACGCCTTTTTCTGGCTGATTCTTAAATAAGAAAAATTCAATTTCAGGATGCGTGTAAAAAGTGAATCCCTTATCCGCTGCCTTAGTTAATGCCCGGGTAAGTACGTGCCTTGGGTCCGCCCATGATGGTGAGCCATCTGGTAACTGGATATCGCAAAACATTCGAGCCACGCTATTTTCTTCGCCGCGCCAAGGCAGAATAGAAAATGTCTCTGGGTCTGGGATGGCTAACATGTCAGATTCATAAACCCGCGCAAAGCCTTCAATGGCTGAGCCATCAAATCCAATGCCCTCCGCGAAGGCACCTTCGAGCTCAGCGGGAGCGATCGCCACAGATTTCAGCGTGCCAAGTACGTCAGTGAACCATAACCGCACAAAGCGAATATCACGTTCTTCAATGGTGCGTAATACGTATTCCGTTTGTTTATCCACTAGACCATGATGAATTACTCGCGTTACGGCTGTGTTACAGAAAATACAGTCTGCATTTATGCTTTAACTGTGCCCCAAATTCGCTTGGCTTTAGTGCAACTTAACCCTGTTGTGGGTGACTTAACGGGCAATGTGACCCAGTGCCTAGAGGCCGTTAAGTTAGCGGCGGCAAAAGGCGCGGACGTTGTAGTTCTGCCGGAGATGATGATCACTGGTTACCCGGTCGAAGATTTAGCGCTTCGGCCCGCATTCCAGCAAGCATCAGAGCTCGCTACCAAAAGTTTTGCTGCCAAGTTGAAATCCGAAGGACTTGGCGGAGTTCTAGTATTCGTTGGTTACTTACGCCGCACTAATGATGATGAGGCGAAAACGCTGGGCACACCTCGCGGTGGCCCAATGAACTGTGCTGGCGTTATTTATGATGGTGAGATTCAAGCTAGCTATGCAAAGCACCACTTACCTAACTATGGCGTATTTGATGAATACCGTTATTTTGTGCCTGGCAATGATTCGGTACTTGTGCGCGCATTTGGCGTTGACATCGCAGTAGCAATCTGCGAAGACTTGTGGCAAGACGGTGGTCCCGTAGCCCAAGTCAAAGCAAATGGCGCCGGCTTGTTAGTAGTTTTAAATGGCTCACCATACGAACGCGATAAAGATGATGTTCGCTTGGATTTAGTTACCCGACGAGCCCGTGAAGCTAGCGTGACACTTGCCTATGTCAACATGGTCGGTGGCCAAGATGAATTGGTGTTTGAGGGCGATTCAATAGTTGTAAATGAATCTGGCGATGTGATTGCTCGTGCTAAGCAATTTGAGACTGACATGTTGCTTGCCGATCTTGAGTTGCCAGCCAGTGGAACCAGCACGCTCTTGCCAACCGGTGAATCAGTTATCGAACTAACTAGCGCTAAAGTTCATGACCACTCGATGAGCATCGCCAGAATTGTCGAGCCTCGACTTGATCCATTAGCGCAGGTTTATGCAGCTCTTGTGATGGCGCTGCATGATTATGTTGTTAAAAATGGATTCAAGACGGTAACTCTTGGGCTCTCTGGCGGAATTGACTCAGCTCTTGTGGCTGCGATTGCAGCCGACGCGATTGGCGCAAAAAATGTGTTCGGCGTCTCCATGCCATCTAAATACTCATCCAATCATTCAATGACCGATGCCAAAGAAAGTTCGAAACGAATTGGCTTGAATTACCGCACGGTTGAAATTGAACCGATGATGCAGGCTTTCTTGCAAAACCTCGCACTCACTGGGTTAGCTGAAGAGAATTTGCAAGCTCGAGTGCGTGGCATGATTTTGATGGGAATTTCCAATCAAGAAGGACACTTAGTTCTGGCTACTGGAAATAAGAGTGAGCTTTCCGTTGGCTATTCAACAATTTATGGAGATGCAGTTGGTGGATTCGCGCCGATTATGGATGTTCCAAAAGTGGATGTGTGGGCATTAGCGAATTGGCGAAATGCGCAAGCCAAAGAGCGCGGCGAAGTTGCTCCAATCCCGGCGTCCAGCATTACTAAAGAGCCGAGCGCAGAATTGCGTCCAGGGCAACAGGATTCTGATTCACTTCCTAACTATGAAGAACTAGATGCGATCTTGCAGGCTTATGTCGAGCAAGACCAAAGCGCAGCCCAAATCATCGCAGCGGGATTTGAAGCAGAAACTGTTCATCGGATTTTGAAGTTAACTGATCGCGCAGAATACAAGCGCCGGCAATACCCTCCTGGCCCAAAGGTTTCTGGCAAAGCTTTTGGCAAAGACCGAAGGATGCCACTAACTAACTTTTGGAGCGAATAGCGAAGAAATAGCGAAGAAAAGTTAGTAAGTAAATATGGCCTAACTTTTTTCAGCCAATCTGCTGGTTTTTTCAGCAACTAACACCTGGTCCTAAATCCCTGACACAATAGACACATATCCGGGGACTGCCACAGCGCAGCCTCGAGAGTGGAGTTCTAAATGTCTATCGAGCCGTTGTATGGCGGAAAACAATCTCGCCGAATTACTACCAGCGATTTAATCGATGCGAAATCACGCGGCGAGAAATGGCCCATGATCACTTCGTACGACGCCTTAAGTGCCAGCATTTTTGATGAAGCTGGAA
>CAMBGF010000040.1 GCA_945866135.1 Bifidobacterium breve
CATGGGAAAGTTTTGGGAAGATGCAACTTCTTGGTACTTACCAATCCAGTCCCAAATTTCTAACACTTTTCCAGACAACTTGTTGCTATTAACCGCGCTGGAAACTTCTGCAGTAGCACCAGTTATTTTCTTAGAATCGGCGATTGGTAAATGCAGCGACATGCCAACAACCCTAAGAGTTCCTAATTGGCTTTTAGCAATACTGGAAAACTCTGATTTGGATATTCCAAAACGATTAAGTGAAGTCAGACCCTCCACATAAATAAGGGAAGCCCCGGCTGCTTGCGCTGCTGCAAAATCTAAATTACTCAGAGTGAGAATCACGCGAGCAGAATTATTTTTTAGTATCGAGCTCCACTGGGCAACAGCCGATGTGTCAGAAGAATTAAAGGGCTCAAGGACAACGATCTCACCAGGGAATTTCGCAAGTGTTTCCGATAATTCCCAAACGGTTCCAATGGCAATTCGATTTAGTCCTAAGTTACTTGCCTCTTTAGCTAAAACTTCACGAGTAAATCCGTAGCCGTTACCTTTTATGACTGGCACAAGTTTCACGCCGGTTGCTTGAAACTTTACCGTCATCGCACTTAGGTGCGCTCGAAATTTGATTGCATCTACGGTTAGCGAAAAAGTCATAACTTAACTCCGTCTGGACATGTAGAAATCGAAAGCCTTGGCCCAAGTTGGCGAAAGAATATAATCCCATTCACCTACATATTCTTGCGCGTACCCGCCCGTTCCGAGCTTGAATTGGATCAAACCGAATAGGTGATTGTCAGCATCTAAAGTGTCTGAAATCCCGCGCATGTCATAAACAGCTGCGCCATCGCGGATAGCTACCTTGATCATTTCCCACTGGACCGCGTTACTTGGCCGCAATTCCCGGGCAGCAGTAGCTGATGCGCCATAGGAATACCAAACATGATTACCAACGCGGGTCATAGTCGTAGCCGCTAGCGCGCCAACATGATCTGGATGGCTAGCGATGAACAGTGCGATCCTCTCAATGGATTCCTCCCGCATGGCAGTCCACATAGTTTGAAAATAATCAAGTGATCGTGGCGTGAAGTTGTCACGCTTAGCTGTTTCGAGGTAGCAAACATGAAAGGTGGAAAGATCGGTGATGGTTCCCTGCTTTATGGTCACCCCTTCTTTTTCAGCCTTTCTAATATTTCTGCGCCACTGTTGGTTGAAGCCCTCGAAAATTTGCTCTTCAGTTTTTCCAGTTAGCGCAATCTGAAAAACGTAACGCGGCTGGAAGTCGCCAAATCCTGACGCTTCAGCTTTTCGCTGTTGCCAACCTAAGGTGGGTAATTGTTTCAATAAATTGAGCCCACTTGGATTAATTTCATCGGGCGCAACTTCACCAATAGTTTTTACTGCGCCCTGCGCGATCACATCTTTTAGTGTTTGGGAATGCCAGCGCCGTACCCAAGTGTGTGGACCCATTTTCAGTTGAAATACCCCACGCGCTTTAGCAAAAGTTACCAAGGCACTTAGCGCCAGCTCAGTGTCTTTTGCGCTGTCCCAATTAAGATCTGGGCCTTCAGGTAAATACGCCAAGTACTTTTCAACTTTGGGCACTTTGCGTAACAGAATTAACGCAGCTCCGATAAGTTCCTCGTCCACAAACCAACCCAGAGATTGCGAACTCCAGCCGGTTTTAGTTTTACCCCAAGCAGGTGTTTGCAGAAATGACACTGAAGTTCGCCCAGCAATGTATGCAAGATGTCTTTCGGATGTTATTTGGCGAACCTGCACGTCTTGAATCTACCTTTGCTGTTGGGAATCTTTGGGGATTTAGTTTTTTTACAGAGCCTGGCGCAACACAGCTAAGTCAGCCGCAACACCGTCAAATGGTGTCTCAAGAACAATTGGCGCATTAGCAGTTTTCAAGCAGTGAAATATTTCTTCCATGCCAACTAAACCTTGACCAAGGTTTGCGTGGCGATCAGCGCCCGAATCAAAAGTGTCTCGGCTGTCGTTGCAGTGCACCAAGTCAATACGTCCAGTAATCGCAAGAATCGTTTCAGCAACGTTTCCCATATCTATTCCGCCAGCATGCGCATGACAGGTATCTAAGCAAAAACCAACACCAGTATCGCCAACTGCCCCCCAGAGAGCCTTGATAGAGTCCAGGCGCCTGGCCATTGAATGTTTTCCACCAGCAGTGTTTTCGATGTAAACCGGCACTTTCATATCGAGTTGAGTAAGCGCCTTAACCCAATTAGCGATGCCAACTTCCGGATCGTCGCCTTCAGTGACATGGCCCCCGTGCACTATGACTGCTTTCGCGCCAACTGAGGCGGCCGCGTCGACATCGGTTTGCAATAGTTTTCGACTAGGAATTCTTACCTTGTTATTGGTGGTAGCCACATTGATGATGTAGCGAGCATGGACATAAATGTCGATATTTGCTTTTTCGGCACTCGCCTTTAGTCCCTGGGCGCCATCTGGATGAGGGAAAACTGAGTTCTTCCAACCTTGTGGGTCGGCTAAGAAAATTTGAATATGATCAAGTCCAAGAGCGCTGGCCCCAGCTATCGGATCATCGCCGCCAACATGTGCGCCAATTGCTAGATTTCCCATAAATTAAGGGTACTTGTCCAGCTAAATCAAGTAGCCCAGGGTTATCGGGCTTTGCTGTGGACAAGGTATTTTTGACTGCCAAAAGTACCCTAGAATAAAGGTTCTTGATCCCTCCTGCCACGGAAAGACCGTGGCCGATTAGTCCACAGGAGGTGGGTATCACAAATGCGTCACTACGAAGTAGTAGTAATCCTAGATCCCGAGCTCGAAGAGCGAACGGTATCGCCCTCACTTGATGCGTTTTTAAACGTAATTAAGACTGAAGGCGGAACAGTTGGCAAAGTCGATATCTGGGGTCGTCGCCGTATGGCATACGAAATCAACAAAAAGGGCGAAGGTATTTACGCCCTACTTGACGTCAATTGCTCACCTGCAGCAGTTGCCGAATTAGATCGTCAATTGGGACTCAATGAATCAGTGCTTCGCACTAAAGTCATGCGTCTCGATGTGAAATAGAGGCAAATCATGGCACAAGGCGATGTAACGGTAACCGTAATCGGAAACCTAACAAGTGACCCTGAGTTACGTTTTACCCCTAATGGCTTGGCTGTTGCCTCATTTACTGTTGCTTCAACAACACGGATACTTGATCGCACATCTAACGAATGGAAAGACGGCGATACGCTGTTTCTGCGTTGCAGCGTCTGGCGTCAGTATGCCGAGAATGTTGCGGAATCTCTCACAAAGGGAACCCGAGTTCTTGTTACTGGCCGCTTAAAGCAGCGTTCATACGAAACCAAAGAGGGCGAAAAGCGCACTGTGGTTGAAATGGAAGTTGACGATGTCGGTCCAGCACTAAAAAACGCCACAGCAAAAGTTAGTCGCGTTACCAAGGGCGATAGTGGCTACAGCGGTGGCGGCAACGCAACAGCAGCGCCATCTGATGATCCATGGGCAGCGTCTGCACCCACTGGTGACGAACCACCGTTTTAATAACTAACTCATCCATCCACCTCAACATTTGTTGAACTACCATTCCGGATTGAACCGGGCTTCCTAAGGAGCACCACAATGGCTAAGCCACCAATTAAGAAATTTAAGCCGAAAGTCTGTGCGTTTTGTCGCAAAGACGCATCTGCAATTGATTACAAAGACATCCCAACTCTGCGCAAGTTTATTTCTGATCGCGGCAAGATCAGGGCTCGTCGCATTACAGGTAACTGCACCCAGCACCAACGCGATATCGCAAACGCCGTAAAAAACGCGCGCGAAATTGCGTTGCTTCCATACACCTCGACAGCGCGATAAGGAGAGCTGACCTATGAAATTAATTTTGACTCAGGAAGTCTCTGGACTCGGCGGACCTGGCGACGTTGTTGACGTAAAGCCTGGCTTTGGTCGTAACTTTTTAGTCCCCCAGGGTTTGGCAACACAATGGACCCGGGGCGGGGAAAAACAGGTCACCCAGATTAAGCGCGCACGTAATAAGCGCTCAGTTCGAGACCTAGATCATGCATTAGAAATCAAGGCTGCCTTAGAAGCAGCCCCAATTGTAATTTCAGCGCGTGCTGGCAGTGAAGGTCGACTATTTGGATCCATTACCGTTGGCGACATCGCATCTTCTATCCGCGTTGTTGATGTAGACAAGCGAAAGATCATTCTTGTCGCCCCAATTAAGATCGCTGGACGCCATGAAGTATCGGTTCGTTTGCACACAGACGTGCTAGCAACAGTGGTACTTGATGTTCGAGGCAGTAAAAAGTAATAGTTATTGTGCAAAAGTACCCACGATTTTTCGTGGGTACTTTTGTTTTGGGTAACCACAATTCGCCACTGGGGTTTAGCAAGATTTGTAATCGTGTGCAAGAATTGTCGACATGACATCAACTATGACTTTCCATACCAATCACGGCGATATCAACATAAATATTTTTGATAATCACGCACCTAAAACTGCAGACAAGATCCTTGGACTTGCTGAAGGAACCCACGAATGGACGCATCCAGCAACTGGAGTCAAAGGAACAACTCCGCTCTATGACGCCACGATTTTTCACCGCATCATTCCTGGATTCATGATCCAGGGTGGCGATCCACTTGGGCAGGGCACAGGTGGGCCAGGATTTCGCTTTGATGATGAACCACATCCAGAATTAGTTTTTGATCGCCCTTACCTTTTAGCAATGGCGAACTCCGGACCAAACACAAACGGCTCTCAGTTCTTCATCACAGTTGCCGCAACTTCGTGGCTGAATTTTAAGCACACAATTTTTGGCGAAGTAGCAGATCAAGCAAGTCGCGATGTCGTAGATGTAATTGCTGGCGTTCCAACTGCATCCTCGGATCGCCCAGTCAACGATGTTGTTATCGAGAGCGTTACAGTTTCCAGAGATTAAGTGTGACTAATACTTGTTACCGTCATACCGACAGTGAAGCTTACGTTTCATGCGGTAGGTGTGATCGCACAATTTGTCCAGACTGCATGATCAGCGCGCCGGTTGGCTTCCAATGCCCAGAGTGTGTCGCGGCCGGACGAGCAGTCGTTCCTAAGAATCGCTTTGGTGGCTCGTTTAATACTGTGCCAAAAGTGACTCGATGGATCCTAGTAACTTGCGTTAGCATTTTCGTCCTAGAACTTTTGCTCGGTGGTGCTAACGGATTTGCTCTGCGCTTTGGCATGATTCCCATTGCGATAGTCCAGGGTGAGTGGTGGCGACTAATTACTTCCACTTTGCTGCATGGCAGTATTTTGCACTTGTTATTTAACATGTATGCGCTGTATTGGCTTGGCCCACAACTTGAGCGAACTTTAGGTTACTTACGTTTTGGTGTGCTTTATTTTCTAGCAGCTTTGGGTGGCAGCGTTGCTTCATATTGGTTTTCGCCAATTGATACCGTCTCTGTCGGTGCAAGTGGTGCGATCTTTGGCTTGATCACGGCAACCATTGTTATTGGTCGCCAAGTGAACTCAGATGTATCACAACTTTTGGTTTTGCTAGGTATCAATGTGGTTATCGGCTTTATGCAACCAAATATTGATTGGCGGGCACATTTGGGTGGCGCAGTAATTGGCGCAGCAGTTGCCTACACTTTCACTAAGGGCACTCGCTTAAACCGAGATCGAATCCACGCAGTTGGAACAGGTGGAATTCTGGCTTTGCTGGTTTTCGCCGTTATGGCACGCGTAATTTAGCGATTGCCGATAACAACTAGGCAATTTGGCTAGTTAGTTGTGCCGAGCATTTGCCGAGACCGCCGAAAATACAGGTAAGGTTTAACCATGCCTAAGTCAAAGTCGCGCAAGTCCAAAGAGCCGGACTACACCCCACCACCAGCTAAGGTGCCGGAATCCTTCAAAATAGGAAACCCGGTATGGCTAGTCCCAACTATGGTGACAATGTTCATTTTGGGACTGCTGTGGATAGTGGTGTTCTACTTAATAGGTAGCCAGGTCCCAGTAATGTCCGATTTGGGAAATTTGACCAACATAATCATCGGTTTTGGCTTTATAGGTGTTGGATTTGCCCTTGCCACTCGCTGGCGGTAAATAACATGGGTGTAATTTCTCCCCAGCAGTGGATATCCTGTGGATAACTATCGGAGAGGGTTTTCCCGGCGAACTAAAACCATTCTTGTCACAATCTCGGCTGCCCTTGCTGGATTCCTTTTTGTCGCAAGTGGCATAACTGCCGATGGCACAAACATCCGAACTGGTGGCCTGGAAGATCTCCGCAGTTTAGTTTTAGATCGAGCTAATAAAGTCGCGGTACTCCAGGATGAGGTGGATACTCTCTCACGCGAAGTCAATGACCTGTCCTTAGTAAATGTTGATCCAGTTTTAAGCTCACAAATTATTGTGCTAGAGCAAGTTACTGGATTAACGCCAGTGACGGGTTCGGCGCTGGAGATATCTTTAAACGACGCACCTCGGGAACTTGGAGTTGCATTAGGGCCAGGCATCGCCCCCGATGATCTTGTAGTTCATCAACAAGATGTGCAAGCAGTAGTCAATGCAATGTGGCGGGGTGGCGCAACTGCAATTCAAGTTATGGACCAACGCATCATCAGCACCTCAGCCATTAGATGTGTCGGCAACACTCTTTCGCTGCAGGGAAGAGTTTATAGTCCACCGTTTGTAGTCACTGCAGTTGGAAATATTTCAGAACTTCAGCAGGCATTAGCGGATGAACCTGGAGTTTCGCTTTATCGTGAATATGTAGACCGTTTCAACTTGGGCTTTGATGTTTCCATTATTAATCAAGTTACGATTCCAGCTTGGAAAGGCTCGATCGAACAACAGTAAGTCGCAAGATTTCTAACTTGGAATTACTGGCTGTAATCCTTGCGCAAGTTCGCGGGCGTTTAAGTCACCACAACGAACTAACCATTCAGCTAACATTTTGTGGCCACCTTGGGTAAGTACAGACTCAGGATGAAATTGCACGCCTTCGATATCTAATTCACGATGCTGAAGTGACATGACAACGCCAGTATCTGTCTCACTAGTAATTTCAAGAATCTGGGGAACACTTTCGCGTTCAACTGCAAGTGAGTGGTAGCGAGTAGCAATAAATGGTGAGGGTAGGTTTGCCAAAACACCTTGGTTATGGTGAAACACTTGCGAAGTTTTTCCATGAAGTAATTCAGGAGCTTGGGAAACTGTTGCGCCGAATACTTCGGCGATCACTTGATGTCCTAAGCACACTCCAAAAATTGGAATGACGCCACCAAGATCCCTCACGATGTCGTTACAAATTCCAGCGTCAGCCGGTGTCCCAGGGCCGGGCGAAAGCAATACTCCATCGTATTCTCGAGCTTGTTCAACGCTCACTTCATCGTTGCGCTTCACATCAACTTTGGCTCCAAGTTGAGCTAAGTATTGAACGATATTGAAAACAAAACTGTCGTAGTTATCAATAACAAGAATGCGCGTCACAAAAACCAGTCTAGATGAAATTAATCAAACGCTACGGCGCTGTTGTGGCAGTTGATGTGGGGGTTGGCGTAGGAGTTGGAGTTGGCGTTGGCGTTGGTGTCGGAGTTGGCACGATAACGGGACAAGTCTGATTCGCAGGAATCGTAGTTCCGTTAGGACAAATGATTAACCCTGGCGCGCCTGCCACCGTAATGGTTACCGTGGTTCCCTCCAGCGTTAACTCGTTAGCGGCTGGAGTTTGAGCAAGTACAGTTCCCGGCGCCACTGATGCATTTTCCTGCGTGAGAACTTGAACCAAGAACCCTGCATTAAGTAGGGCGTTGCTCGCATCCGTAACACTTAAGCCCACAACGTTTGGTACCGGAGCTTTACCATTTGATACCGAAATACTTACCAAAGTTCCTATCTCAACTAAGGTGTTCGCGGCTAAGTCTTGTTCTAGTACGGTGCCGGAAGGTTTATCACTTTCAACTGGGGTAACTCGACCCAAAACTAACGAGGCTTTCTCCAGTTCAATTTTTGCAGCCTCAATGGAAATCAGTCCAACTAAATTTGGAACTCCAGTTTGGTCTTTACCTGCTGAGACAATTACGTTTACAGCTTGTCCAGTCTCTAGCAATTCCCCAGATGCCGGATCCTGCCCAATTATTTCGCCCTTTGGCACATTGTTATCGGCTTGTGGGGTCTGCTCTCCGAGAATTAAACCTACAGCTGCAAGTGCAGCGCTGGCTTCTTCAACGGTCTTTGCCTTGAGGTTAGGTACCGTTACGGTATTCGCGCCGGCAGGGAATAGTTTGTCTCCGATGAAAAACAATAAGGCGGCCGCGACGATCGTTGCAAGTGAAATTGCCACCCACTTGGTTCCGTTTACATTCTTTTGTGGGGCAGTGGCAATTTGAACGCCGCCAGATTGGAAGATCGGAAGCGCAGTTGTTAAATAATCTGCTGGATCTTGGTTCAAAGTTAAGGGCGCACGAGTTGTAATCGGCATACCTGCAATCGGCATACCTGCAATCGCACGTTCAACATCAGAGCGCATGTCAGCAGCACTTTGATATCTTGCATTCGGGTCTTTAGCCAATGCAGACAAAGTAATTGCATCCAAAGTTGATGGTATGGATGGGTCAATCGACGAGGGAGCTTTAGCTGGCTCATTAACATGTTGGTAAGCAATGGAAACTGGTGAGTCACCATTAAATGGTGGCTTACCAACTAGAAGTTCATAAAGTACGCAACCAGTTGAGTAGATATCGCTTCGGGCATCTACAACTTCACCGCGAGCCTGTTCAGGTGAGAGATATTGCGCAGTTCCCATAACAGCGCTTGTGGCAGTAACTGATGTTGCTGCATCACTCATAGCCCGAGCAATTCCAAAGTCCATTACTTTTGCATCGCCAAAGGCGTTGATCATAATGTTGGCCGGCTTTATATCTCGATGAACTATGCCATGGCGATGGGAATAATCTAACGCAGCTAGAACTCCAGCCACCACTTCAAGTGCGCGCTCAGGCAAAATCCGCGGACCATTGGTGAGCATCTGACGTAACGTTACGCCATCAACAAATTCCATAACAATGTAAGGAACACTTACTTGACTTGCGCCATCTTCAATTAAATCTTCACCAGTGTCGTAAATCGCAACTATGTTTGGATGGTTGAGTCCAGCAGCAGACTGCGCTTCTCGGCGGAAGCGTTCTTGAAACATTGGATCGCGAGCCAAATCCGGCCGCAGTACTTTGATCGCAACTTTTCTATTTAACCGACTATCTGTGCCTTCGTAAACCTCTGCCATCCCGCCACGACCGATAACTTGGCCAACGGTGTATCGATCACCGAGTTGGGTGAAGGTGCTCACTTAGGATCTCCTGTACTTTTTTCAAATTGCATAGCGCTTCTATTCTTGCCTATTGTTTTAGTGCTGCGCGCATCACGGCAGCAGCAATTGGCGCCGCTAGCGCATTACCGCTGACTTCCGCTGCGCCACCACCGTTTTGTAGCACAACTGCCACCGCAATTTTGGCACTATCAGCGGAGGCGAAGCCAACATACCAAGCATGTGCTGGTTCACCTGGCACATTCTCCGCAGTTCCAGTTTTACCGCCAACAACTAGTCCAGAAATGCGAGCTTTAGAGGCAGTTCCATTTTGGACCACGCCAACCATCATATCTTGCAAAATTTTCGCATTCTCAGACTTCATCGCTCGACCAAATGCAACTGGGTTGGTATTTTGTAACACAGTTAAATCAGGTCCAAGTAATTGGCTGACTAAGTACGGCTTCATAACAACGCCGTCATTAGCTATTCCCGCAGCTACTAGTGCCATTTGTAGTGCGTTTGCCCGCACATCAAATTGACCAATTGCGCTCATGGC
>CAMBGF010000041.1 GCA_945866135.1 Bifidobacterium breve
AATGCGCAACCACCATGCAGCATGAAAGGCACATCAGAGCCTAAAGTCGCTGCCATCTCATCTAGCTGCTCGCGCGCAATTCCGGCATTCCAAAATGCATCGCAGGCAACAAGCGTTGCGGCGGCATCCGCACTACCACCAGCCATACCTGCAGCAATTGGAATGGACTTATCAATTTGAATTAAAACATTTGGATCTTGACCGCATGCTCTGGCAACTAATTCGGCAGCTTGCCAAGCCAAATTCGAGGCATCTGTTGGAATCTGATCTGCGAATGCGCCCAATCCAATCACGCTTAGCGAATCAGCAGCAGTCACTGTTATTTCGTCATAAATTCCAACTGACTGAAAAATTGTTGCTAATTCGTGAAATCCGGAAAATTCCCGCGGTCCTACTCCAAGGTAGATATTTACCTTGGCGGGCACTCGAACGGTCACGGACTTACTCACTAGATCAGAGTACTTTCTTGGCTTGCTGTGCGATAGCCACAAATTGTTCCAAATTCAATTGCTCGCCGCGCAGTCCTGGATCAATTCCAGCGAGCCTGAGTAATTGTTCAACTTCTTGTGGACTACCTAAAACGTTGCCAAGTGAAGTTCGCAATGTTTTACGTCGTTGCCCAAAAGCTGCATCAACAATTGCAAACATTAGGGTGCGAAGCCCGGGATCAATGTTTCGATCTTTACGGACCAGTCGCACAAGTCCAGAGTCAACATTTGGCGCTGGCCAAAAAACATTACGACCAATTGAACCGGCGCGGTCCACATCGCCATACCAAGCAAGTTTGACGCTGGGTACCCCATAGATCTTGCTACCGGGGGGCGCTGCCATTCGGTCAGCTACTTCAGCTTGCACCATAACTAAGATTTCCCGAATCGATGGAAACTTTTCCAAAAAATGCAAGACCACTGGAACTGAAACGTTGTACGGCAAATTGGCAACTAAATGAGTTGGGTTATTTGGTAGCTCTAAAATTTGCATCGCATCAGCTGTTATTACAGTCAGGTTCTTTAGATATTCTGGGGCATGTTTAGAGATGGTAGTTGGAAGCGCCTTGGCCAAAACAGAATCAATTTCTACTGCGACAACATGTGAAACATTTGGAAGAAGTGCCAAAGTTAACGAACCCAAGCCTGGTCCGATTTCTACCACAACATCTTGTGGGCCAACGTGCGCTTGGGTAACGATGCGCCTAACAGTGTTTGGGTCAATGACAAAATTTTGTCCCCATTTTTTCGTGGGAGTGGTGTTTAAGGATTTGGCCAGCGCACGAATTTCACTGGCGCCTAGCAATGTGGATTCAGGCATACAGGTCAGAAGATTTAGTACCAGTTTTTGTTGTAAAAGAAATCGAGCGCCTGACATGGAGTTCCATATCGATCCTCAATGTAGTCCGCTCCCCATTTGATTTGCGTCGCTGGATTCGTTTTCCAGTCATCACCGAATGTGGCCATTTTATTGCCCGGTAAACTTTGTGGAATTCCATAAGCACCGGAAGTTGGATTTGTCGCTTTATGATTCCAATTACTCTCGCGGAACCATAAGATCTCCAAGCAAGCAAATTGATTCTCGCTCCAACCATTTTCTTGATTAATCCAAAGCTTTGCGTATTCCTTATTGCCAGACCTAGATCCAGTTTCTTGTTCTGCAACCTTGATAGCGATTGCAAAACTCTTCGGGTCTCCAGTTCCACGAATGATTTGCTCTTGCACCGGTTCAGTAATCACAGTGCGAGCGACTTCGGTACGGATAACTTCTTTGTCATCAACAAGTTTTACTTGAAATGCAACTTCAACTTTTCCAACTTCGCCTTCTCGCTTAGTAATCTCGGTACCAATTGCGATAGTTGCATCCTCAATAATTGTGCTGGTAAACGCTAAATCTTCTTCTACCGTAATCACTTCAGTACTGACCACAAAGTTTCGAATTTCATTAGTCGAAGTTGCGTCAATTTCTAGAGCCGCAACATCGACGTACGGCAGTGGCTGCTCATCGCTATTTGCCGCCGCAGTTATACCGCCAGTAAGAAGTACCGCAGCTGTAGCCACCGCTGATGTGGTCAGCGAAATTCGTCTGGATTTCGGGCGGGCATGACGACCGGGCGCGCGATGGCGACCACGTTGTGTCATAACTACTCCGAATTCTCGCCGGTTGGCTTGCTTGTGCATTTGTGCGCAGGGCTACAGAAATGCTCGAAACTCCACGCTATCTCGTACCTACCCCGTTAAGGCAAGTCGGATTTTGTCAAAAGGGGCCAAAAACCCTTGCAGCGTTTGAAAAAAGAAGTTCACAAATTTCTTGCTCAGATTGCCCTCGCACCTCACATATTGCGCGAACACTCCAAGGGAGGTTAGTTGAGGAATTCACCTGACCTCGGTTCGGGGCGGGCGTTAAAAATGGTGCATCGGTTTCCACGAGTAATAAGTGATCTGGAATTTCTAGGACTGCCTCGCGTAGTTGTTGCGCGTTTTTAAATGTCACCACACCAGGTATTGACATGTACCAACCCGCTTGCGCGCAAATCTTTGCCATTTGGGCATCACCTGAAAAGCAATGGAATACCACTTTGTCTGGCGCACCGTGAGTTTCCAAAGTATCAATCACGTCATCGTGGGCATCGCGGTCATGAATTATTACTGGCTTACCTACGTTGCGGGCTATGTCGATGTGTGCGCGAAAAGATTCGTGCTGAGCTTGGGCCTGCGACTTATCGGTGCGGTAGTAATCCAGCCCAGTTTCACCTATTGCGCGCACTTGCGGTAACTGGGCAAGGAGGGCAATTTCTGCAAGCGATTTCGCTAAATCAGTGTCGTGAGCTGCTGCATTGGGGTGCAAAGCTACGGTTGCCCAAACATCTGGATGAGTTAAAGCAGTTTGCGCAGCCCATTTGGAACTGACAACATCGCAACCTACTTGGATAACTTTTGTAACATTAACTGCCCGCGCCGCAGCCATGGCTTGGGTAACATCCACAAGTTCATGTTCATCGTCAAAAGCCACATCCATATGGCAGTGCGTATCGACAACGGGGCCCGCTAATGGCGACGCTATTTTCCCTGCACTCACGCCTCTACGCTACTGGTGGCTGGGTAATCTATTCTGAGCATGGGGCAGTTATGGAAACTGTCACTAGAACCAAAAGGCAAAAAGTGATCAACAGGTTACCGGGGCTAGATGGCCTCCGTGGCATCGCTGTATTAGCCGTAATCATTTACCACGCTGACATTTCAGCACTTGTCGGCGGTTTTCTCGGTGTTGATGTTTTTTTTGTGTTATCTGGCTTCTTGATTACCAACTTATTACTTGAAGAACTAACTCGCACCAACACAATAGATCGCGCCAATTTTTATCTAAGGCGTATTCGTCGATTGCTGCCGGCATTACTTTTAGTTTTGTTTGCGAGTATTTTAGTTTCTGGACTATTTGTAATGGATGCTGCCTACCAAGTGCGGCGTGACTTGCCTTGGGCATTTACCTTTGTATTGAACTGGTCATATATATTTTTTGAGCAGTCATACTTTGTAAACATTTCCCGGCCACCTTTGCTCCAGCATCTTTGGTCCCTGTCGATTGAAGAGCAGTTTTATGTAATTTGGCCGCTGGTAATTATTGGCTTATATAAACTGCCACTCGGGCGAATCACACCTCGCCAAAAAATATTTACCGTGTCATTATTTTTAGCTTTGGCTTCGACGGCTTGGATGATTTATCTTTCCATTGCAAACGGCTTCCCAATCCCAAATGATCCGAGCCGAGTTTATTTCGGTACTGATACTCATGCCATGGGATTATTAATTGGCTGCGCAACTGGTGCGCTTTGGCGATCTGAACGATTATCCGGGCGCTTAACACCAGATCGCGCAACTGCGCTGAATGGCCTTGGCATGTTTTGTCTGGCTGGCATTGCTTTCTTCTTTATTTTTGTCAGCGAGTTCAATGAATGGCTCTATCGTGGCGGATTCTTAGTTCTTTCATTAATCACTGCAGCATTAATAGTTATCATCGCCCACCCTGGCTTGAAGTTCGGCGCTCGACTTGGCAATCCAGTTTTAAAGTGGTTTGGCGATCGTTCTTATGGAATCTATTTGTGGCACTGGCCAGTTTTTGTATTGCTGCGAACAGGTATCGATGTGCAGTGGCCAGAGCCAGTGATTTTTATTGCCAAGATCGCAATTGTCTTAGTAATTTCTGATTTCTCTTACCGGTTGGTTGAGTTGCCAATTCGCCAGGGCGCAATTGGTAACCGGCTTAAGATCTGGCGCGAATTGGGATTACCAAGACCTGCTGTGCGAAGTTACGTAACAGCTGGGCTCGCTACCGCAGTTTTGGCTACCAGCTTGGTAGGAATGTATCGAGTGCCGACACCCGATGCTGGCAATCTCACCGGAATCGGTGGAATTACCGCGATCGATGAAGTTGCCGTCGTTGCGGCGCAACCGGTAGCTGCGTTATCCACTGATCCAGCGATTAATGCCCAGCAAGTGGCCGACTTGCAACAGAAAATCCAAGACCAGCTACCACCAGTAGTGTTCGGGGATTCCGTCGTGCTCGGAGCCCGTAATAGTTTGCGGGAGGTACTCGGGGAAATTTCTATCGATGCACAGGTTTCCCGTCAACCAAATGCCATTGCAGAGCGGGTCCAACTGCGCCGCACTGAAAACAAACTTGGGCAAGTGGTAGTCATACATATGGGCACCAATGGAACTATGCGTGAGGATGTGCTCCGCACAACGATTGAAGGCTTAACGGATCGCAAGCGAGTTATCGTAGTGAACGTTCGAGTACCCCGAGCCTGGATGAAACCAAATAATGAAATTATTGCCGAAACCGTCGCAGAGTTTCCAAATGTTCGCTTTGTTGACTGGGCGGCTGCTTCTAAGGGGAAAAAGAAATACTTTGCACCTGATGGGGTTCATTTAACGAAGTCTGGTGGAAAAGTTTTTGCTGATCTTATTAATGAAGCGATCGCAGCGCCTTAAATAACTTCTGGTTCCTCAATGCGTGGGAACAATGACTCGCTCTTGGTAATTTTCACTCCTGGCACAAGCTGTCCCCAAACTGCTGCATCAGAAAAGTTTTTACTTAGGCTAGATTCGCTGGCACCAATGTCTGACCAAAGTGCGGCCATACTTTTTGGCATAAGCGGGGAATACAGAATTGATATTGCGCGCAGGGATTCGCAAACTGTATAAAGAATTGTTGCAAGTCGCAGGCGGCTTTGCTCATCGTCCTTTTTAGCAAGTGTCCATGGCTCTTGCTCGGTGACATAAAGATTGACTGCATCTATGAATTCCTTAACTGCCACGATTCCGGTTTGGAAATCGAATGCTCGAATGCAGGTGTCGGCTTGTGTCGCAGTTTTTATCAGTAACTCAGTAAGCACTTTTTCGGCAGCTGTTAGTTCCCCAGGTGCTGGCAGCAATCCTTGGAAATTCTTTACCACCATGGCTTGGACTCGGCTAGCTAAGTTACCTAAGCCATTTGCTAGCTCCGCGGTATAGCGCGCAACTAAATCTTCCCAAGAAAACGATCCATCTTGGCCAAAGATGATGGCGCGCATGAAGTAATAACGGAAAGCATCTGAGCCAATTAAGTCAACTATGGACTGTGGCGAAATTCCGGTGAGTTTACTTTTACTCATTTTCTCGCCGCCAACAAGTAACCAGCCATGAGCAAAAACGCATTTTGGTAGTGGCAAGTGCGCAGCCATTAACATCGCTGGCCAAATTACTGCGTGGAAACGCAAAATGTCCTTACCAACTAAGTGCACATCAGCCGGCCAAGTGTTAGCAAACTTTTGCGCTCCGGCACTTCCTGGTTCATCGCCAAGTCCAACTGCAGTTGCGTAATTTAATAGTGCATCAAACCAGACATAAACAACTTGGGAGGGATCCCATGGAACGTCAATTCCCCAGTCAAAAGTTGAGCGCGAAATTGAAAGGTCCTGTAAACCCGAACGCAAGAAGGACATAACTTCGTTGTAAGCAGATTCTGGGCGTATTGCTTGGGGGTTTGCTTCGTAATGCGCAATTAAATCTTTTGCAAAAGCCGAAAGTTTAAAGAAATAATTTGTTTCACTGATTTGCTCTACTGGTTTGGAATGAATCGGGCAGAGCTTCTCGTCACCGTCGCCCGCAATTAAATCTCCAGCAAGTTTAAATTCTTCACATCCCACGCAATATGGACCTTCATATGAACCTTCATAAATGTGACCAGCATCTTTTAGTGAGGACAGGAATCGCTGCACTCGCTGGGTGTGCCGTGGCTCGGTAGTGCGAATGAAGTCATCATTTGCAGCATCGATTACATCAAGAACTGGAAGCCAGGCATCTTTAACTAATTTATCGGCCCAGGCTTGCGGCTCGACATTGTTAGCAACTGCAGTTCGTAAAACCTTTTGACCATGTTCGTCAGTTCCCGTCAGAAACCAAACATCTTCACCAGCCATGCGGTGCCACCGTGTCATGAGGTCGCCAGCAACTGTTGTGTAAGCATGACCGATGTGCGGTGCATCGTTCACGTAGTAAATCGGCGTTGTTAAATAAAACGCTTTGTTGCTGGTCATGAATTAAGTGTAGAGCGAATCACGATTAACTTTTTCGCTCGCGCTGATTGATTAGTACGGCGTCGTAAACATCTCGCTTGGGCACCCCTAATTCGCGAGCGACTGCTGCGATTGCATCTCGCTGCGTTTCGCCAACTTCTACCCTGGTTTGGACTAATGTCACCCATTGTTCGGGTGTGGCATCTGGGCGTGGCTGCGCGCCCGCAATCACCAGAGTTATCTCCCCTAAAATTTCGCGGTTACTCCAAAGGATTAATTCAGCAAGAGTTCCTCGAACTACTTCCTCATAAGTTTTAGTAAGTTCGCGGCAAATCACAACTTGGCGATCTGCTCCAAAAACCGCTTCGAGATCCACTAGCGCCTCGACCAACCTGTGTGGCGCTTCAAAGAAAACCATAGTTCGTTGTTCGTGTAACAAAGATTCACACAATGCTCGGCGTTCTCCTGATTTGCGTGGCAAGAATCCTTCAAAGGAAAATCGGTCCACCGGCAATCCGCTGACAGCTAGCGCAGCTAACACTGCTGATGGCCCAGGAATTACTGAAACTCTCACACCTTTTGAAATAGCTTCTTGCACTAATCGATAACCTGGGTCGCTCACGCTCGGCATACCTGCATCAGAAATTACAACTACCGTTTCGCCCTGTAGTACTCGACCGATAAGCTCTGGACTCTTGGCTTCTTCCACCGCGTCATAAAATGACCAAATTTGGGCAGTTGTGACAATTCCTAAGTCTGCAATTAGTCGATGTGCCCGGCGCGAATCTTCCGCAGCTATGACATTTGCCGTCACCAGAATTTCTCGAAGACGCGCCGAGGCATCACCAATGTTTCCAATTGGTGTTGCAGCAAGAAATAACTGACCGGACATTCCTCCATCATTCCGCAATTGCCAGGTAATCCTGTATTTTTAAGCCGTGAGCACTAGTTCCCCCGCGCAAGAGGTTATGCAATCGCCCAGGCGCACTGCCTTTGATTTGGATTTAGCCCGAAATAATGTGGGCGGTTGGGCTGGTTGGCGGGGACCATTAAGCGTTACCGTGCTTGCGGCGCTTATTCGCCTGCCATATCTGGGGCAACCTAAAGCAATAATTTTTGATGAAACTTATTACGTAAAAGATTCCCTCTCACTTTTGAATTTCGGTTACGAAAGAAAAGTTATTGAAAATGCAGATGCAGCGCTGCTAGCAAGTGACGGGATAAATTACCAAAGCATCTTCACGGATGCGGCTTCATACGTAGTACATCCACCTGTGGGCAAATGGATTATTGCCAGTGGCGAATCAATTTTTGGTGCCACGCCATTTGGTTGGCGAATTGCGGTTGCCGTTTTAGGAATTCTGAGTGTTTTGCTGACGGCTCGAATTGCTCGCAGACTAACTAACTCAAATGCCATCGGGACCATTGCTGGCCTATTGCTGGCACTAGATGGTTTACACATCGCAATGAGTCGCACCGCTTTACTTGATACTTCGCTTTCATTTTTCGTGTTGGCCGCTTTCGGATTTTTGATTATTGATCGAGATAATGCAAACTCTGGCAGAACTAAGATTTGGCGCTGGGCAATGGTGTTGGCTCTTGGCTTAGCTTGCGCTACGAAATGGAGCGGCCTTTACTTCGCAGCTGCGTTTGGAATCTTGATGTTGGTTTGGGATTACGAGCGAAGAAGCAAAAACTTAGAGCGGATAACGAGCTGGCTTACTAAAGATTTTCTGCCAGCTTTGCTGATGCCTATTTTGGCGGTTGGTGTTTACCTAGCATCTTGGTATGGCTGGCTAACGACTTCCGGTGGTTGGAACCGTAATTGGGCCGCTGGCGAAACAACTAAATCCTGGTTACCTGATTCACTAGCGAGCTTGCTGCACTATCACCAAGAAATGCTGAGCTTTCATACCAACTTAGCAACCCCCCATAGTTACTCAGCAAGTCCTTGGACATGGCCATTAATGATCAGGCCGACAAGTTTCTTCTACGAAACGCAATTAACTTGTGGCAGCGCCAGTTGCTCCCAAGAAGTAATTCCGCTGGGAAATCCATTCATCTGGTGGGGTGGCATTATTGCGATCAGTTTTATTTTCTATTTTGCTGTGGCTCGTCGTCACAGTGCAGCTCTTCCAATTGCCCTAGCGTTTGCAGCTGGTTGGATACCTTGGTTATTTTTTCCCGAGCGAACAGTATTTTCATTTTATTCTGTCGCTTTCATTCCTTTCACCGTGATGGCACTGGCGCTTACTCTTTATTTAGCTAGTCAAAAAGTTACTAGTAGTCGACCAGTTTTCTGGCGCTGGCCAATCACGACATTTATTGTGCTTACAGCCGCTTTAACTATTTTCTTTTATCCAATACTGACTGGTCATTCGATTTCTCATGAAATGTGGCAGTTACGCATGTGGCTGCCCAGCTGGGTTTAGTTTTCTTGAGATTGGAATGAGCGAAGTCGCAAACTGTTGGTAACTACGAAAACACTTGAAAATGCCATAGCCCCGGCTGCTATCACAGGTCCCAACAAACCAAACATTGCTAGTGGAATCGCTGCAACGTTGTAGGCAAAAGCCCAAAATAGATTTAGTTTTATAGTGCGCATAGTCGCTCTGGATAAATCAATGGCATCTACTGCCGCAGCCATAGTGGAACGTAATAAAACTATGTCGGCCGAACTTGCTGCGACATCAGCTCCAGATCCCATAGCCAAACTTAAATGAGCTTTTGCCAGGGCAGCCGCGTCGTTTATGCCATCACCAATCATGGCAACAACTTGACCCACATCCTGCTGTTTGGTAACTAGCTCAAGTTTTTCTGCCGGCGAGCTGCTTGCGAAATAGTCAGTAATTCCAAGTTCACTGCAAACTTTTGAAACTGCGCCTTCATTATCACCGGAAGCAACAATTGGTTTGATATTTAACTTGCGCAAATGGGCTAATGCTGAAATTGAAGTTTCATCCAGGGCATCCGCTATTGCAATCACTGCGATAGTTTGGGAATTTTTTGCAACCACAACCACGCTGTCGCCGCGCTCTGCAAATTGCTGGGCAGCCTGGGACAACTCCCCTGGCGGTGTGGTCAGCCAAGAAACGGATCCAAGTGCGCATGGTTGGCCATTTACTACACCTTGAACGCCCGAACCACTAACTGTTTTTACATCCTGCGCTGTTACTGCAACAGTTCCAAGGCTGCGAGCAAATTGGCGCAAACTTGTCGCAATTGGATGGGTGGAGCCAGACTCCAG